>JAKAWH010000085.1 GCA_021817065.1 Actinomycetes bacterium
GTGTCAATGTTATTCACGCGCGCCGCCTCAGGGAAGATCATGGAACGAAATCGCTGTGGCCCTTGGAGTTTCGAGGCAAGCCGCACGCCAGCGGTTTGCCGACAAGGTCGCCTGAGCGGCAGCCGACAATGCGAGCCGTCCCAACATTCGTCGTGAAACCGGTTCTCGAAAACTCAGCATTTTGGCCCGGTAGAACACGTTCTTGTCCCTACAACTCGGTCCGAACGCGTCTCGGCCGGTCCGAGCTGGTACAGGGGTCGGCGGCGGGACAGGTCATCTACCTGCGAAAACCTAGACCAATCCGGACTCTCTCGGACCACGATAGATCAGCCGGAACGTTCTGATAATGCTGAGGTCGTAAGTTCGATTCTTACTAGCTCCACCGAATACGGACGGACCTTTGGAAGTCCGGCGGCGGGGGCTGGGGATCTCTGGTGATGCCTCCTCGATGGGTACCTGATTGTGAGCCCGGGTCGGCTCCTCGTCGAAGCGCCGCATTGATTCGCCGAACATTTCGATTCGATGCACCTTCTCCAGTAGACGGTCGAGGTCGGCATCGGCAATGGTGTCGTCCCCCCCGTTAGTGATCTGGTTGCGGTCGGAATGGACGAACAAGGCGGGTTCGCCTGGTAAGGGCGACAAGACAGATCGGCGGCACAGATATGTTCGCAGCGCTATCTGAAGAACAACCACGTCCCTCCCCGGTAACCGTCTTAAACATTAACTGCATTAACTGCGGAGTCTGCCTGGAATGACCAGCGCGAATGGTAGAAGAACCGGTTTGCCTGGTGATGGCTCCAGGTCTCATACAGTCGTACCCCCTTGCATCCCGCAGACGGTTAGCCGGGCGTGCTGAGCTACCGGACCTACATCCCCGCCATGCCGACCACCGGTTGCGCCAGGGGTTTGCCGCCCTGCGAGCCGAAGTACGCAGCGTCCCCGAAGGTGAAGATCCCCCCGTCGGAGGCGACCTCCCAATAGCCCTTGCCGTCGGGGGTGGAAGCCATGCCGACCACCGGTTGCGCCAGGGGTTTGCCGCCCTGCGAGCCGAAGTACGCAGCGTCCCCGAAGGTGAAGATCCCCCCGTCGGAGGCGACCTCCCAATAGCCCTTGCCGTCGGGGGTGGAAGCATTGGGAGTACCAGTTAGAAAGCTTCCCGCAGAGTCGCCGGCGACGCAGAGAGAGCTCGAGGGACAGGAGAGAGTCCACACAAAGGCATCATCGACGTGTGTTGAAACCCAATCCACCGGTCCACCCTGAGGATCCGCTGACGAAAGGACGTTCCCGGAGCTGTCGGCAGCTACGCAGAGATACACCGCGGGGCAAGCCACAGAGGATATGAAGCTTCCGGGATCCACGGAGGCCTTGCTCCACGCACCAATGCCGCCTGTCGGATTATTGGTGGACAAGATCTCGCCGGCACCGTCTCCTGCAATGCACATCCCAACCGAGGGACATGCAAGTGCGCCGATTCCCGACTCGGCTATTCCGCTGTCCACGTGCCACTGTGCCGATGTCGACGACGGGTCTGTGGACCACAACACCGCACCCGCTTCGTCGACGGCAACGCACAACGCCACCGAGGGACATGAGACGGTCCATATGATGGTTGACCCCTCCACCTTGGTGACCGACCAGGCCTCAGTACCGCCCGTGGGATCGACGGACGAGAGAATATTGCCGGCACCGTCGACTCCCACGCAAAGCGTCACAGTGGGGCACGACATGCCCCAGATCACCGCTTTTCCGTCGACATGGGAACGACTCCACGTTCCGGAACCGCCAGCTGGGTTTGTCGACCAGAGCACGTCTCCGTCTCCATCTCCTGCAACGCATAGCCCGTTTGTCACGCAGTCGACTGAGGAGATCCAGCTCCCCGGGTCGACGGAAGATATCGACCATGACGCTGCACCCCCCACGTTTGTTGAAGACAGAAAGTTACCCGCCGAGTCACCAGCGACGCAGAATATGGCTTGGGGACACGATACCGCATCGATCTGATTGGTGGCATCGATTGCCGTTGATGACCATGCTGAAGTGCCACCCGTTGGATCCGTCGTGCTGAGGAGATCGCCGGATTGATTCACTGCCGCACACAACCCGCTCGGAGCACACGAAAGGCCAGACGTGTAGTTAGTGGACCCGATTACAGCGACGGGGGCGGTGGACCACGCCGACATTCCACCGGTCGGATTAGTGGACCATACGATGTCTCCCCACGAGTCACCTCCTACACAAAGTGTTGGTGACTGGCATGAGAGTGCGGAAATCCAATTCCCACCATCAATATCGGCAAAAGACCAAGCGCTGACACCGCCAGTCGGGTTGGTGGTCCACCAGATGCTGCCCGCCGAGTTTCCGATGACGCAGAGAGCTTCGGAGGTGCATGCGATCGCCAGCAGTTGGTTGGTTCCCCCAAACGAGGCAGACGACCAGGCTCCTGCCCCGCCGGTGGGATCGGTAGACCACCAGATCTCGCCGGTACGGGTTGCCGCCACGCACAATTGTGGCGAGGAGCAGGAAATCGATGCAACGCCGGGTCCACCGACTGTCGTGGCCGACCAAGCTCCTGCCCCGCCGGTGGGATCGGTTGAAGACAGGACCTCACCAGCACCATCGACTCCCACGCACATGGTCGTGCTTGGACAGGAAAGGCTCCAAATCATCTCATTTCCGTCGATTCTGGCTCGGCTCCACGTATTGCCACCGCCAGCTGGGTTTGTCGACCAGAGCAAGTTTCCATTTCCGTCTCCTGCAATGCACAGGCTCACCGAAGCACACGAAATTGAAGGGATCCAGCCCGCGACATCGACTAGAACCTTTGACCATTCTGCGGAGCCCCCTCCTGGATCTCTCGACGTCAAGATGCTGCCCCCTCCATCTCCAGCCACGCAGAGCATCGCGCTGGGGCACGAGATACCCTGCAACCGGTTCGCATTGCCGTAAGGTGCTTGCCGATCGACCGGGGTCGGGGAGGACCATGCCATGGATCCAGAAGCCGTCCGACTGGCTCTCGAGACCATGGTGGTCGAACCGCTCCCGCCCACCGCCCCGAGGCCTTGGAACGCTCCGAAAGTGAGGATCGCCAAGACGGCCACCCCCCGTCCTCCGAGGGAATTCACCTAACGATCATAGGTGGCAACAATTCACCTCGTGCCGACCTGTGGTGAGGCGGCAAATGGCCAGTAGAGCGTGAAGTGGTGTCCGGTGGAGGTGGGGTGCCGCTCAGCCGATGACGGCAACTGGCGGTATCCACGGCTCCGCGACAATGAGGCGGCTAGCCGGGAGTGCCCACCCGGGCCAAGGAGATCGCCCACCGACCGCCGATGGACGCACGCCGCACGATCAATGGACGCACGCCGCACGATCAACGGACGCACAACTATTAGGGAGACGACCCGAAATCCGGTGGTGGGCGTGACGGAGGCGTGCAGGCATGCGATCTTTCAGGCATCGTCCCATTGAGACATCAGGGAGAGACCATGGCCGAGAGCACCACCCCTTCCATTTCCAAGGAGATCGCCGACTTGTATGGCGAGCTGATGAACTTACTAGAGCCAACCTGGACATCCGGCATCGGGACTGCGGGGCGAAGGTCGGGTAGGTGAAATGGAAGGTTTGCGCGCAATGTGTACTCCCGGAGGCGCGGAGTGATCGCACGGGAAAAGGAGTGACCATATGAACGTCTCTCGTTACTTCATGATTTTGGCCGCATCGAGTGGGATGGTCGCCGGGGGCGGCTTCGCTCTAGCCAGTGCGCCAGGGGCAGCTGTCATTCCCGCCGTACACAAGGATCCGACTCCGTCGGCGATGGAGGCATCGGTTAACCGCCAGTTGCAGCAGTTGGTAGCAGAAGAGTCTGCGCTTTCCGCGCAAATTGCGACGGTTCGCCAGCAAGTTTCTCAAGCGGCAGCCGCCGAGCAGGCCAAGATTGCAGCTGCTGACCAGGAGTTAGCGAGTCGCGAATCTCAGCTCGCCCAGCAGGAAAGCTCAGTCGCGACCGAGGAGTCGACTCTTCGCCAGGAGGCAGCCCGCCTCTCGGCACAGGCACAGGCGCCGTCGAGCGGGCCATCCTCCAGGTCCTATGGTGATGACGGCGGTGGCGGAGATGACTGAGCTGCGCCGGAAGGGTAACGAGCGCCGTCGCCGCTCCAAGACGACCCCTTTGCTCACCTCGATAGCGGTGGCTATCGGCAGTGTCGGGGCGCTCGCGTGGGTTGCACCACGTACTCATGCCACGGCTACGTCGTCGACCAAGGTCTCGTCCACGAACGAGGCCGCGTACCTAGCGGCGGAGACGGCCGCCTTAAAAAATCTGACAGCAATAATCGCTGCCCAGCAGAACGCGGTAACTGGATTGGTATCCCAGCCGGGCTTCACCGTGTCTCCCGTTGCGACCTCTCCCCTCCCCGCGCTCCCGAGCATCTCGGTTGCTCCTCCTCCCGTCGTTCATGCCACCACGGGCGCATCGGGTGTCTGACTGGAGTTCTGGCGTTATCGATGATGTCGAGGTGGTCGCCCAGGTGCGCGCCATGGCGACCGATGTAACCGTACGAGCGCTATGGGAAGCAGGCGATGGAGAATCATTTGACCGGGCGATCACCTCCGCATTGCAGGTATTCAAGGACGTGGAGGCGACCTGTACGCGCTTTGACCCCGAGAGCCCGCTCATGAAGGCCAACGCACGCCCCACCGAAGCACATAGCGTTCCGCCCTATTGTTTCGAGGCGTTGGAGGAAGCGTACCGTGCCTACCGGGAGACGGGGCGACAGTTCGATCCTCGCATCCTCAGAGATCTTGTAGCACTCGGCTACGACAGGTCGCTCCCGTTCGCCTCGGGTGACGTTCAGATGTCGGCGCCCCTGCCACCGGCGCGGAGTTCCCTCCCTCGCTGGAGGCCGCGCTTCAACGAGGAGAATCGAGAGGTGGTGCTGGGCAGTTTTCCCGTCGACCTCGGTGGTATCGGCAAGGGATTGGCTGTGCGCTGGGCCAGCCTCGCCCTCGGTGCCGTAGCACCGAACCACCTGGTCGAAGCCGGTGGGGATTGCTACTGCTCAGGTAGTGCGCCGGGCGGCGAACCGTGGCTAATAGGAGTGGAGGACCCCTTCGGGACAGCGACCCCGCGCGCTGTAGTGGCATTACGCGATCTTGCCTGTGCTAGCTCGTCAACCCGCTTGCGATCCTGGACCTGCGGAGGCGGTCCCGTGCACCATCTGGTGGATCCGGGTACCGGCCGGCCTGGTGGGCAGGGTCTCAAGGCAGTGACGGTTGTCATGGAGGATCCCGCCGATGCAGAAGTGTGGTCGAAGGTGCTCTTCCTGGCCGGCAGATCCGAGGTGGGTGCGGTTGCCGAGCGCCGGAGGCTGGCTGCACTTTGGGTCGATGACGAAGGCGGTGTTCATACATCGTCGTCGATGGTGCCGCTGATGTGCTGGGGCCCATTGTGAGCAGCGAGCAGCGTCCACGGCGAAGTGCTGCTTCGGGCGTGCTGTTTGCTACCTTCGCGGGCGGCTTCGCCATCGTCTCGATCTCCGCATCGGCACGCAATAACCGGATGGCGCCCTGGATCGTCGGTCGTGGGCTGGGTGTCGCGGCCTACTTGGCGCTCACTGCGGTCGTCCTCCTTGGTACGTGGTTTAGCCACCCGTGGCGTTTCCGGCGGCCAATGCTCCACCCCGCTGTTCAGCTTCGCGCTCACGCAGTGCTCGCCTCCGCAACCCTGGCGTTGGTAGCCGGGCACGTGTCGGCGCTGATCCTGGATCGCTACGCCCGAGTGGGAGTCGGCGGAGCCTTCGTCCCCGGCGCATCAGGGTATCGTCCAGGCGCTGTCGCCCTCGGAACCGTCGCGCTGTATCTTGGTGTTGCAGCCGGCGGGACGGCAGCTCTGGCAGGGCGCATCCTTGCCGGGCACCGATGGCTAGAAGTGCACCGATTTGCTGTGCTCGTGTTCGCCACGTGCTGGTTCCACGGTGTGCTGGCTGGCAGTGACACCCCCGCGTTGCGCTCGATGTATATCGTTACAGGAGGGGCCGTCTTGGTGCTCACTGTAACCCGACATACCGCACGCTCCCCCGAGTTTCTCACCGGCGGGAATGATGCTGTCCGCGCGGGGGAGCAGGAGTCGGGAATCCGCGGATGACCAATTCGCTTCTCGGGCTCCGTGCCGATCCGGCGGAGCAGGTGCCCGGCAGGGTGCCCGGTGGCTTTGGTCACCTCGGCGATCCACGGGCGCGTTTGGTGGCTGGTCCCGCGGCTTCGTCGGGCCCGGAAGGTCTCGGTGCCCATCTCGCAAGGATCGGTTCCATCCCCCCTGCCCACCATGGCCGGGTGTTACTCAACGAGATAGCCATCAGCGGTCTGGGAGGCAGGGGAGGTGCTGGATTTCCCACCGCGATCAAGCTGGCAACGGCTGCCGCCTCGCCCGGGCGAGCCATCGTGGTGGTGAACGCCTCGGAGAGCGAGCCAGCCAGTTTCAAGGACCGGACCCTTGTGCGCCTGCGCCCCCACCTCGTTCTCGATGGGGCGGTTGTGGTGGCCGAGGTGGTTGGTGCCGACCAGGTGATCGTGCAGTTGCACCGCAGCGACCGCGCGGGTCGCGAGGCACTGTCTCGGGCACTCCTCGAAAGGAGAGACATTGCGCCCGACAGCGTGGGCATACGGGTTTCCCTGGGCCCTGACCGATTCGTGGCCGGAGAATCCAGTGCCGTGGTGGCGTTCCTCGAGGGGGCCCGAGCCAAGCCCCGGCCTGGTCGGAGGGCGGCGGTAGCGGGAATCGACGGCCGGCCGACCGTGGTTCAGAATGCCGAGACGCTTGCCCATGTAGCACTCATTGCGCGCTGGGGTGCTGAGTGGTTCCGGACCTGCGGTACGTCCGGCGCACCCGGCTCGGTGTTGGTTACCGTACACGGCGATGTGGCATGCCCTGGCACAGTGCTCGAGGTGTGGGGCACCCCGACAATAGGGGAGCTTGTGGCAGCCGCGAATCTGGGAGATGAGAGCCTGGCGCATGGCAATGGAGAAGGCCAAGCGGTGCTCGTGGGTGGGTACGGGGGCACCTGGGTGACAATGGATCGTGCAAGGAGATTGCCACTGTCGCGTGACGAGCTGGCGCGCCAGGGCGTTTCGCTAGGTTGCGGGGTACTCGCCGTGATCGGAAGGGCTACGTGCGGGCTTGCCGAAACGGCGAGGATCCTCGACTACCTCGCTGGCGAGAGCGCCGGTCAGTGCGGGCCGTGCGTCCTCGGTTTGCCGGAGGTCTCTGCGCTAGCTCGCGCGCTGGCTGCGGGCAAGTTGTCCCGCCCCGGGCGTCGCCGACTGCCGGAGCTCCTCGGCAACATAGCCGGTCGTGGTGGCTGCGCACATCCTGACGGTGCCGTGTCTTTGTTCGAGTCGGCAATTACCGTCTTCGGTGACGATCTCCGTAAGCATCTACGGCACCGACCCTGTGAGGGAGCCCGTCGTGCGGGATCCCTGCCGATCCCTCACCACTCAGAGCATTGGCGATGAAGAGTCGCCTGGTGGTGGATCTCACGCGCTGTCGAGGGCACGGCATCTGCATGCTCGTATTCGGCGATCGCGTCGAACTCGACCGGTGGGGATTTCCCGTGGTGGACGATGCGGACCTGGATTCTCCGCACCTTCTGCGGCGCGCCCGGCGAGCGGTTGCCGCGTGCCCTGCGGGCGCGCTGAGAATCGAAGGTGTGGGCTTGAGGGTCTGAGGGAACACTGATCTCTGGAGACATTTGCATGTGCCCCGGCTCACCGTCTTGGGACGAGCAAGCCGTTCATCACCAGGTCGGTGAGGCAAGCGGCAAATCGCTCCCGCGAGGCCGGATCGTCCAGGTCGATTGCAAAGAGCCGGGCGAGAGCGTAGCGGGAGCTCGCGAGGGAACTGAGTCCGAGGCTGACCAGGGCCAGGAATACCTCGGGATCGACCGTGCGGACCACCCCGGCCTCCATCGCGATGGCGAAGCGCTCCCGCGCCTGGGCTAGAACCACCGAGACCTTTTCTTCCATGTAGGCCAATCTCTCGGCGGCACCGGGTTCGGCGTCGTTCCACATCGCGGCGGTGATTGCCGGAAGCAAGGCAGCGCTCTCGATCTGGTATCGGATGTGATCGATCAGCGCCGCAGCCGGGTCCACCACGTCCGGGGGATGCGCGCGCAGGGGCACCGCGTCGATGAGGGCGTCGACGCAGGCGCGCCACAGATCGTCCTTGGTGGGGAAGTGGCGCTGGATCGCCGGCAGGGTGACCTTCAGGTGCCTGGCAATTTCCCGCAGGGCGAGGCCGGCGAAGCCACCGGTGGTCGTCGCGTCCATCGCTTCACGGAGGATCGCATCCCGGGTCACCGCGGGCCCTTCCTCGCGCCGGGGTCGTCCTGGTCGCCGGGTGCCGGCCACTGCCACCACCCCACCGTAGCATAGATAGTTGTCACCTGACCAATTATGAGTTAACCTTGACGTGTGGATGCCGACCCTACGAAGCCTCCGGTAGAAGGCGGGGACGCACTAGTCCTCGATTCCCTCCGGCGGCGGATGCGCGCAATGCACAGCCTCTACTATGACGCAGTCTCCACCATGAATCTCACCCAGGTCAATCACTTCGAACGGGACGGGGTGTTGCCGATCGCCTTTTCCCTCTTCCACTACACCAACATGGAGGATGTCTCATTCATGCTGGCCACCGGGGAGATGCCTCTCTGGAATCAGGCATGGCAGGAAAAAGTTCGCATGGCGATAAACGATCACGGCAAACACGCAACAGTGGCAGAGATGGTGAATCAGCGGGTTGGTGACTATGTGGCGTTCCGCGAGTACCAGCGGGAGGTGTTCGACCGGACCGAGCGCTGGCTGGACGCCCTCGAGTTTCCGGACCTCGAACGGGTCGTGATCCCCCGGCCGCTGCCTCCCCAGGTCGCCAGTACCTACAGCGCCAGGGTGGCGGGCCCGGAGGGCATCACCGTGCTGGACGCCGCCGAGTGCTGGATGTACCAGCACGGGCTGCGTCACATGGGAGAGATCGAGTTGGCGCGCGGCCTGGTCGGCCTGGGGGGGATGACGAGTTGAACGAATCGGGAAAGCCGAATCGGGTGGCACCGGGGGATAGGAAGCGCGCGGCCGATCAGGTGAACGGAGGCGGGCGGCCGCAGCCGGCCCCAGGAGAGGAGGTGCTCTGATGAGTTCGGTCACCGCAGGAAGGGCAACTGTGCGCCGGCAGGTCCGCATCGCGGCGCCCCCCGACACGGTGTGGGAGATACTCGGCGACCCGGGTCGTATCCAGGAGTGGTTTCCCGGGATCGTCGCCTCCACCGTCGAGGGGACCACCCGGCAGGTGACCACCGGGAGCGGAGTCGTCATTCCCGAGAAGATCATCACCAACGACCACCTGCAACGCCGTTTCCAATACCGGATCACCGCACCATTCGTGCGCGAACACCTTTCGACGATCGACGTGCTCGACGTGGGGGATGGAACCTCGCTGGTTGTCTACGCTGCAGACGCCGATCCCTCGACGATGGCACTGGTGGTGGGAGGAGCCGGCGGCAACGCTCTGAAGTTCCTGCGCGAGCTCTTGGAAGGAGTGCACTGATGGGCCGCAAGATCCTTTTTGTCACTACCGACCAGCAGAGGTACGACACTCTTGGCTGCAACGGTGGAGCACTCGCCCGCACGCCGGTGGTGGACCGCCTCGCTGCTGCCGGGATCCGCTACGAACGCGCCCATCCCCAGTCGACGGTATGCATGCCATCGCGCTCGACCATGTTGACCGGCCAGCACCCGTCGACCCATGGGGTATGGATGAACGGCATCCCCTTACCGACCGACGCCCCGTCGGTGGCGGCAACACTGCGGGACGCCGGGTACCGGACCGCACTGATCGGCAAGGCTCACTTCCAGCCTTATCTGGATCCTTTTTTGCGCTTCGTCGAGAATGCGCTCGGTCGGGAGGGAACCGTTCCGCCCGGGGGCCAGCACCGGGGATTCGAGCACCTGGAGTTCGCTACCCATGGGGCGACCGGTCCCATGCACTACACGAGGTGGCTTTTCGAGAACCACCCGGAGGCCTTTGGCGGCTTCTATCCGGTGCTCGACGGGAGCTTCCAGGTCAACGCGGAAGGCGGGGGCGACACCGGTGCTCCCCAGGTGAAGGTCAACCCGATAGATCCTGGTTGGTACCACACCGACTGGGTTGCCCAGCGCACGATCGACTGGATCGATTCTCTCGCCGACGATGACGACTTCTTCTGTTGGATGAGCTTCCCCGATCCTCACCATCCCTGGGACCCGCCCCAATCGGAAGTGGGGAGAATCGACTGGCGGGAGGTGCCGCTGCCTCCCGGGTACCCGGAGGACCCCGCTCGGCGCGAGGCGATTCTCGACGCCAAGCCCCGTCACTGGCGGATGTGGTACGACGGACAGCTCGTCTCCAATTACGAGGCTCCCGCCCAGTGGGTCCCGGCAACCTTGACCGCCGATCAAGTCCGAGAGGTCAATGCGCGCAATGCGGTGGAATGCGAGCTGATCGACGAGGCGCTCGGCCGGGTGCTCGGCAGGATCGCCGCCCGTGGATGGGAACAGGACCTGGACGTCATCTTCACCACCGATCACGGCGAGCTCCAGGGTGACTTCGGGCTCCTTTTCAAGGGCCCCTACCACGTCGATGCTCTGATGAGACTCCCTCTCGTCTGGCGGCCAGCGCCTTCCGCCGGAATCACCCCGTCGGTGGTCAGCCGACCGGTCGGTCTGGTCGATCTCGCCCCGACTTTTTGTGCCATCGCCGTCCGGTTCCCTGAGGAGTGGATGCAGGGCTCTGCCCTGCCGGTGGACGATACCGACGCCGATGCCCGCGGCTTCGAGCGGGTGCTGACCGAGTGGGACAGCGAGCTTTTCGGGGTGGACGTGCACCTGCGAACCGTCACCCGCTCCGGATGGGTTTGCACCGCCTACAGGCCGGGCAGTGTCCACGACGGGTCCGAGGGCGAGCTCTACGACCTGGCAGACGATCCTCTCCAGCAGCGGAACCTGTGGGACGATCCAGACCGCGCCTCGGTCAAGACCGATCTCCTTGCCGACCTATGGGATCACCAACCTCCACCCAGGCCCCAGCGTTTGGAGCTGGAAGCCCCGGTGTGATGGAGGAGGGCGGGTTTGCGCCGGGCTACTGGCCGGGTCGACCTGGCCTCCGGGGCCGTATCGTTGACCGAGGTATGCGGGCTGTCCGGAGCGCTGGTCGCCAACCCGCCGGCGGTCGGGCCGCCCGCTCACCGCTGGGTAGCGGCCTCCAGGACATCGCGAAAGGCAGTGTCCTCCGTAGATCGCCCACTGACCAGACGGGAGATCCCCCGCAGGACCGGATGGGGGTTCTCCGACCGGAGCCGGTCGAGGGTCGACTGCATCGTGGAGGTGACTTCTTTGTAGCAGGCGCCGACCACCTCGGGATCGGTGGAGCTCTCCGGTGCAAGGTCCTCCCACCGCATGGGGGGGAGGAACTCGACGGCGACCGCCGAGGGCATCGGGACAGGAGGCACCACCACCGGGGTCAGCCCGAAGGGCGGACCGAAAAGGATCGGGAAGACGTTGATACGCAGCCTTCCCAAACCCATCCGCCGGGCATGTAGAAGATGCAGGAGTGGTTCCCGACAATGATGGCGGGACCTGTGTCGGGCAGGTTGTCCACCCCACGGATCGAAGGAGAGAAGTACCTGGAATATCGGGCCAACCGTGAAATCTGGGCACGCACGAAATCGGCATCGTCGCCGGAGGTCGCCGCAGCAGTCTCCCGCGTCATCCGGCGGGCCAGCCGGTCGAGGAGACTGGGCGCTTGGTTTCCCCCACCGCCCTTCCTCGTCATCCACTTCTTTGTCCCACACCCTCGACCGGGCGAATAGAGACCAAATGCCTATTCCCTGAACCGGTCCCGGATAGCGCTCTACTTGATGTCGCGCTGTGCCGCGGCCAGAGAGCTCGACGTGCGGCGCGCAATTGAGGTCTTCTGAACCAGGGCCGAGATAGACGGAGCGAAGCCGCCGACCTTGGAACCCAGCCGCAGTTCGAAAGGTGCCACCAGCATCTCTCCGCGGTTGTCCTCGATGCAGGACGCCACCGCCCGGGCGACGTCGATGGGAGATTTGGTCCGGGTACCGGGTGGCAGCTCCACCTGGGCGTCGGCAAACATGCCGGCGTCCCGGATGAATCCGGGCAGGACCACTGACACTCCCACTCCCGAGCTTTCCATGTCGAGACGCAGCGCATGAGCGAAGCCGCGCAATCCGAACTTGGTGGCGTTGTACATCGAGGTGTTTGGGGAGGCGACCAGACCTGCCACCGACGAGACGAAGACGATCTGGCCTCTCCCCCTGTCGGCCATTTTCTGGCCCAGCGAGTGGGCCATCACGATGGGGGCCCGGAGATTCACGTCCAATACCCTGTCGACCTCCTCATCGGAGAGGTCGCGGAAGGTTCCCGATCCGGGCAAGCCGGCGTTGGCCACCATGATGTCCACGTCGGAGTTCTCTTCTGCCAACCTTCCGACTGCGACGCGGTCGGAAAGGTCGCAGGCCACCGGTTTCGCCGCGATCTCCTTAGCGAGGGGTTCCAGAACGTCGACCTTGCGGCCGGTCAGGATCAACGAACCGCCACGGGCTGCCAGTTCCCGCGCGATCGCATGTCCGAGCCCCCCGGTCGCCCCGGTGAGCAGGATCTTCGCACCGGCTATCTGCATGGCCTATTCCCTTTCTCCACAAGCGTCTTCCAGGTCACCCTAGCCGGATCGATCCGCCGTGTTGGCTCGGCCCGCGACCTGTGCAGCCGCGCTCGCTGCGCTGGACGCTGACACGCCGAGCACGGTGTCGATGCAGCGGGACCTTCCTCGCTACAGTGACCTTCGATGACTGGGACTCCCGCTGCCGGGCGCTCGCCGACCGGCGAGTCCACCCCGCTGTCGGTCGTCGGCGTGTGCGAAGCGCTTCTTGTGGCGGGAGTGA
>JAKAWH010000086.1 GCA_021817065.1 Actinomycetes bacterium
TGGTGAGCAGGGCGTACTTGGCCGGTGGCACGGAGGAAACGACCGAATGTGAGCAACACCTCTGCCTGGGTCAGCGGCATCGGCACCGACATGGCCAGCCCCTCGGCTTCAGTGAAGAGAACACCCGCCTCATCGTTCTCTCCGCGTCGCCACGCAACGATGGCACGAGCAGTCGTCGCAACAGCTCGTGGGGCGCGGCATGGGAGTGGTGAGCAGCGCTCTTCGAGAGCGTTGATGATTTCCTCTGCGCTGGCAAGATCGCCAGCGGCAACGTGTGCTTCGATGGCAGTGCCGTGCCAGGGGACGATGCAGGGCTCGAGGATTCCCGATTCCTCGACGACGCGTGAAAGCTCGAAGGCAGCCCTCCGCGCCGCACTTACGTCGGCGGCCTCCATCCGATTGCAGCATCTGAGGTAGAGGATCCACATGTGAAGGTAAGGGGGATTGCTAAGCAGGGACATGGTGGATTCGAGCTGCGCCACCCATCTGGCGCTCTCCTCGGCTCTCCCCATCTCGTAGGTGAGGTGTGCCAGGCCCACTAGGCAGAAGGGGGCGATCCCTGGTGCCATCTCGAACAACTCGGTCGACGATAGAAGATCTCCGTATGCCTCCTCAAGCCTACCCAGCCGCCACGAGCCATCGGCGTCGGATATAAGAGCAGTCTGATGGAGCAGGTGGGCTCCGTGTTTCGTTGCCGCTTCCCGCAAACGGCTGTAGCCGAGCGTGCTCTCCTCGAAACGCTCGAAGTGCTTGCACAGCAAGGTGTAGCCAAGCACCGGATCCCACTTGTACGGTGACATTGACACAGCAAGTCTCGGCTGGGCCATCGCCCGGCGAAAGGTGTCGGTGAGAATGTCGACTCCTGAGATATCACCACTGATTGCCGAGAGATACGCGTCGGCAGTGGCAGCCCGATGGAGCAGATCGGGGTCGATCTCGGTCAATGATCGGAGCATTTCAGTGGCGAGGTCGATTTCTTCTCGTGCCCGGCGCGGCCCGGCCAGTAGCCACCCAGCGAAGGCGGTGTCGAGAAGTATCTCGACGGCCAGCCGAGCATCGAAGCGGACCGCGATCTGCGATGCAGCACGGGCATAGGAAATTCCTTCATCATGGTGGCCCGAAGCAAGGAGAATCTGGGACAAGAGGCGGAAGGCGGCAACCTTCATTTGACCGGGAGTATGAGGATCGCTCAGAATCTGGCGCGCCTGACCCTCTGCTTGCGGGACCATTGACGTAATCAGCAATGCCTGAGCGAGGCCCAGCCGGAGCGAGGCAGAGACCGTGTCGCCCGAGAGGGCCTCTGCCTCGGTTAGGTGTGTGACAGCCGCGGCGACTGCTCCGGCGGCAAGAGCACAGCGTCCTGCCTGTTCCAGAACATCGATGGCCCGCCGGTCGCCTTCCATGGCTGCAAAGCGAGCATGCGGTGCGATCTCGACGGCACGGAAACCGCGGTCGCACATCGCCGCAAAGGTCCTACCATGAAGGGCTGTCCGCGCCGCGGGTGAGAGGTCGTCGTATAGAGCCTGACGGACGAGAGGGTGGACAAACGCGGCATATGTATCCGAAGATTCGGTGAGCAGTCCGGCGCGGTGGAGGTGCTCCACCGCACGCTCGCATCGAGGAGGACTCAGATCGACGATGGAATTCACCAAGGTGGGGAGGAAACGGGATCCGAAGATGCTGGCTGCCCTGGCCCATTGGAGGGCATCCGTTCCGATGCCGACGAATCGTGGCAGGAACAGGCGGTTGGTCAGGGACACGGTCGGCGCATCGAGCACGGTCGATCCCTCCCGCCACACCTGGGCCAGCTCTCCGATCAGAAGCGGATTACCCGCGCATTGGGCGCGGGCTTTCCTGGCGAGATCCACGGGAACTTGTGCGGTCGCGATTCTCTCGAAGAGCTCAGTCGATGCTTGCTCGGAAAGGGGGGAGAGCGTCTCGAGCGAGGCGCCCTCCAGGCGGAGAGGAATGATGCGGTCTATGGCGACCGGTGGCCAGGGTCGCAATGTCGCGACAATGGCAACAGGTAGGTTGGACAGCCGCCGGCAGGCAGAGGAGAGGATCTCGACAGAGTCGGGATCGGCCCAGTGGAGGTCGTCGATGGCAACCAACAAGGGCGCGGGGTGGTCCGAACGGAGCCAACCGAGCAGCAATGCATAACGAGCGAGGCGTGCATCCTCGGCCTCGCGGGGGTCGTGGGCCTCGATGATCTCACCGGTACCCGATCCCTCGTCGAGCTGGTCGAGAAGGCCGAATGGAAGGCCGACGTCGAGTTCCGAACAGCGAGCTATCTTGATCGAGAATCGGTCGGCCCGAGAGAGTGCCTCCGAGAGCATCGCAGTCTTCCCGAGACCCGCCTCGCCGACGATGAAAAGGGCACCGCCGGAACCGGCGGACGCTCGCGCGAGTAGAGAGTCGATCACATCGATGGTCGATCCACGCTCCAAGAATGTTGGCACCCGGTCAGTCTCCGTCAATGGTCGGGGAGGATTGGAAGTTCCCGTCGGCACTCTCAGCTCCCCCTGCTCCGGCTGCCGCTGAACCCGCAGCGAGGGCAGGTACCTGTTCGTATAAATAGGGGATCTCCCCGATGTTAGGCGATGGGAGGCTGACGAGACTGGCCGGGGTGGACGGCGTGTCTCTCCGGATCGACCTGGAGCCTGGGGAGCAGGTGGTCGGATCGGCGCGCCGTCTCGAAGATGGGACCGGAGACGAGTGCGATCCTGTACGGTTCTCTGGCTGGACCGAGTTGATGGTGGCGGTGGACGCTCTGCGTTCGCCTTCGCCAACTACATACCCTTAGGAGGCGATCAATGAGGAAGACATGGGCACTGAGGCGTTTCGCGGTTGCGCTGGTCGCCGCCTCTCTCGGAGCGGGAGGAGTGAGTTCCATCGCTGCCTTTGCCGGTGGCACCGGCCCGACCTGGGGAACGGCCGTCAACGTGGACGAGTCGTCCTATTCCCCGACGATCTCGGGGTTGTCCTGTATCTCCACGTCATGGTGCATGGGGGTGAACCTGACCGGCCAGGACTTCGTGCTCAACGGAACGTCGTGGAGTGCTCCTGCCCAGTTCGATCCCAGTGTCAATGGCAATGGGGGTGGTGTGACTTCTGTTTCGTGTACGTCCACGACATTCTGTGCTGCGGTGGACAGCGACGGATACGCGCTCACCTACAACGGGACCGTGTGGGATACGCCTGGCTTGCTCGACGGCTCTGGAACTTCTGGCAACTCGCAAGTAGCCATCAACTCAGTCTCATGCGCCGCCGGGGCAACCGACACCATCTGCTGGGCGGTCGACGCGAATGGCAATGGCTTCGAGTACGACGCGAACACGGGGAAGTGGTCGGCAGCCGTCAAGATCGTGCCGGCGCCCAACAGCACGAACGGGTGGACGGAAGTTCCGTCCCTCACCTCGGTCTCCTGCCCGACGGTCACCTTCTGCGTCGCGGTGGACAACGGGGTCGACGGTGTGACCTACTCCGGTAACGCCTACACCTGGAACGGAACCTCCTGGAGCACCCCGGACACGATCGGCGGTGCGAACGGCCAGGGCGAAGCCCTTGAGGCAGTCTCGTGCACCTCCAGCACGTTCTGCATGACGGTCGAGAACGGTGGGCTGTCGGCTTCGTATAACGGCACCTCGTGGTCCCCCGCGCAGCTGATTCTGCCCAGCAACGAGCCCTTTAACGCGATCTCCTGCGCCTCGACTACTCTCTGCGCCGCCACCCCCAACGCCGCCAATGCGAGCACCTACCTCGGGGCCGTGGTGATGTACGAGAACGGGACCTGGGCTGCTCCTCAAACCGTCGACAAGCCGCTTTCTCAGGGAGGGACCGATCTGCACGGCGTGTCGTGTGTGACAACCACCTTCTGCGTTGCCGGGGACGGTAACGGCGATGCCTTCTACTACGGGACGCCCGGGTCGTCCTCGTCGACCACTTCGTCGAGCTCGACTTCGTCCACCTCCTCGACTACTTCGTCGAGCTCGACTTCAACGACATCGCCTGGCGGAAAGCTGTCCTCCGCCTCCTGCACCCAGGGATCAGGCACTGTGGGAGTTGCCTACACCGGAAGTTGCTCGGCTTCAGGTGGCACCCTTCCCTACAGCTGGTCGGTCAGCTCGGGTACGCTCCCGACCGGTCTCAGCCTTAACAGCTCCACCGGGGCGATCACCGGAACTCCGACTGCCGCGGGGAACAGCTCAGCCATGATCCAAGTGGCTGACTCCTCCTCGCCGCCCGAGACAATGTTGGTACCGGTATCCATAACGGTGGCGGCGGCGACCCCGCCGCCATCAGGTCCCGGGTACTGGCTACTCGGCACCGACGGCACGGTCTACCCCTTCGGATCTGCAACCAACGTTACCGGTAACGCCACCAATATGGGAAACACAGCGGTCGCCATCGCTCCCACTCCCGACGGCAAGGGGTACTGGGTGGTCTCGTCGACGGGGACGGTCGACAACTTCGGCGATGCCGGTTCCTATTCCCTGTCCGCCCAACCCGCCGCTAGTACCTCCGTCACCACCATCGCGTCGACGGCCGACGGAAAGGGCTTCTGGCTGGCGACAAATGCCGGGCAGGTAATAACCGCAGGAGACGCGGTCTCCTACGGTTCGCCGGCGGCCACCTCCGGGCTGCACCTAACCTGGCCGATCGTCAATATGTTCGCAACCCCCGACGGCAAGGGCTACTGGCTCATGTCCGGCGATGGCGGCATCTTCACCTATGGCGACGCCACGTTCGAGGGCACCCCTGGCCAACTCAACCCGGCAAACGCGCCCGGGGGAGCAAACTCGGTTGAACCACTCAACAAGCCGACAGTGGCCATGTCACCCAGCGCAGACGGCAAGGGCTACTGGGAGGTGGCCGCCGACGGGGGCATCTTCACGTTCGGGGACGCCGCCTACCACGGTTCCACCGGCCAGTTGAATCCCGCCCAGCAGCCGGGAGGCTCGAACTCGGTGGTCGCCGGCCTGGTCAAGCCCATCGACGGCATGGTGCCCACCTCGACCGGCGGTGGCTATTGGATGGTGGCCGGCGACGGCGGCATCTTCGCCTTCGGCGACGCCGGATTCGTGGGGTCACTTGGTGGCAAGTCGATCCCGGCCCCGATTGTTGCCATGGCGGGGGATCCCGCCTGATGCACCATCTGCGCTCAACGGCGTTATTCCCGTCTCCCTGATGCGCCATCTCCGCTCTGCAGCGGTCGTTTCGGTCGCACTTGGAGCGGCCCTCGCGCTCGCCCTGCCGGTCGCTTTCGCACCGGCAGGGGCAGCCGCGTCGCTTGCCAATCCCCATCCCCGCGCCAGCTCCACTCCCGGTCCGACCCTGACCGTCTCGACGTGCTCTTCGTCGCAGTTCACCTCCGATGTCTCGCAACTCACCACTTCGCCTGCCACCGGAGGCACCGTCGTCTTCTCCTGCAGCGGTTCGATCCAGATGACCCAGACTATCGACGTGGGTGCCGGGGTGAGCCTGGTCATCGACGGCACGGGACAGAGCGTGACCCTGGACGGCTTTATGACAACCACCGGACCCGGCGGCTTGGCCATTCCCGCCACCGGCAACCCGGACCCGGCGACGGGAGGGGCCGACGACATCGCCAAGCCGATCGACGTGCTCGGCGGGACCCTCACCCTCACCAATCTCACCTTGACCGGTGGGGTCACCTTCGGGCAGGACGGCCAGAGCGGTGCTGCCGGGGGGTCGGGAACCTTCGCCGATCCGGGCGCGGATGGGACCGACGGCCTCAAGGAGGAGGGCGGGTTCCTCTACGTCGCCTCCGGCTCGACCGCGAACTTGAACGGGGACACGTTCTCCAAGGACCAGGCCGATGGCGGCGGCGGCGGCTTCGGTGGCGACGGCGGGAGCGGCCAGGACAACTCGGAGAGCCAGGGGGCAGCCGGAGGCGATGCCTCCACCGCGTCTGGCGGCAAGGGTGGCAAGGGCGGCACCGGCGCAGGCGGAGCCGTCTACAACGCCGGCACCTTGTCTGTGACCAACTGCACCTTCAGCCAGGACCAGGCCAACGGGGGTCCGGGCGGAACTGGCGGTGTCGGCGGCCAAGGAGGGGCGGGTGGCTACGGCACCCCTGGGGGTAATGGAGGCAACGCAGGTTCCGGCGGGACGGGGGGCAATGGAGCGCAAGCCAATGGAGGCGCCGTCTACAACTCGGGAAGCCTGTCAGTCACCGGCAGTACCTTCACCGGCGACGAGGCGATCGGGGGAAATCCCGGCCTTGGCGGAGTTGGAGGCTTGGGCGGCACAGGCGGCCCCGGGTGGGATTCGTCGGGGAATCTCGGGCAGGCGGGCAACGGCGGCAACGGAGGGAAAGGCGGCACGAGCGGCAACGGTGGGGACGCCTACGGGGGAGCCATTTTCGACAAGGGCCTGAAGAGCCTCACCAGCACAGCGCAGTCCTCAGTAGCGGTGACGTCGAGCAACTTCACCGATGACCAGGCTCTCGGAGGCCCGACGTCCACCAACGATGCTCCGGTCGGAGGGCCGTATTACGCCGGACCAGGTGGCTTCGGTGGGCCCGCCGGCGTCCCGGGGTCGTCAGGCGGGACGGGGGGAAACGGAGGCAACGGCGGGGATGGCGGCAACGGCGGCAACGCCCAGGGCGGAGCCTTCTACAGCGGCTACAACGCAGCCGATGCCGGACCTGCTCCTGCCGTCGACCAGGTGACCTACGGAACCGGAACGTCGGTGAATACCGTCACCGCAGGACCGGGGATCCTGACCGAGTGTCCCGCGTTCAGCGCGGCGACCCCCTACGCCAATTGGCCGCCGGGATGCTACGGGCTAGGCGGAGGTAACTGGCAGGGATCTGCTTTTCCCAAGAACTCTCCGGGCCAGAACGGTGTCAACGGCAGCCCCGGTTCGGCTGGGACCGCGCTCGGCCCCGACTTCTTCGACGTCAATGGATCGGCGACCTCCGGCGTGGAAGTGACCACCAACCCGTCGCTTCCCGTCGCGTACGCGGGATCGACCTACGCGGACAATCTTGCCGCTGCCGGCGGTACTCCTCCCTACACCTGGACACTCGCCTCCGGGTCCACGCTGCCCCCGTGGCTCACCCTGTCACAAGGCGGAACGCTGTCGAGCTCGGCCAGCTCCACCGTGCCCTATCCGGCGCCGACGACCGGTAACCCGGTCACCTTCACGGTTGTGGTGACCGACTCCTCCAGCCCCCAGCTTTCCTCGACGCCAGTTGAGCTCTCCCTTCCCGTGGTCGGACCCCAGACACTCCAGATCACCACGACCTCCCTGCCCGAAGGGGTGGTGGGTCAGCCCTACACGGTGTCGTTGGCGGCGGTGGGCGGCCTGGCGCCCTACTGCTGGCTGGATGACCCTTCCGCGCAGACCCCCTGCCCGACGGGAAGCTCTTCGTCGTTCACCCCGCCGTTCCTGTGCTCGGTGTGCGGGGGGCTCTCCCTTTCGACCTCGTCGACCTCGTCACCTGCCTACAAGGGCAAGATCTCCGGGACGCCGACGACAGCAGGCTCCGCAGTGATCACCATCTTCGTCCGGGACAGCTTCCAGCCTCCCGAGTTCGCCGCCTACGAATACACCCTCACCATCGAGCCCCCGTTGGCATCGCCACCCCTGTCAATCTCCACCCTCCAGCTCCCCAGCGCCCAGGTGGGGGCTGCCTACTCAGAAGCCCTCGGTGCATCGGGTGGAACTGCTCCGTATACGAACTGGACCGTCACCTCGGGCACAATTCCGCCAGGTCTTTCCCTCGGCTCCACCGGCTTGATCACCGGATCGGCCAGCCAGGCGGGCACCTTCCGGTTCCAGGTCGAGGTGAACGACTCCACAAAGCCCACACCCCAGCTTGCCCAGAAGTGGTTGGAGATAATTGTCGTGTCGAGTGAGGTTGGTTCTACGGTGGGGGCGGACCAGTCCACCTCCGACAACGCAGCAACTCCTGTGACCGTGGGCGGGTCGGGGACGGCGGCGCCCGAAACGGCTGCGACTGCCTCTGGCGGAACCGGGACCATCTTTGTGGCCGACTACTCCCAGAACCCCGCGGATCCCCAGGGTCCGGCGCCCTTCCAGGCTGGCGGCAGCTACTTCGACGTCAACCTCGCACCGAGCCCTTCGTTCAGCACCGTCGCCATTACCGAGTGCGGAATGTCCCAGGGGGACACGATGGAGTGGTACGACTCCACGCCTAACACCGGGTGGGAACCGGTGGGGCCGGCGGCGACCTTTTCGAACGGCTGCCTGGATTTCACCGTTCAATCGAAACCCTGCTCGCCGGAGCCCCCGACCTCCACACCGGCGACGTGTGTGTCGGGCCAGTCATACCCGGATCTGGCCGACCTTACTGCTACTGTCTTCGGCGCGGGACCGCCCATCACCGCATCGGGGGCGACGGGGGCGACGGGGGCGACGGGGGGATCGGGCGGAACGGGGGGTACCGGCGGTACCGGAGGCACAGGGGGTGCCGGGGGTACGGGATCCTCGCCGGGATGTTCCTCGGGGACCGGGTCTGTCGCAACTTCGGGTGCAGGCTACTGGCTTCTGGGTTCCACCGGCACCGTCTACCACTGCGGTTCGGCCGGGGACTTCGGGTCAGCCACCGGGATGACGGACGCGGTTGCCATCGCTCCAACGCCCGACGCGGGCGGGTACTGGGTTGCCTCCTCTTCGGGACAGGTGCAGGCATTCGGTGACGCCTTTTCCGGGCAGCCGAGTGCGCAACCGCTAGCAGGTACATCGGTGGTCTCAATTGCCTCTACGGCTGACGGCAAGGGGTACTGGCTCGCCACCAATGCCGGGCAGGTCATCAGCGCAGGCGATGCCACCGACTACAGCTCGCCCGCCGAGTCGGGCTTCCATCCGAGCTGGCCGATCGTCAACATATTCGCCACAGCCGACGGCAAGGGCTACTGGCTATTGTCGGGCGACGGGGACGTCTTCACCTACGGAGATGCCTCCTATGAAGGCACTCCTGGACAGTTGAACCCTTCCAATGCTCCTGGCGGCTCCAACTCGGTTGAGCCACTCAACAAGCCGACAGTGGCCATGTCACCCAGCGCAGACGGAAAGGGCTACTGGGAGGTGGCTGCCGACGGGGGGATATTCTCGTTCGGCGATGCCGCCTACCACGGTTCCACCGGCCAGTTGAACCCCACCCAGCAGCCGAGCGGACCCAATTCGATTGTTTCCAGCCTGGTCAAGCCTATCGACGGCATGGTGCCCACTTCCGATGGCGGCGGCTATTGGATGGTGGCGGCCGATGGAGGCATCTTTGCCTTCGGGGATGCCGGCTTCGTGGGGTCCCTGGGCGGCCAGTCCATCACAGCGCCGATCGTGGCAATGGCGGGTGTGCCGTGACCGCCTTCGAGGTATCCGAGCATTTCACCTACTAGACGAAGAAGGGGAGTATCGATGAAGAAAAATGTGTTCAGCACGGTTCTCGCGGCCACCAGCATCGCGGTCGGCCTTTCTGCGTGCAGCACTCACAGCATTCATGTGCCTGGTGTCGGATCGGTTAAGTACAGCAACAACGGTTCCAATGTGACTATCTCGTCTCATGGCAATACCCTTGCCGAGGGCACAAGCCTCCCGGCGAACTTCCCCTCGACCGTACCGCTGCCGAAGGGATACCGGGTGCTTGGAGTAATGAACGGCAACAATGCTGCCACGGGGTCGTCGGCAGCGTCGGCCTACTTCGACCTCTATCTCGCGGTGAGCAACACCTCCCAGGCAGCCGCAGCGACGTCGTACGAGGCCCAGCTCCAGTCATCTGGATTTACCATTGACAACCAGGGCGGTTCAGGAAGCGGTCTCTCCATGACGGTCATCAGTGCCAAGTCGGCCCAGTGGGGGGTGAATGCCGTATTCGGTAACTCCGGGGGCTACGCATCGCAGCTCAAGTCAGGTGAGATCGGGGTTAACCTGATTGTCAGCAACGGATCGTGAACCACCGCCGTGGAAGTCCCCGAGAGCGCTCTGCTAAACTGAACTTTCCGCCGCGGGGTGGAGCAGTCTGGTAGCTCGTCGGGCTCATAACCCGAAGGTCGAAGGTTCAAATCCTTCCCCCGCCACCAGAGAAAGTGCAGGTCAGGGCCGGTGCGAGAGCACCGGCCCTTCTGCTGCCCGGGATCGCGTCCCACCGGATTCTCACCAATCCCGTCACATCCCACCGCTACGATGCGGACATGCGTGGATCGAAGCGCGAACTGCGTCCAGGGGTCTGGGAGCTGCGGGTCTCCCTCGGCTACGACCCGGAGACCGGCAAGCGCCACCAGGTCTCGAAGACGTTCCACGGCGGCGCCCGGGCAGCCGACGCTGCCCTCCGGGACCTCGTGGACCAGCACGGCACGAACCGGGCGGACGGCACGGGAGCGACCTTCGGCCAGCTCCTCGACCGCTGGCTTGAGGAGTGCGAACGCCTCGACCTCTCGCCGACGACGGTCCGCAACTACTCCTCGCAGGTGAACGGGACCATCCGACCCCGGCTCGGGAAGATCAAGCTCCACCAGCTCACGGCGAAACATCTCGACGACCTCTACGGCACCCTGAAGGACGCCGGGAAGTCACCCAAGACCATCCGGATCGTGCATGCCATCCTCTCCGCCGCCCTCCACCAGGCTGTGCGCTGGGGATGGCTCCGGGAGAACATCGCCGACCGGGCGAAGCCTCCCCGGGTGTCGAACCGCCGGGTGACCGCTCCCGCGGTGGAGGTTGTCCAGCAGGTCATCGAAGAGGCAGAACGGCGGGATCCCCGTCTTGCTCCGCTCCTCATGCTCGCTGCGCTCACGGGGATGCGCCGAGGCGAGCTGTGTGCCCTCCGGTGGTCCGACGTGAACCTCGACCTTGGCGTGCTCGACGTTGCCCGCTCCATCGTCGTGGCACCGGGCGGGCTCGCCGAGAAGAGCACCAAGACCGACCGCTCCCGGAAGGTCGCACTCGACCCTGTCGGTATCGCCCTCCTTCACCTCGCGTCGAACTTGCCCGCCGCCGTGCTTGCCCGAGCGCTCAATCTCACCCCGCTCACCGCCGTCCGATGGGTGAGGGCGGCCGGTGGAGACTGGAATCGATATGCCGCTGAGCTCCTGCACGCAGGTGATCGCGGACTATGACAAATAGCCACGTCCGAAGAGCTATTCGACACTGATCGGACATCGCCGGTTACCAGCTTCCACGCTGGCATGGACATCCGGACCGTGGCCGAGATGCTGGGCCACGCCAAGTTGGAGACCACCCAGCTCTACACCCGGGTCTCCATCGACAAGCTGCGGGAGGTCCACGCCACCTGCCATTCTGCCGGAGGGTGACTGGTAACTGTGCTAAGTGTCTATTAGACTAGACATTGGATGACGGGTTACGAGGTGCTCCGGTTGGTCGAGGCCAAAGGATGCTCTCGCCTGCGCCAGCGCGGCTCCCACGTGATCGTGGCATGCCCCGGAGGCTGTCAGAGCGTCGTTCCCGTCCATCGCGGCCAGGACATTCCTGCGGGAACCCTGCGTGCAATCGAACGGGCGCTGGAGCCGTGTCTGGGAAGGAGATGGACGAAATGACGACCAAGACTGCGAGCTACGTCGCTGTCTTCGAGCGCGATCCCGATGAGGAAGCGTGGCTCGTCCACATCAAGGGCATCAAGGGATGCCAGACCTACGGCAGGAGCCTTCGCCAGGCGGAGTCTCGCATTCGCGAAGCCCTGGCACTCTGGCTCGACCGTGACCCGGAGCGCCTTGAAATCACTGCCCAGTTCCCCAAGGACCTTGCCCTCGTAGCCACAAAGGTTTCCCAAGCCCGTTACAGCGCCGAGCAGGCAGGGACGCTGGCCCAGGAAGCCACTGCAGATGCCGTGCGCCGATTGACCGACATGGGGCTATCCCGTCGCGATGCGGCCGACTTACTCGGAATCTCGCACCAGCGGGTCCAGCAGCTCCTCGCAAGCTGATTCCGAGAGTGCCTCCGGCTCGACCAACGAGCCCCTGATCTGCGTCTATGAATATGGAAGACTTGCCATTATGGATCATGCGGTGAGGGAGGGTGTCCGGGCGAAGCAGAAGCGATGCCAAAAACACGCGTTCGCGCGAATTTCTGAGAACGTAGACACAGATCGTCGTTCGCCACGGCCTTCCTCCAGCTCAACGCCGGTGCGCTATGGCTCCGAACGGAAACGCGCGATGCGCTGCGGGATAAATCGCTACTACGACCCGGCGACGGGGCAGTTTCTGAGTGTAGATCCGTTGGTGGGGGTTACGGGGGCGGCATATTCGTATGTTGGCGGGGATCCGGTGAACGGGACTGATCCGCTCGGCTTGTTCTCGATCAATCCGCTCCAATGGTTGCTTGACGCGCTCAACAATATTTCGGGTCATCGGACAATCCCGTGGGTAGCTGGGTAAAGCTGTAGGCCACCGCAGTGGAAGAGGATGGCCGTCTTGAAGTGCTCCCGGTTGCGGTAGCCGTAGGCCATCTTCTTGATCGTCTGGATCTTGGAATTGAGGCCTTCCGCGGCGGCATTGGTGATTCTCGCAGCGGAGAAGTAGTTGAGCACCCCGTAGAGGTGGCGCTTGATCATGTAGGCGACATCGATGACGGGTTGCAGGCGAGAATGTGTCGCCCAGAAGAACCACTGCGTGTAAAAGCGCGTCGCCCAACCGAGTCGATGGTAGCTCCACAGTATGCGCAGCGATTCCTTGATTGCCCAGGCACGAGCGGTCTTCAAGTTGAGTGCCTTCAGCACCCGGAACTGCCTCTTGTACTTGTCGGGCAG
>JAKAWH010000087.1 GCA_021817065.1 Actinomycetes bacterium
TTCGGCTCTTATGACGCTATCGGGGGTCCCTGACCTGCCCATCCGCGAGCGCACGCCCTCTCTCGCCTACGTTTTTGGCTTCTACAAGGCTAACGACGAAGGAGTCGGAGAACGTGCGCATATCCAAGCTACTCAAATCCACCCTTGCCCTGGGCAAATCAGTGGTGATCATCTGTTGCAATCTCCATGAAGCGATTGGTAATAGCCGGGGTGAGCTGGTGATTGATATCCGCCAGAAGGTGCGCAAACGGGGGCGCTGCGGGCGCTGCGGGAGACTGTCTGCCTGGGAGGACTTTGGTGGTGGGCCACGTACCTGGCGCCACCTTGACGTCGGGCATTTCACCACCACCCTTCTGGCAGCCGCCCGGCGGGTCAGGTGCCCCACCCACGGGGTCACCGTCGCGGAGGTCCCCTGGGCACGTCATGACTCCCCGTTCACCCGGGACTTCGAGGACCTCGTCACCTACGATGCGATCACCTCCAACAAGAACGCGGCTGCACGGCGTCATGGGATCTGCTGGAGAGCGGTGAACAATATCTGCATCCGGGTGGCGACCGAGGCACTGGGCAAGATCGACCTGCTGGCGGGGTTGAGTGCGATCGCCATCGACGAGGTGAAGTACAAGAAGGGGCAGAAATACCTGACCGTGGTGTGCAACCATGAGACCGGCAAGGTGGTCTGGGCAGCCAAGGGACGCTCCAAGGACACCCTCAAAGCATTCTTTACCGCTCTGGGCGAAAACCGCTGTAAGGAGCTGCAAATCGTGACCTGCGACGGGGCTAAATGGATTCACGACGTGGTGGCTGAAAAGGCCCCGAATGCGCTGGTGTGCCTGGATACTTTTCACGTGGTCAAGTGGGCCACCGACGCTGTAGATGAAACCCGCAGGGACGAGTGGAACACTCTACGGCGTTCAGGATCACACAGTGCGGCCAAGGAAGTCAAGGGGCTTCGCTGGCTGCTCCTGCGCAACTGGGAGAATCTCAGTCGACACCAACGTGGACAGCTACGAGCACTGGAGAAAGCCAATGCCCGCATCCACCGGGCCTGGCGACTCAAAGAAGAACTTCGCGACATATTCACCAAGGGAATCATTGCCGCCCGCCGTGCGCTCGACCGGTGGTTAGCTGCTGCCTCCCGCTCCAAGCTCGAGCACTTCGTCAAGCTGGCACGCACCATTCGAAGGTTCCGAGACAAAATCGAAGCGACCATCAGATACGGCCATACCAACGGCATCGCGGAATCCAACAACGCCTCCATCGGGAGACTCCGCACCAATGCACGGGGCTTTCACCACGCGGAGAGCCTTATCACCATGGTGATGCTGGATCGAGCAGACATAGCTCCGGACCTCCCCTGGAATCACGCGAAATGACCCCCGATAGCGTCATAAGTCCCCTGAGTTCTCTGCCGGCACCAAGAGATTAGGTGTTGGCACCGGCTAATCACGGAGCATATTTCACTCATCCCATGAGCGGAGGGGCGTGACTCTCAGTTGGGGTCAACTGGGACAGATGCGGCCATTCCGGCGAGCAGGTGGGATCCCTGCGGCCAGATCTCGGCGTGTATCGCAGATAGCGCTATACTGTATCGCATAGTCCGCTATACGCCAGCCGACGAGGTCTTTCCCACAGACAGGCCACTCCCAGCAAAGGAGATGATTGGGCGGGGCGACGAAGCATTCGATCTCGCCCGGGAGCTGTCCAACGGGATGAATCGGCTTATCGCCGGCCCTCGACGAATGGGCAAGACCACCCTGTGTCGGGCAGCCCTCGATCTAGTGAGGGCCGAGGGGCAGTACGTTGCCTCGTTGGATCTGTTCGAGTTCACTGAACCGGCCCGTCTAGCCGAAGCGCTCGTAGACAGAGTGATCGCCAACCGTTCGGGTACCGCGAGAGCGAAGCACGCTGTCGCCAAGGGCGGGAGGCGAGTCGCCTCGATGGCTGCTCTTACGCCCGTCGCCCGGATGAAGGCCGACCTCGGTGAAGAGTTCTCGCTGGCCCTCGAGCCGGCGCTGCGGAAGCGAGACCCCGTCGGCGCCCTCGGCAATGCCTTTCGAGCCGCACAAAGGGTGTGCGAGATCGACAACCAGCGTCTGGTGATACTCATCGACGAGTTCCAGGAACTCGGCGCACCGCGCAACCCATTTGGGGATCCTGAGCGAGTGACCAAGGCCATGCGGGCAGCCTTACAAGACTGCGACAGGATCACCACCCTGTTCACCGGAAGCCTGGAGCACATGATGAGGGACCTCTTCGGTCCCGCACAGCGCGCCTTCTACCGGTGGGGAGGATGGCACGAACTGTGGCCTATCGACGCTGCCACATGGCGGGCAGGCATCCTCGATCGGTACCTCGCCAATGGCCTACGCCCGGCTGACGGTGCGGTCGAGCGGATTGTCGACCTCGGGGAAGGACACGTCCGGTCCACCATGCTCATCGCCAAGCAGGCATACCTCACCGCGATCACTCTCGGAGAGCCAACCATCAGTCCGACAGTTGCCGAGGTTGCACTCGAGATGGCGATGGCCGCCGACGCCCCGTTTCACGACGCCGTTGTCGAGGATCTCAGGAGTGGAGGCCGGGAGGTCCTTGTCACAGCCGAGCGCGTTGCTCGGGGCGAGCCGCCCTACAAAGACCGCTCGCGCGCGAGCACAGCTCAGCGCGCACTGCGGGTTCTCGGGAAAAAGGGGGTAGCCGACAAGACGGCCCCTGCGGGGAGGGGCGGATGGCGCATCATCGATCCTCTACTGCGTCGCTACCTGGCTCGGCGTTGATCGTCGTTCCAGGACCGCTGGCACAGGAAGGGTGCCATTGCGAACCCAGCCCAGAACCTGCTCACCAGAACCTGCACCGACTGATGGGAACCTTGGACCGGCTCCGCCGAGAGGCGGTCGCCGGTACGTGTCCTCTGACCCGGAAATGATGGTCCCAGTAACGGAGGCAAAGGCTCGTCTTGGCGAGCTGGTGCGTGAAACAGCAGATCGAGATGTTGTATTGATGCGGCATGGGTGTCCACTCTTCCGCGGAAGAGTGGAACTCGTCCCTTTTCGAATCACGGCGTCCAACGCATCCTCAGCTTCGACACCGGGTTCGACCGCTATCCGGGCTTTGAGAGGGTGGGATGAACCTGGCTCACAACCCCGGGAGGGCCGGGACGGTAGTGGTGATCGGAAGCGGAGGCACCGTCACCGGGGGAAGGGTTGTTGGCGGCGCGGTCACCGGAGGCAGTGTGACCGGAGCGGCGGGAGGAGCAACGGGAATGCTGACCGGAGCGGCAACGACCGGAGGAACCGGGACCGGTTGCGGGGGAAGAGTAGTGGTCACCGGAACCGGCAGCGATGGAAGCGTGACTGTGACCGGAACCGGCAGGGTGCCGGTCGCCTGGGTAACTGTCCCGGTCACAGCCCCCAAAGCCTGCTGAATCGTGCCGGTCGGGTCGGTGAGCGCCCCGGTCGGGTTGCCCAAGAGACCGTTCAGGAAACCGGTCAGCGAGCCGCTACCCCCGGGACCCGACCCGTTACCCCCGCCTGAGTTACTCCCCCCTCCAGAACCCGAGGAAGCGGAGCTCCCCCCACCGGACCCGGACCCGCTCGTCTTGTTGACCGCACCCCCCGAGCCCGACCCGTTGCCCCCGCCACCCGAGGCTGTTCCGGTCGAGCCAACTGAGGTGCCCGATGTTCCCCCACCAGGCTGCCCGAATCCGCTCCCCCCGGTGAGGCCGATCCCCCCGGCAATGCCGGATATCCCCGAAAGCCCTCCCCCATTCCGATCGAGCCTCCCCGGCAAACCGCTTCCGGTAGTCCCCAACCCGTTCCCGGTCTCCAACCGGTAGGGCGAAAGACCCGAACTGGTCTGTGACGCGCTCGAAGCCTGGTGAACTCCATTTCCACTAGTGCCCCCGGGCGAGAGCACTCCGGCCAGGGCGAAAAAGGCAGCTGCCGCGGCGGCCAGCCCCACCACAGCAGCCATCAGGCGGCGCCCGACCACCCGACCGTCGGACACCTGGCCGTCGGACACCTGGCCGTCGGTCTCGATACCCTCCTCCCCCGTCATCCCGTGAGATGATGCAGCGTCCAGCGAGATGATATTCGGGGACCGATCGGCACCCGATGGATGCCAGGGCGCCGAAGCAAGACTGCGCACCATGGTGGGCTCATCGGCCGCCAAGTCTTCCGCTGCGGGCTGGCACAAACTTGCCAGCTCGGTCAACGCGACGGCGGCGAGCACCTCGCCCTCATGGGAGGGCACCGGGCGGGTGACCCCGGATCGGACCGCGCGCCTCTTGGCGTACAACTCGGCATCGGCAGCAGCGATGAGCTGCCCGGGGTCCACCACTCCCTTGGATGCGGGGAACCCCAAGAGATTGTCCATCATCGACAGCGATGCCGCTCCCCAGCTGAAAGAAGGCGCCCCCGCCGCGTGTGCTCGATCCATCACTTCCGAAGCACCTTGGTGATCGGTAAAGGGCAGCACCGCCACGAACTCGTCTCCCCCGATCCGGTAGAGACGGTCGGTCTCCCGGAGGCACTCGTGACATGCGTTGACCAAGCGCCGTAGGGCAGCATCGCCAGCAGCGTGACCATCGGTGTCGTTGATGGTCTTCAGCCCGTCGAGGTCGATCACCACCACGCAAAGGTCCTTCCCTGTTCGCGCGGCAGTGGCCACCAGCGCAGGCAGGTCCTCGTCGAGACCGCGGCGGTTCCCGCTCCCGGTCAAAGGATCGGTGAACGCCACCGCGTAGAGGTTGCCCGAGATCACCGTGGCTACCTCGGCCATCACCGTGTCGAATATGCGATGCACCCGCGCCGCCGGCCAGCCAAAAGCGAGCAGCGAGCGCGAGTCGGAGAGCACCTCCCGCAGCGCGGCCACCGACTGAAAAGTCGCTGGGATGTCGTCCCCGCCCCGCACCTCTGCCACCCACGCGCGCGCTGCCCTGACTATCCGGTCCGGACCGGTTCGATGAGGCTGTTCCGCCTCCAGGATGACCGCGTCCACGAAACGGCGAGCGGTCGCGGTGCGGCAACACCCGGGCGCTACGCCGTGCGCGGTGCACCCCCTTTCCCACCAGCCGAGAACCGCCGTCCTCATCGACCTGCGCGTGATCCAGGTGTTGCGCCCGTCCTCGCTCCTGGACTCCCCTCCCCGTGCCGAGTTGTTCATGACCACTCCTTCGTAGGATGTTCCTTCGCAAGGAACGGAGCGACCGAACCCCTATTACGCCTTTTTCGCTACTTTTCGAAAAAAGGTAACCACTCTGCGTGATAGCGGGTGGTATTGGTAACATTCAGTGGTGGACACCCGGGAACGCGGTAAGTCGCCGGCCGCGAGCGGGCTCACTAGAGCTGCTCCAGAGTGGATCAGGTGAACGACTACTACCACCTGGTCGGGGTCTCCCCCGAGGCGGACATCGAGCAGATCCGTGCCGAATATCTTGCCCGCGCCCGCCAGCTACATCCTGACAGGATACACGCCGACGATGCCGTATCCCTGGCTGCTGCCAACCGGGACATGGCACTGCTCAACGAGGCATGGAGCGTGCTATCCGATCCTGGGCGTCGCCGAGCCTACGACGCCGCTCGGCGCCCCCCTGCGAAGCCTCCCCTCCACCGCGCCGCACGGGGCGCGGGAGCCTGGCTGGGCAACCTGGTGAGCGAGTACCGCAAGGGGCGCTCGGGCGCTCCATAGCTCTCTCTCACAAACTCTCATTTCCCGGTCACCCGCTCCTCACCCTGCCGCGCGCAATCTTGAAGGCAGCAGGGAGACTTCGTGCTCACCTCCGGCTCGAAGCACGGGTACGAAATACCCGGCAAATTGAGAAAGGCGAGAGCTCATGTGGAAATATATCGCGACCGCGTCATTCGCCCTGCTAGGCGTCCTTGCACCGGCCATGGTACCTTCGGCGACACAGGCGGCCGCTGCGAGCCGGCCGGGACAGGGAATCGGGGGCCCACCCGAACCGATCATCCCCCCCGTGCTCGGACCGGCACCTTCGCTTCCTGCCCCCAACACGTGCAATGTTGCTCCGGAATGCTGCGCGGATGCCCCTATCCCGAATGTCGATTACTACGGGAACCTCTTGTACGGTCATGACAGCGACCAGTCCACCGATCTCTACCTCGACGCCTATCTCCCCAGCAATCGAGCTGAGCCGGTCCCGGCGATCGTGTATGTCCACGGTGGGGACTTCATCGCTGGCTCTAAGTGCGCCATCACCGCCGAAGCCGATCAGATGGTTCCCCAGGGCGTTGCTGTGCTCTCGATCGACTATCCCCTGGCTTCTCAGGCCCGCCACCCGTTCGCCGACGTCCCTGCCGACACGGAGCTTGCCGTCCAGTGGGTCCGGAAATACGCAGTCGACCTTGGTATCGTGCCCGGAGAAATCGCCCTGTGGGGGACGTCAGCCGGAGCCGCCATAGCCTACGTCGCAGCGGAAAATGCTGCGGTCAACGATCCGGTCGCTCAGGTACAGGCGGTCGCCGGATGGTCAGGCCCCTACGATATGATCACCGAGTTCGCCGCCAATCACACAGCCCAGCCAGCACTGATGGTAGGCGGTGAAGACTACATCGGATGCAGCGATTTCACCGACACCACCTGTTTCGTCAACTTGGTGTCCGCGTCCCCGATAGCCCATGTGACTGCCGCCGACCCTCCCTCGCTCCTAGTCACCAGCACCGACAGCGGGCAGGGACCAGGAAAGTGCGAGGTGGTCAACCCCCAGAACACCGTAGAGATGGATACCGCGCTCACCATGCACGGTGTGCCAGCAACCGTACAGACCACTCAGGTTTGCGCTCACGCTCTCGCCTACGCCTTCGACACGATCGACGGCGGCACGAGCACCATGCTGGACAGGACGACGACCTGGCTCTTCCAGCAATTGACGACACCTTCGGCCCCCCGGACAGCACCCACCCCCTTGCCACCGCGCCTGATCGTTCCCGTCGACGGTGCAGGCATCGTAACCGCCGCGTCAATATGCGCTCTCCCACCCCATGCCGGAGTCACCTACCAGGCAAATCTTATCTACGGCCAGGATTTCGCCCACCCGACCTACCTCGATGCCTACCTTCCTCAGGGTGAAGCCGGACCGGTTCCCGGAGTAATCCTCGTTCATGGTGGGGGTCACGTCTCGGGTGACAAGTGCGACGTCTCACAAGAGGCAATCGATCTCGGCCAGCAGGGCTTCGCAGTATTCGCGCTCAACTACCCGCTGGCGACAGCGCAGCAGCCGACCTTTCCCAATCCGGTTTACGACGTAATGGACGCGGTGTCCTGGGTGCGCTCCCAGGCCGACTCTCTAGGTGTGGACCCGAACCGCATTGGGCTGTGGGGGGGATCGGCCGGAGGCAACCTCGCTCTTTCAGCCGCGCTGGCCGCCCATCTTGCCCAACCCGCCTCTGCCGTCCAGGCAATCGCCGACTGGTCGGGAACTTCGGACACCTTCGAGCTGATCGGGGAATACGAGAATTCCGGGATCTCGTTGGGCAAGAGCAGTTGGGCAACCTATCTGGGATGCCACGATCCGTGGAGCCTCACCTGGAGTCCCTCCGCGAACGCCTGCCTGGTGAGCTTCGAGCAGGCGTCGCCAGCACAGTTCATCGACGGGACAACGATCAACGGAGTCGGCTCGCCTCCCACCCTGGTGGCCACCTCCACCGACTTCCTGGGCAACGGGCACTGCGAGATCGTGCCTCCCCGCCAGCAGGAGGAGGTCTACCTTCGCAGCCTGATGGAAAGAGTGCCCACCCAGATCGACACCAATTCCGAATGCGCCCATGCTTTCGCCTACCTGGACACCGAATTTCCCTCGACACTGAAGTTCTTCGAGAAATACCTCGGCCCGACCGATCCGGTGCCCGGAAGGATCATCCAGACGCCCGGAAGCTAGCTCGCTACAATCTCTCGGTGGCTCGGGTGCTGATCGTCGATGACGATGTAGCGTTGCGTGCATCTCTTCGCCGGGTGCTCTCGTACGAAGGGCACCAGGTCCACGAAGCCTCTGACGGGCAGCAGGCATTGCACGAGATCCGATCCATATGTCCCGATCTGGTGGTCCTCGATCTCATGCTTCCCCGGATCGACGGGTTCGAGGTGTGCCGCTTGGTGCGCATGGAACAAGACGTACCCATTCTAATGCTGACCGCCCGGGACGGGCTCCGCGATCGGGTGACCGGCCTCGACAGCGGCGCGGACGACTACCTTTCAAAGCCGTTTGCTCTCGAAGAGCTCCTGGCCCGGACCCGGGCATTGTTGCGACGGACCGGGCACGGCTCCGACCTGCAGCTCCTCCAGGTGGGCGACCTTATTGTCGACGAACGTTCCATGACGGTCACCCGCGCTCAGAGGCCGATCGAGTTGACATCCCGCGAATGGGACCTCCTCCGGTTCCTGGCGCGGCACGCTGGTGAGGTGCTCCCCCGCCAACGGATCGTCGGCGCCGTGTGGGACTACACTGCGGACTCCAATGTACTGGAGGTTTACATCCGCTACCTCCGGAACAAGCTGGAAGCCGGTGGAGAATCCCGGATGATTCACAATCTTCGCGGCCGCGGTTACATCTTGAGAGCAGATCCCCCCGGTGCTGCCGAAGGGTGAGATGTCGCTTCGATCGCGTATCGCTCTTTTCACCGCTGGCTGTTCGCTCGTCACCGTACTCGTGCTGGGTGCTGCGATCTTCTTCTCGCTGAAGATTGCGCTTCTCTCTTCCATCGACGACCAACTGAAAGCAATTGCCCGAGGACAGGTGGTGAGGGCGGCGCACACTCCCGGCAATGCCGTAATCTGGCCGCGGCAATTTCGGAACTTCTCGGAATCCCAATCCAATGTTGACGTGTTCGAACTGGCTTTGTCTGCCCCATCGGGAAGCGTGCTGCTCGCCACCGCGAACGCACCGAGTCTCCCGGTAGCTGCGCTGATAGCGGCATCACGTGAACGAACAGGGGGAGCTCCAAGGGTGGAGCGCGTCGGCTCCGGACCCCACCCGTACCAGATCGCTTTCATGTCGCTCACGAGGCCGCTGGCGGTTCACACGACTTATGGCGTCGCGATGGCAAACGGCATCGTGGTGGGCCAGTCGCTCGATCAAACTGACCACACGCTCACCACACTCACCGTCCTGGTCGGCCTCGCTGCTCTCGGAGCGCTGATCTTGGCCGGACCCGCCGGCTGGCTGGTCGCCCGGCGCGCCGTCACACCCTTGTCGGAGCTGGCGGGTGCAGCAGAACGGATCGGTAATAGCTCGGCCACCGACGACCGGCTACCGGTCATGCGAGGTTCAGACGAGATATGCCGACTTGTCCACGCGTTCAATGGATCGCTGGAGAGACTTTCCACAGCTCGCCAGGCACTGGAGACGCTCCTTGTCCAGCAACGCCAGTTGGTGGCCGATGTGTCCCATGACCTCCGCACACCCATCACCTCGATTCGGGCAGATCTGGAGACGATCGCCCTCTATCCCGACCAAGGGGAAGCCGAGCGCCAGGCCTGCCTCCACGAGGCGATGGCCGAACTGGATCGGATGACAAGGATGCTTGAGAACATGCTGGCCTTGGCCCGAGCCGATACCCTCGATGCAGTTAACTGCACCACCTTCTCCTGGGACGAGTTTTTCACCGATCTGGCAGCCGACGCGAACTGGATCTGCCGCCCGAGAGTGCTCACGATCACCGATCCCCCGCACCTCGGAGTTGGGACTGGTGACCCTGACATGCTCCGGAGAGCCCTACGCGCAGTTCTCGATAACGCGGCGCGCCACACGTCCCCGGATTCGACGGTCTCGCTAACCGCAGCCAGGAACGGCGAATCGATCGTCATCGAGGTAGCCGACGACGGCCCCGGCGTTCCACCCGAGCACCTGGAGCACGTGTTCGACCGATTCTTTCGACTCGATCCGGCGCGCTCGGCGGAAGGAAGCGGCTTGGGACTCGCCATCGCGAGACAGGTCGCGGAGTCCTCCGGGGGGAGCGTGCATGCCACGCTCCGCTCGCCTCGTGGCCTCGCCGTCCGGTTCACATTCCCTTGCTCGATCGGCCCGGTTCGGGAAGCCGGGGCCGGTCCCGTCTGGCAATCCGGGCATGCTGATCTTCCCCAACCGGATCGCACCACACCGTCGAAGCCAGCCCCACCTCACCCCTGATGCTCATCGAACCTCCGGTCCTTCTCATTTCTCTCTCATCGACAACCGATACCGTGCAATCAGGCCCATCCCCCTTCTGGGCCTGACCGGAGGAAGACAACCCACCCCCTCGGGCCTAACCTGCCGGTTATCACAGCAAGCGGAAAGGATCTGGGTCATGGAGTGCATAGCAACACCGGGATTTCGCCAATGGCGGAATGCTGCCCTGTTCGGCAGGGCTTCCTGGGGGACTTCCCGCTGCGGCCTGGGCCTGGGGGTTCTCGGCTGCTTCGCACTCCTGACCCTCCTTTCCGCGTGCCAGCCGCCTCCCACCACCACAACCACCACCACTGCTCCAGCCTCCACCACCACTGCTCCGGCCTCCACCACCTCGACCGCGGCAGGCGATTCCCGCCCTGTAACCTGCAGCGCGCCGGATCCCCATGTGGCGGACCCAACCGGTCCCCATGGTCTCTTCGTCAACGCTGCGAACAGCCCGCAGTCGCTTGCCGACAGTGAGGACCTCATGAAATACGTGGCTACCGACTCCACCGTGTGCGGTGCCAACATCATTGTTCCCTGGAGCGCGATCGACAAGGGACCCAACGCCACTCCTCGCTATGACTGGAGCTTCCTGGACCAGGCGGTCCAACCATGGGAAGCGGCCGGGAAGACGGTCAATCTCATCGTTTGGGGGGTGGCTGAGCAGACCACCCAGCAGTGGGGCGGTGAACCGGTGACCCCGCCCTATGTGCTCTCCCAAGTCGATACGGTGCAGTGCACCCCGTCCACGCCACCGACTCCGGTGTACTGGGAGCCGGCCTACCAACAGAACTGGCAAGCATTCGTCTCAGCAGTGGTAGCTCATGTCACCGGCGACCCCCACGTCGGTTACCTGCGTTTCGGGATCGGCACCGGTGGAGAGAACTACGTTGAGAACGACCTTCAGGGTTCCTGCCTCAACCGATGGAACGCGTACGGCTACCAGCAGAAGTTCCCGGCTTACACGACCACCATGCTGGACTACGAGGCGTCGCTCCATTCGGTCAAGCCCATCTTGGTCGGGATAAACCAATTCAACGGGGCGAACGGGATGGCCGATCAGGTCGCGGGTGCTGCGGCATCGGACGGCTTCGGATTCGGAACTCAGGGCCTCTCCGCCGATGCGATCAGCGAAGCCGGCAGCGGCCAGTCGTGTTATGCGGACTGGTGTGCCCTTTTCCAGAAGTACCAGGGCAAGGTTCCCCTAGAAGTGCAAACCTACGAGAAGTCCAACCCCGATGGCAGCGGCCCGGTGGGAACCCTACCGCCCCTCCTCACCTTCGGACTGAACGAGCACGCTCAGATATTCGAGCTCTACCCCTCCGAATGGCTGGTTGCCGACGACCCCTCCTGGCCCGGGTACATCCAGGCACACGCCTCGTACGCCCAAGCTCTGTCGGCCGCGGCGTCTGTGGTCGGGTGAGCTCGTACGCCCAAGCTCTGTCGGCCGCGGCGTCTGTGGTCGGGTGAGCTCGCACGCCCAAGCTCTGTCGGCCGCGGCGTCTGTGGTCGGGTGAGCTCGCACACGGCGGTGGTGCCGGTGATCGTGTCGCCGAGCAGCACCGTGGCCCGCGAGGGTTCCGGAGACACCACCCGGTCAGGGTCTCGCCCGTGACACCTGTAGTGCTCTGGGGACCGGCCGTCCATCACCTGCTTCCCGCCGATCAGGAATGTGAGGCGGTTGCCATCGACGGCAAGACGATCGCCGCTGTCGGCTCGCGGCGTGCGGCGAGAGCGGCCGCCGGAACCGGCGCGACCGAATTGCGACTCGACCGGGGAGCGCTCCTCCCTGGCTTCGTCGACGCTCATCACCATGGTTACCTGGTCGTAGCCGACCCCGCCACCGATATGTTGCATCGTAAGGCGAGTGACATCGGCGGACTTCTCGAGTTTGTACGCGGCAAGCGGGATCTACCCGGCGGGTGGCTGCGACTTCACGGCTACGAACCACTCGAACTTGCCGAGATGCGGAGCCCGACCGCTCGCGAGATCGACGCGGTGATCGCCGACCGCCCGGTCCATCTGATCAGCCGGACCTACCACGAATCGTCGGTCAATTCTCTTGGCCTCGAGTTGCTCGGCTACGACCGCAAGTCCCACAAGACGGCGGGGGTGTTACGCAACCGTCGAGGGCACCCAACCGGAGTGCTCCTCGAAGGGGCGAGTTTTGTCGCTGAGGCGGCCTCCCGACCGGCAATCGATCACGGCCTGGTGCATGAACGGCTCGCCTGGCATGTCGAGCGGCTCCTGGCCGCCGGGATCACCACCATCTGCGATGCGGCGGTCCCGATGGATGCCGCAGACGGCTACGTGGTCGAGGCTGCGGACCTCGGGATGCGAGTGGTGCCACTGGTCGTGGGCGAGCGAATCGACACTCCGATCCTGACGGCTGGCCGAACCGC
>JAKAWH010000088.1 GCA_021817065.1 Actinomycetes bacterium
GCATCGACGACGAGGGCAAGATCGCCGAGCAGAGGGCCTACTGGGACCCGTCGGCGATGAAACCGCTGACCACGTAGTACTCAGGGCGCCTCGCCGGATACCACGGTGGTGCCTGCGTAGATGGCATAGGTGTCGCGCCCAGCGGCCTTGGCCTGCCGCATGGCTTCGTGCGCGCAGCCGATGAGTTCATCAGCGGTGCGCCCATGATCGGGGCCGATCGAAGCTCCCACCGAGGCCGTGCATGTGACCCTCTCTTCGCCGATGTTCACCGGTTCCCTGAGGGCGCGCACCGCGCGAATCGCCAATCCGAAGATGTCGTCCACGTCCTTGATGGCTGGCAGAACGGCGACGAACTGATCCTTCCCGATTCGGGTCAGGGTGTCGTAGGGTCGAAGGGCGCTGGTGACGTTTCTCGCTGCCGAGGCGAGGAAGGTGTCTCCTGCAGCGCGGCCCTTTTCCTGGTTGATCCGGGAAAAGTGGTCGAGGTCGATAGAGAGAACACCCATCATTTCGTTGACACGGCTTACCCTGGCAAGCTCCTGTTCCAAGCGGTCGACGAGTAGGCGCCGGTTGGGAAGGCCGGTTACCGGATCGACCAGCGAGAGCTCGGACAACTGGCGTTCGAGAGACTTGCGCGGCGTGATGTCCGTGCTGGACAGGACGATCGCCTTGACGTCGGGATCGGAGAGAAGGTTGGTGGCCGTGCTCCCCAGGTCGCGCCACTGCCCGTCGGGATGTCGCACCCTGAACTCCAACCGCCCGGTCGCTCCCAGTCCTTCATCCACGATTTCCTGGATGGCGGAAACGATCTGGTCGACGTCGTCGGGGTGGGCGATGTCGCCGAGAAGGGCGCCGGTGAGCATCTCCGGTGAGCGGCCGAAGATCTCGGTGGCCGACGGGCTCATGTAGCGCAGCAGCCCGTCGGTCTCCATCAAGGTGAGGGCATCCGAGGAGCCCTTGACCACCGATCGGAAGAAGCGCTCCGCCTGCGAGCGACCCTTCTCCTTCGAGGCCTCGGCCGCTTGTATGGCCCGTCCGAGAAGAGAGCACAGAAGGTCCAGGGCCGACCGGGCCTCGTCCACCCGCTTCACGGTGGCCCTGACGAAGAGAAGGCCGGCGAGTTCCCCTTCCACCAGGATCGGGCCGCTGAAACGCATCGCCATGTGACCGGTGGACGCGGGTGTCTGGTGGAGCACCGGCGCGATATCTCCGACCAGATCGCCCGACGCCCAGGCGTCCCAGCGGGAGCGCAACTCCAGTTCGTCGAAATACGACTCGGATTGCCGGAAACGATGTTCCTGGGGGCTGGCGTCGTGGTTGGTGCTGCGTGTAGCGACCACGCTCGGGATGCCGGTTGACGAGCGGACCATCAATGTCGCCCGAGCATCGCCCCCTCCTGCGAGCACGATCGCCGCTTCGGCTGCTGCCTCGTACACTTCTTCCGTCTCTGCGGTGGCGAGGAGGGCGGCAGCCCATTCGGTCATCGACCTCTGTTGCTCCAGGCGCCGATGGGATGCTGCGAGCTGTTGAGTCATGCCTGCCAGGCGGACCAGAACCAGAGCGAACACGATCATGGCCACCGACGCCAGTAGGACGACGTTGTGCCGTTTGTGCATCACGTCGAGAGTTATCAACGCGGCAGGGGCGGCGAGAGCGGCCAGGGACAGTAGCGCGATCTCGATCCGGCCGGCACGCGGGCGGGTGGGCATCGGATGGGTGGCGCGCCTCATCGACGGGTGCAGCGCCGACGCGCCCCACAGGCCGTAGGAGATCATGTAACCGAGGTCGACCGCGTCGCCGCTGTGGTACCAACCGTTCAATTGACCGACCGCATAGACGAAGTCGGTGACCATGAGCGTGAAAACGCTGGCTACGAGCATGGTGAAGGACGGGTTGTTGTCGCCAACCTTGATCACCACCCGGATCACCACTGCCAGAAGGAGCAAGTCCATCGATGGATAGGCGATCGGGATGACTTTGGCCCCGAAGCCGAGTGAGCGATTGCGGTAGTAGGGCTCCATGATGAGCACCCAGATGACGACGAAGGTTCCGAGGGCGACGATCACCCCGTCGACGGCGCTGACCAGATCGCGCCCCGGGAATCGGCTGCGAACCATCAGGATCATCCCTACCGCCAGGATCGGGTAAGCGGCCAGGTACAGGTAGTCGGCCACCGACGGGATCGGCGTGTTTCCCCCGGCGGCGTAGACGTCGAACGCAATATCGCCTCCCGAGAAAAGGAAGGTCCCGGCGGCGAACAACCACCACGGCCATGGGTTGTCGCTGCCGTTGAGCGCCGGCCCGATGGCAATGGCCGCCGCGGCGCTCATCCCGAACAGGGCGTAGATGGCGTTGTCCCAGAAGAGCCCTCCGGGGAGCACGAAGAAGTAGACCGGGAGGAAGAGCGCAAGGAAGATCAGGAACCACACCCACAGGCGCGGCCAGCGAGGGTGATCGCCCGGGTGGGGGAGCCGGGGCAGGGGCGGCGCCTCACCAGTGGAGTGCGAGCCAACTTCCTCAACCACTTCCATGTGACCTCCCCTTGGGGAACCCGGATGCCAAGAACCGGTCAGAGCCTTGCCCTCCAGGGTACGACCCTATTTGTGGAAGAGCAATGGTGATTTCACGCCCCGATGGAGTGCGGTGACATGTTTCACGCCCCAATGGCGTGAAATCCCCCATCCACGTGCACCATCTCGCCGGTGGTCATCGGGAAGAGGTCCGAGAGCAGGGCGACGCAGGCCTTGGCCACCGGCTCGGGGTCGTGTACGTCCCACCCGAGGGGCGCCCGACCGTGCCATGATTCCTCGAAGGCGGAAAAGCCCGGGATCGATTTGGCTGCCATGGTGCGAACCGGTCCGGCGGCGACCAGGTTGACCCGGATCCCCCTGGGACCGAGATCGCGGGCCAGGTAGCGGGTGAGTGACTCGAGGGCTGCCTTGGCGATGCCCATCCAGTCGTAGGCCGGCCAGGCCACGGTGGCGTCGAAGTCCAGGCCGACGATGGAGCCGCCGCCCGCCTTTTCCATCAGGGGCAGAAAAGCCTCGGCAAGTGCCTTCAGCGAGTATGCCGAGATCTGCACCGCGGTAGCCACGTCCTCCCACCCCGCCTTCATTATGTCGCCGCCCAGGCAGTCCGCCGGAGCGAAGCCGATCGCGTGGAGGATCCCGTCCAGCTTGCCCCACGAGTCGGAGAGAGCCACCGCCACCGCGGAGAAGTGCTCGGGCACGGTCACGTCCAATTCGTGAACCTCCGGCTCCACCGGGAGCTTCCGGGCGGTCCGGCGGGTGAGTGACAACCCTCGACCGGCACCGGTGAGTACTACCTCGGCACCTGCCTCGATAGCGCTCCGGGCGACCGCGAAGGCCAGCGAGTCGTCGGTCAGGACTCCGGTCACCAGAATGCGCTTGCCGTCGAGAAGCTTCATGGGTGGTCACCCTACTCGGCACGCCGGTTAGGGTTGAATGCATGAGAGTAGGCATTTTGGGAGGCACTGGCCCTGCCGGGCGGGGTCTGGCGGCTCGGCTCGCCTCGGTGGGGATCGAGACCGTTGTGGGTTCGCGAGACGCCGAACGAGCCACCGAGGTGGTCGCCTCGCTCCGCTCCGACTGGCCGGACGTCGAACTGCCGCTCATCGGGGCATCCAACGCCGGAGCGGCTGCCTGCGAGCTGGTGGTGGTGGCGACCGTATGGGATGCCGCGGTGGTCACCGCGGCCGAGCACGCCGAGATGCTCTCCGGGCGGGTGGTTATCTCGATGGCCAACGCTCTGATCAAGGTGGGTCGCGAGTTTCACGCACTGATCCCCGCCCGTGGGTCGGTGGCTGCCGGGGTTCAGGCGGTGCTGCCCCGTTCGATGGTGGCGGCCGCTTTTCAGCACCTGCCTGCCCGGGAGCTGGGTGCAATCGACTCGCCCTGCGACGCAGATGTGATGGTCTGCTCGGATTTCGAGGAGGCCACCGCGGTGACCTCCGAACTGGTCGGCCGGGTCCCCGGGTTGCGGGCGCTCGACGCCGGTGGTCTCGCCTCGGCCGCAGCGGTGGAGGCGATGACCGCAGTGCTGCTCACCATGAATCTTCGCTACAAGACCCGCACCGCCCTGCGGGTAACCGGCGTTGGGGACTAATCGGGCCTCCTCCCGGGTTGTAGCCCCCGTGCGCTCTGCCACCTTGCCCTCTGCCACCTTGCCCCACCGGACCGTGTACCCATGATGCGCCTCTACGACACCGCCCGCCAGGAGGTGGTGCCTTTCTCTCCGGGACCGGTGGCCACCATGTATACCTGCGGGATCACTCCGTACGATTCGGCACACGTGGGGCACGCGGCGGTTTATCTCACCTACGACATCCTCCGGCGGCGTCTGTGTGATCTGGGGCACCAGGTCGAGTGCGTGCGTAACGTCACTGACGTGGACGATGACATACTACGCAAAGCGCGCGAGCTGGGGGTGCACTACTTGGACCTGGCCGCCGAGGAAATCGCCCGTTTCGACGCCGATATGCGGGCGCTGGGCCTGATTCCTCCGGCTTCGGAGCCTCGAGCCACTTCGGCCATCCCCGACATCCTGGGGTTCATCGGCATGGTTCTCGATCGGGGTTTCGCATATACGGCTGGGGGAGGAGTGTACTTCCGTGTATCGTCCTTCGACCGTTTCGGGCAGGTCTCCAATTTGGATCGTGAGACGATGCTTCGGTTGGCTGCGGAGCGGGGCGGCAATCCGGGCGATCCCTGCAAGGAGGACCCTCTCGACTTCGTGCTCTGGCAGCCATCGGCACCTGACGAGCCGAGCTGGGATTCATTGTGGGGTTCGGGCCGGCCCGGGTGGCACATCGAGTGCTCAGCACTGGCGCTGCGCGAGCTGGGGACCACCATCGACCTCCACGGTGGAGGATCCGACCTGATCTTCCCCCACCATGAATGCGAGGCCGCCCAGTCGGAAGCTGCCACCGGCGAGCGCTTCGTGCGCCACTGGATGCACGTGGGGATGGTGCGCTACCAGGGGGAGAAGATGTCCAAGTCCCTCGGGAACCTGGTATTCGTCTCCGACCTACTCAAGGAGTGGGAGCCGGCGGTGATCCGGCTGGCCATCGTCGCCCACCATTACCGCAGCTCGTGGGAGTGGAGTGGCGGGGAGCTCTCCCAGGCGGCCGAGCGGCTGGAACGCTGGCGGGCGGCGGGCCAGGGGGACGGGGCTCTGGAGGCGGTACGGGTCGCCCTGGACGAAGACCTCGACGTGCCCGGCGCCATCGCCGCCATCGACGCCGCTTCTGCGAGCGGCAGGGGGGTGTCGTCTGCGGCTGGGTTGCTGGGGGTGGCGCTGGCGGAATAGGGACGGGTGGACTCATGCCTCTCGGACCAGGAGTTTCCACCACGGCGCACCCTCTAAGCTGGCCAGCCGTGACCGATACCGCCCGGCAGGCACAGGCCGGGATCACCGTGACCCTGCCCGACGGCTCCGAGCGCCGGCTCGACCCGGGTTCCACCGCGGCCGACCTGGCGGCGTCGGTGGGCAAGAGGCTGGCCAGGGATGCGGTGGCGGCAGTAGTGGACGGGCGCCAGGTGGACCTATCGACCCCCCTGCCCGAGGGCGCCCAGGTAGCTATCGTCACCGCCGGAACTCCTGAGGGTCGTTACATCCTCCGCCACTCCACCGCCCACGTCATGGCCCAGGCGGTCTGCACGCTGTGGCCGGGGACCCACTTCGCCATTGGCCCGCCCGTCGAGGACGGTTTCTACTACGACTTCGAGTTGCCCGGGGGCCGGCACTTCTCCGACGAGGACCTGGAGGCTATTGAAGCCACCATGCGCAAGATCGTCGCCGCTTCACAGCCATTCCTCCGGGAGGAGCACCCCATCGAGGAGGGACTGGAGCTCTTCGCCAACCAGCCCTTCAAAAGGGAGATCATCGAAGGGGTGGCAGAAGCCGCCGCCTCTTCGTCCGCAGCCGCCTCCGCTCCCATCGGTCCGGAGACCGCCTCGGAGGACATGGCCACCGAGGTGGAGTCGGCCGACGTCGTCTCCGCTTACCGCAATACCGAGAACTTTGTCGATCTGTGCCGCGGGCCGCACGTTCCCCACACCGGCAAGCTGGGTGCATTCAAGCTGTTGCGGGTGGCCGGTGCCTACTGGCGCGGCGACGAGAAGCGACCGCAGCTCCAGCGCATCTACGGCACCGCCTGGGAGTCTGATGCGGCGCTGAAGGACTACCTCCACCGCTTGGAGGAAGCCGAGAAAAGGGACCACCGGCGGCTCGGGGTCGAGCTGGACCTCTTTTCGTTCCCCGACGAGATCGGGTCAGGCCTGGCCGTCTTCCATCCCAAGGGCGGCCTGATCCGCCGGCTCATGGAAGATCATTCGCGGCACCGCCACGAGCAAGCAGGGTACGAATTCGTCTACAGCCCCCATATCACCAAGTCCCATCTTTTCGAGACCTCCGGGCACCTCGACTTCTTCGCCGAGGGCATGTTCCCGCCGATGGAGGTGGACGGCGGGCAGAGGTACTACCTCAAACCGATGAACTGCCCGTTCCACATCCTCATCTTCAAGAGTCGCCAGAGGTCCTACCGGGAGTTGCCCCTCCGCCTGTTCGAGTTCGGGACCGTCTACCGCTACGAGAAGTCTGGCGTGGTGCACGGTCTCACCCGCGCTCGGGGCTTTGCCCAGGACGATTCACACATTTTCTGCACCAGGGAGCAGATGGCGGGGGAGCTGGACTTCCTCCTGACATTCGTTCTCGACCTCCTGGCCGACTACGGCCTGGACGACTTCTACCTGGAGCTCTCCACCAAGCCCGAGGCAAAAGCGGTGGGCAGCGACGAGGAATGGGACGAGGCCACTTCCACCCTGCGCGAGGTGGCCGGCGCGCGCGGCCTGGAAACGGTTCTCGACGAAGGCGGCGGCGCCTTCTACGGACCCAAGATATCGGTGCAGGCACGGGACGCCATCGGGCGGACCTGGCAGATATCGACCCTCCAGCTCGACTTCCAGGAACCACAGCGCTTCGGCATGGAGTACGTGGGTGCCGACAACGGTCGTCACCGGCCGATCATGATCCACCGGGCGCTTTTCGGGAGCGTGGAGCGGTTCTTCGCGATCCTGACCGAGCACTACGCCGGTGCCTTCCCCCTGTGGCTATCCCCGGTCCAGGCGCGGGTGCTGCCGGTGCGCGCCGACCATGTTCCTTATGGGCAATCGGTCGTCGAGCACCTGAAGAAGGCAGGGCTGCGCGCGGAAGGTGCCGACGCGGACGAGCCGCTGGGTGCACGGATCCGCAAGGCCAAGCTGGAGAAGATTCCGTATGTCCTGGTGGTGGGCGACGACGACGTGGCGGCGTCGACGGTGGGGGTCAACGTTCGCGGGGCTCAGCAACCCGAGCGCGGCGTGGCGGTTGCTCAATTGGTCGCAAGGATGGCCGCTGAGTCCCGACCGCGAAGTGGCGCATCGTGACGCTGGAGAACCTCTGGGCGGGTTGGCGGCGCGAGTACATCGAGACCGCGGCCGGCAAGCTCCCCCCCGGCAGGGAAGCGTGTGTCTTCTGCGCGATACTCGACGAGGCGAGCGACGACGAGGAGATGCTGGTGTTGTGGCGCGGGGCCCGGATCGCCGCAGTCCTCAATGCGTACCCCTATACGAGTGGGCACCTCATGCTCATGCCGTACCGCCACATCGGGGAGATGGAGGAGCTGAATGTGGACGAAGGCATGGACCTGCTGCGCGGAGCGACCAGCGCGGTGCGGGCGCTGAAGACCGCCTACGCTCCCCAGGGGATCAACGTGGGAACCAACATCGGGGCTGCGGCAGGAGCGGGCATTCCCGGCCATTTCCACATCCACGTCCTGCCGCGCTGGAACGGCGACACCAACTTCATGACCACCATCGCGGGACTTCGGGTGATGCCAGAGGCACTGCCTGCCACCTGGAAGCGCCTGCGGGAGGCCTGGCCGGAGTAGATTTCCCTCCTCGCAATGCCCGGCGCATGCGGCGAGAAGACCGTGGAGGTCATCTCCACGCCGGGAGGTGAGTTCCGCTTGTAAATCCGGTCGAGAGATCCGATACTGAGAGAGAACACCACGGTGTCGATCCGGCATGCGGGAGGGATGGTGGTGACAGATGTCAAGAGCGGAAAGCCTGCTCCTGTCAGCGGACAACCGAGATCCGCCATCCGGTTTTCGATTATAAGGTCTCCTACGGACGGCTCTTCGAGGTCCAGGCGCGGCTCTTGGGAGCCGCACTTCTCGGTGACGTACCTTCCTACACGGCTTTCACGACGCGGTAGGAGGCAGTAGGTCGCGGCGTCCCGGCGTAAACACCTCATTGGTCATGGCTGTTCGAAGATCGCGTGAGTGCCTACCCGGCGCCAGACGATGTGGGGATGACCCTCGATTACCGGCTCGCCGTACTCAAAAGTAGCCCTCCCGTCATCTGCCCAGGTCATCTCGAAGACGCCACCTGCACCCCGGACTCCCTTTACCCGCAGCCCCTTGCGGAACTGCCTGCTTGCCTCCAGGTCTTCCACGAACTGGACGACGGCAGCGAGGAAGGCGGCCTGCTGGCGCGGCGACAACGCGTCGAAATCCACGCCGAAGCGCGCCAGCCACGCGTGGGTCGGCACGACTCGCTACGACGTCTATCGTCGATTGCGGCGTTTGAGCTTCGCCTGCAGCGCTGCGAGAAACTCCTCGTCGGTGGCGAATACCTCGACCCGGCCGGCGGCCCGGTCTGCGTCCGCATCACGCTCGCCCTCCTGCCAGTTGGGCGTCCAGAACCAGGCCTGGGTGGCATCGATCAGCTTCTGCGGGCGTAGAAGGATGCCGTCGGACGTCAGCTCGGCCTCCAGGAGGTCACCCTCTTCGAGGTGTGCCGACCTGCGGATCTCATCGGGCAGGGTGATCTGGCCTTTGGCTCGCAGCGTAATCCTTGCCATGGGCAGATCATATATTCTGATAGTCGTACTTTCCGACAATCGAGGGACGGTGGTGATCAGGACACAGCTGAAGTCGCGTCCCTCCGGGGGTGGCACTCGACATGAGAAAGTGCTGATCGAAGCACCGATGTCATCAATGGCTGGAAAGGTCGATCGCCAAGATCGTGACAGCGGGGTGGGGATCTCCACCTGAATGCGTGGTATACGCTTCGTGGTACTGGTAGTCGATGCGACCGGCGCCCGTGATCTCGTAATGGATGGTTTGTGAGAATCCAGGTCCCTTGGGCTCACCCGGTTTTCCGCGCAGCAGCGAGCTGGAACCCGTCGCCTGCGGCTGGCCCGGCGTGAAGGGGCGGTAGGCACCAGCCGGCATTGAGATCAGGGGTACGCGAGGGGGCTATGCAGGCCGCTGGATTTCGACGAAGTCGTCCGGTCGGTGCCTTCCCAGTGGCACGGATCGGCGCTCCGGGTCGCCGAGAGCAATGGCGGTACTTTCCCACGCGCTTGCGAGTCGGTCGAGCGTTTCGAGTTGCCCGGAGTCGGCGGCGAAAAGGAGGGAGGAGCGGAGCTCGTTGAGGAACATGGTGAGATCCTCGTCGTCAAGATTGACGAGCCAGGGAGCTCCCGGAAAATCGCCAGATGTACGTTCGGACGCGGGCTTGCGGCTCGCAGTGGAGGCATGCAGGTGGATCCGGAACCAGCGAATGATCTCGTCGGTGGTGCGAAGCTGCTTTTCGGAGAGAAGCACCAGGTGGTTGCCTCCGTCCAGCGAGAACAGAACGGGGTGGTCGAGCGCAAGGTGGACCAGATTCCGGCAGTTGGATTGTAGCTCGTCAAGGGTATGGACGGCCGGCTCGGTATTTGCCATGTATCAATCGTAGGGGGCAGGAGCGGTACAACGCCTGGTGGTCCGGCGTGATAAGAGAGATCGATGCCGCCCCGCCCCACCCATCCCGTTGCCGCCCGCCAGCTCGCCGAGCGCGACCCGGTGATCGCCGGGTTGGTCGGGGCGGTCGGCCTTCCCCGGCTCCGCCTGCCTGCCGATTCCCACTTCGCATCCCTCGTGCGGTCGATCGTCTACCAGCAGCTTGCCGGCAAGGCGGCTGCCGCCATCCATGGCCGGTTGCTGGAAGCCCTCGGTGGGTCGGTCACCCCTGAAGCCCTCCTCGGGCTGGACGAGGGAGCGCTGCGCGGCGCCGGCTTGTCGGCCAACAAAGCGGCTTCCCTCCGGGACCTCGCCACGAAGGTGATGGAAGGTACGGTCATCCTGGATCCGCGGCGGATCGCGCGGGAGTCCGACGAGGAGGTAATTGCCCGCCTGTCCGCCGTCCGGGGGATCGGGAGATGGACGGCGCAAATGTTCCTCTTGTTCCAGCTCCGGCGGCTGGATGTGTGGCCGGCGGGGGACCTGGGGGTGCGGCGCGGTTACTCCCTCGCATGGGCAGTGCCCATGCCGACCGAGAAGCAGCTCGAACCTCTTGGCGAGTCTTTCAGCCCGTTCCGTTCGATTGCTGCATGGTATTGCTGGCGAGCCTGCGAGGTGTTTGCCCGCTCGGGCCCGAGCGCGTTGACCCGCTGAAGGACGTGGAGGCGGCGGCGCTTAGTCCAGTCCCCTCATCACCTGTCCCCGCTGGAAGAAAAGTGCACCATAGGCCGATCCGATCAGCATCATCGTCAAGCAGAAGACCATGAAAGCCACCGCCATTGACCAGTGGTGCTGGGGGAGCGAGAAGGCGATTATCTCCGATGCGAAGGTGAGAACCTGGAAGGTGAGGGTGATGCGCCCGAGTTTCCGGGCACGCGAGCTGTCCGGGTAGGTGCGGACGAAGAAGCCGGTGTCGACGAAGAGGTAGTACGCGCCCAGCCCGGTTACCCCGAGCCAGATCAGCTCCACGTCCTTCCGCCCGGTCACTCCCGAAGCGATGAGCATCACAGCGACGGCGGCATTGAGCGCGATCTGGACGGCGCCGGCCAGGGCGAGTCCGCTCCCGATACCGCGCCACACGGGGACAGAACCCCGAAGGGTCATCACCGATCGTCGGTTAGCCGCGCCACCTCCGCGTATTCCCGGCGCAAAGCTTGCCGTGCACGCCAGAGGGCGGTCATGGCCGCCGAGACGGAGATCTGGTGGTGATCCGCTACCTGACGGCACGCCCATCCCGCCCCCTCATTATCGAGTCCACTGTGACATCAACGCCTGCCGAGTTCGACCACCGTCTCCCTATCCCCCTCTGAACTTCGCATCGATCGGGCAGGGCAGCCCGGCTCGGGATGCGACAGGTGCAACGCGCACCCGCGCAACCGATGGGGAGCGGGGCACCGCTCGACGCTGCTGGATCTATCGTCAGAAAGGCGCCTCGACTTTATTGGAACGTCGCGTGTGGCAGATGGCTACCTGCGGTAGAGCGAGGGCGGAGAGTTGTGAAGACGACCTCAAGACGTCTGGCCAGGCACCAAGGCACTGCTCTGCGGTAGAGCGAGGGCGGAGAGTTGTGAAGACCCCCGCTCAGGACACTGTCAGCGACTCGAGAAGCGCGCGCAGCTCGGAACGCTCCGAATCGTTGAGGACCGAAAAGGCGCGACCGAACAGCCGGTCAGTCAGGCGGTCGGCGTCGTCGCGCTCCTCGGCGGGCAGCACCTCGCCGTCGGCGACCGGAGGCCAACCATAGATCAGGAGCATGAATGGGTGATGGGAGGCGACTGCATCGCGCGGGAGGATACCGGCCGCCATCACGGCCGACTCGTGGTAGGCGCCACGCAGCTCGCGCAGGACGTTGAGCCGGTGCAGCGCGAGGCTGCGGGGCGGCTCCGGCTCGGGAAGCTCCCTCCAGGCGGCGAAAAGCGGGGCGCCGGCCGGGTTTGCCTGCCCGATGACCGGTGCGAGAAGAGCGGACAACCGGGCGTAATCGACATCGACGGGCAAGTGCTCCTCCGCCCAGCGATGGGACACCGATGCGAACTCCCGCCCCGCCTCCGTGCGGGGGAGCACCGCGGCCGAACGTTCCCACGCCTCGGTGATCAATGCCGGATTGAAAAAGAAGAACACCGCGGCGACGACATATCCCGAGACCTCTCCGAGGGGGCCTCCCCTTCCGGCCACGTAGAAGTCCATGCCCTCGAACCCGAGCTTGCCGCCGTGGGCATAGGTGGCGCCGTCGATCATGAAGTGGGACGGGATGTCCACGAAAGCCGCAGCCGTGTCCCGTGCGAAAAGAGCGAGTGGATCCTCGGTGGTCATGTGTCCTTCTTTGCAACCTTGGCAGCGACATTTGGAGGCGCGACGTCGTAATGGTCGTGGCGCACCGAGAACCGCCCGCGCCCGCCGGTGAGCGAACGCAAGTCGATCGCGTAGCGAATGACCTCGGCGGTGGGAACCTCG
>JAKAWH010000089.1 GCA_021817065.1 Actinomycetes bacterium
ATGAAGCGCCCGGGCCCTCGGGAAAGTGCGACAGCGAGGTTGGTGGGATGAGCGATGCCGGAGGTTTGCGGCACCAACTGGTTCGTGCAGGCCTCGCTGCCATGCTGATCGCCGCGCTGGTGGTGGCGGGAGCAGTGATCGTGCGCGCCGCCAATGGGAGATTCGCCGGCAAGTACGAGTTGTCGGGCGTCTTCCCCGGGACCGGGCAGGGGCTCTTCCCCGGTTCGGACGTGGACTACCGGGGCGTTCCAGTGGGAACGGTCACCAGGATCTCCCTCGCCGGCTACCGCACCCGGATCGGAATGTCCATCGACCGCACATTCCGCATCCCGGCTGACGCGGTGGCCACCGTCTATCCCAAGAACGTCTTCGGAACCGAAGAGGTCTCGCTGAGCTTTCCATCCGGTCCGAGCGGTCCATTTCTCGCCGCGGGCGGGCACTTCCATTCTACCTCGACATCTCCGGAGATTGGCGACCTTCTCGCCACCGCCGATCCGATCCTTCAGAAGCTCGACGCCACCGCTCTGTCCTCAGTGATCTCGGGATCCGCACAGGCCACCAACGGGGAGGGTCCCACCATCGCGCGCGGGTTCCAGAACGGGTCGAAGGCAGCCCACCTTCTCGCCGGCACCATTTCGGCACAAATCGCCACCCTCGAGGCTTTTCAGAACTTCTCCCGGGCGATCGCGGGCACCGGACCGATCTGGAACCAGCTTGCTAGTGACGCAAATCTGGCCCTCCCGGTGCTAAATGCAGCAGCACCCTCCTACCGGCGGGTACTTACCATGCTAACCGCGCTCTCGAACGACATCGCCTCGCTGGTCACCGACTACCGGCCGGATATCGCAACTCTCCTCGCCGACGGCGACAATGTCAACCGGGTTTTGCTGGCCAACAAGGCCAACATCGAGAACGTCGTGACCGGCTTGTACGAGTACCTGTACAAGTTCGGCAACGGGGCGAGCTCCGAGACGTTGCCCGACGGGAGCAAGTTCGCCTATTTCAAGATCTTCACCACTATCGGTGACCTGAACTCGTTAGTGTGCTCGATGCTGCAACCAGCGATGGCTTCACAGGGTGCAGCCGGAGGTGCGTCGAGTCCTCTCGCCTACCTGGCCACGCTAGAGAGCGCAATCAATCAGGCTGGGGGGCCGGTCACCTGCGGCGCTCCACCTCCTCTGGGAGCGCCATCGGGCACCTTGGGCACTACTTCTGCCGTACCGGTTGCTTCGGCTGCAGAGCGTCTCGCTCAGCAGATATACAGCGACCTTGGCAGTCCCCAACCCGCGGCTGGCTCGGGAACGCGGGGAACCACAGGACCACCATCGGGAAGCTCCGGCAATTCGGGCTCACTCCAGTCGTTGTTGGGGATGCTGGGATGAGCCCGGCCCCTTCGTTGTTGGGGATGCTGGGATGAAACGGCCTCCCTTCTTGTCGGTACGGGTGCCCGTCATCCGGTTGCCTCAATCCGCATTCCGTCGAGTCGCGGTGCCGGAGCGCCCGTGGCAGGTGCTGAAGCGGCGTGTGGGTGCCCGCGCGCAAAGGATACGGTCTGCCGCCTCCACCATGAAAGGTCTCCTGGTGCGCCTCGCCGTCTTCGGGGTGATCTGCCTGGTTCTGATGGGGTGGCTGATCCAGCGGGTCGGCAATATCAGCTTCCTAGCTTCCGGTCCCCATTACCGGGCTCAATTGAGCGATGCGTCGGGACTGTCGCCCGGAGACAACGTCAAGGTAGCCGGCATCACGGTGGGAAAAGTCGACTCGGTCAGCCTCCAGCATGGACACGCCCTGGTGAGATTCGAAGTGGACCAACCCCTCTCGCTGACCCGGAGCACCGACGTCGGAATGCAGTGGCACGACGTGCTGGGCGCCCAAGACCTGTACTTATATCCGGGAGCGAGGGGGACTCGCCTCCGGCAGGGCGCGACGATACCGCTGTCTCACGATGTCACCGATGCCAGCGTGGCCAAGTTCCTCAACGACCTCGGTCCATTCCTTACCGCCATCAATCCCCAGCAGGCCAACGCCTTCGTCGAAGGATTGAGCGGTGCGATAGCCGGAGACGACACCCAGATCGACCAGCTGATCGGTTCTACCGCAACGGTTTCGTCCACCCTTGGATCGCTCAACGGGCAGATCGGGTCTTTGGTGGACAACCTTGCCACCGTCATCTCTGCTCTCGCCTCCAAGAACGGCGACATCGATACGGTGGTCTCCAACCTGTCGACGATCGCCCAGTCCCTGGCATCCCGCAACGGAGTGCTGGAGGGAGTAGTGACCAACCTATCCACTGCGAGCCAGGAATTCGGGGGTTTGGTCGGTTCCAACCAACATGACCTGAGTGACGCGATCACCAATCTGAACGCGATCTTGGGCGAGGTATCCTCCGAGCAGGCCAATCTCGCCAAGGGGATATCGACGCTCGGAAGTGGGCTGGCTCCCTATATCGAGATCTCCTCCTACGGCCAGTGGTTCCAGATCCAGACTGTCTACGCCTGCATGGGGGGAGAGTCCGAGTGCAACTATTACATGCCAAACAACGCGCCGAACGGTACCCCGCCGGTCATCACTGGTCCCGGCCTCCCGCAGGTTCCTTCCGCACCCGCCCCGCCGGGATCGTCGTCGAACGCTCCGTCCTCGGGTAACGGGTCGATTCCCGGCCTGCTCCAGGCAGTCGCCGGAGGCGGTGGGGCAGTCGCCGGAGGCGGTGGCGGAGGGGCAGTCGCCGGAGGCGGCGGCGGCTGATGAAGGGCTTCACCGATCGTGATCCGATAAAAGTCGGCCTGGTGGTCATAGCGGTAGCCACGGTCCTCATTGCCGGTGTGTTTCTTTTCAACAACGGCCTGTTCCATCCGACGTTTCCGGTTACTGCCCGATTCACCGAGAACGCCGGCCTGGCGAGCGGTGATCAGGTTCTGGTGGCGGGGGTGAAGGTTGGTTCGGTAGGAGCGATAACCCAACGGGGGAACGCGGTGTATGCGACTTTGGACCTGTACGAGGGCACCAAGCTACCGGCTAACTCTTCGGCGTCGATTACCGTGCAGACATTGCTGGGACTGGTGGGCGTGGACTTGAACGCCGGAACCGACTGGTCGCACCTGCTCGCATCGGGTTCGAAGATCGATCGTACGTCCATTCCCGTCGAGTACTACCAGCTACAGAACGTGGCCGGGCAGGACCTGGCGCAGACCAACACTGCAGCGCTCAACCAACTCATTCGGTCCCTCGCCGATATCACCCAGGGAAAGCAGGTCCAGGTGAGGCAGATCATCGATGGTCTGTCGACCTTCACCGCGACGATCAACGCCCACAGCGCCCAGCTCGCATCCCTGATCGATTCGGCCACCTCGCTGTCGGGTGCATTCACCCAGCGCGAAGACCAGCTTTCTTCCAGCCTTCAGAACCTGGACACTGTGGTGGCCGGATTGGCAGCGAACAACCAAGCGGTGGGGAGCCTCATCGACGGGATTGACCAAGCGGCTACCCAGACCTCGAAGCTGGTCGGCCCCAACCAGCGACAGCTCGACTCGCTCCTTGCCAATTTGCACACCGTCCTCCAGGTTGTCCAGTCGCACCAGCTCGACCTGGCCCAGGGCGTCTCCTACCTGGAAAAGGCGGTCCAGGGGTTCGCCTCGACCAGCTACTCCGGACCGGGGGGCTCTCCCAACCCATCGTGGACCAATACGTATACGAATCTCACCGGTACGGTGGGTATATACGGGGTGATCGGGCCGTGCGGGTTGGTCGACGAGGGACTGAACAAGGCACTCGGTCCGGATCCCCTCGCCTGCAACCAGCAGACCGGGCCGATACCCCAATACATGGCGACTCCCGTACCGGGAGGGCAGAAGGCCCAGGCGCAGCCGCCGACATCTTCGGGGTACGCGTCAGCGTCTGGTAGTCAGAGCGGCGCGCCGGCTGCGGTTTCTGGATCGAGCGCATCCGCCCTGCCCGGCCTCTTCTCTGTCCTGCTGGGAGGAGGATCATGATACGGCGGAGGGAACCCGTTGGAAAAGTCCCGCTCGTTCTGCGTTCGTTCGCGGTGGTCGTGCTCGCGGTTGCTGCCGGATCGGGGCTGTCGAGCTGTAGCGGTGGCGGATCCCGTTACATCGTTCACGCCGTCTTCGGCAACGGGCAGGGTCTCTACCCGGGTGCGGCGGTCGAGGTTCTCGGCGTGGAACAGGGCACCGTCACCGAGGTCGCCAATGCCGGCAACAACGTGGCGGTGACTCTGTCGCTGCCCGACACCGAGCACCTTCCGGCCGATGTGCATGCCGCGCTGGTCGAACCGCAATTGCTCGGGGAGCCGGACGTCGACCTTTTTCCCGGGTATACCGGCGGGTTGGCGATGGCGCCGGGGGCGACCATTCCCATCGACCACACCTCGGTGCCGGTGTCCATCGGGGAGCTGCTCCGCCAGTTGAAGAACTTCTTGGGTGGTATCGACGCCACCAGCGCGTCCGCTCTGATCCACAATTTGAGCGTCGATTTCCAGGGGGAGGGTAGCAGGCTGAACGAGCTCATCCGGGGGGCGGCGGGCACTCTGAAGGTACTGGCTGACAAGGGAAGCCAACTCGGCCAGCTCGAAGGGAACCTTGCCAGCGTGACCGGGACTCTCGACGGGCACCTGAGTGCCATCGAGGACCTGATCGTTTCCTACGACACGGTGTCGGGGGTGATCGCCTCCCACGATTCCCAATTGAACGACGCGATCACCCAACTCACCGGTGCGACGACCCAGGTGGCCAATCTCCTGTCCCCGCGCCTGGCGCCGCTGGAATCCGACATCGGAACTATCACGACCGTCGGGCGAACCCTGGATCGCAACATCACCAATCTCGATCAGACCCTGCAGTCCACAGTGGCGCTTTTTGCTGCCGGTCACCGTTCCTACAATCCGACCTACAACTGGATCAATCTGAACCTGGCTACGCCATCGGGGATGACCCAGGCTTATCTCCTCGGCCTGGTACGCGACCGGCTGGCAGGAGTGTGCCGGCGTATCGTCGCCAACCATTCCCAGGGCCTCTCGGCCGCGCAGCTCGCCGCGCTCGACAGTTGCGGGAACCCTGCCTCGGGATTCTTCCAGCCGCTGATCAATGCCATCCTGGCCGGTTCACCGGGCAATGGGAGTGGCCCGGCGAACATGAGCGAGATCTTCACGGCAGGGTTGAAGCAGATACCCGGGCTCACCGCGGGCCAGGTCGCTGCCCTCAGCCAGAACGGGAGCGGATCGTGAGGCGAGATGAACGGACGCGGGACGTCCGGTGGAGCGGATCGTGAGGCGACGGGGAATCTTCTTGGTAGCGCCGCTCGTATTGGCTGGGGGCTTCGTGGCCTCGTGCGGCGGTGGTAAACCGATGATCCACACCCACGCGGCGTTCTCCGAGGTGGGTTCGCTCATCTCCGGTGCGCCGGTCGACATGGAAGACGTGCCGATCGGGACGGTGACGGCTGTCTCGCTGGCCGGCGGTCGGGCACGGGTGGACATGGCACTCGACCAGGGCGCGCGAGTGCCCCGCGATGTCACCGCCCAGGTGAGGGTGACCACCATCCTCGGGCAGGATTTCGTCGAGCTGGTCCCAAGCCATGCCGATGTGGCGGCGGTAGACACAGGAAGGCCGGTGGCACTGCTCGCCAATGGCGAACCAATATCCCACGCCGAGGTGATACCGGGAATCCAGCAGTTGGTCCAGTACGGGACGGCGGCTTTCGGGGCGGTCGACGCTTCCCAGCTCGCTCAGTTGATCGCCACCGAAGCCCAGGGCTTCGGGAACCAGTCGCAGTCGATCCGGCAGCTCCTGAACGGCTTCTCCACCACTGCGCAGGGTTATGCGACCCAGGGCTCGACCATCGTCTCGCTGGTCAACGAGATGGACCAGTTGAGCTCGTCGCTTGCCCCATCGGCGAATTCCGATGCGGGTGCCCTTTCCAATCTGGCCCGCACCACTGACGTGCTCGCTCAGCAGTCACAGAACTTCGAGAACCTCCTGCAGGGACTGGACGGTCTTGCGGTTTCCAGCCGGAGCATCCTGGATAATTTCGTGCCTGACATCTCCACCGACTTCGGCACTCTCGACGCGATCAGCCAGGCGATCGTGGCTCGCCTGGGAGACCTCGGTGGGATCATCGCCTGGCTGCCCGTCCACAACCAGACCTTGCAGGAGGGGGTGGCGGGAGGCTATCTGCAGATCCTGGACGACATGGTGGTCTGCGGATTGCCCAATGGCGGCGAGCAGAACAATCCGGCCGGTACCTGCAATGGGGCGCACTGATGGTACCCACCGCGGCTGCCATCTTGGCGGCCTTCCCGGCATTCGTTCCGCACACTCGGAGGGGCCCCGAATGATCTCACGCCGCATCCTGATCAACCTCGGAGTCTTCGTCGCAGTGTCAACCGCCCTCATCTCCTACGGGTTGGTCTCGCTACTCGGCAACCCGCTTCGCCCCCCGACGACGCTGTACGCGGTGTTCCCGAGCGCCGCCGGGATGAGGACCCACTTTTCGGTGACCCTCAATGGGGTCGACGTTGGATCGGTCAGCTCGGTCCGTTTGGAAAGATACGGCGTCCGCGTAGGGATGGCGATCAATCCGGGGGTGAGGATACCCGCCGACGTGAACGCTCGCATCGACTGGGCCAATGCTCTCGGCGAGCAGCAGGTCGAGTTGGAGACCCCGGGGAACGCTACCCCGCTCCTTGCAGCCCGATCCGGCTACCTAGCAAGCGACGCCACCGTCCCGGTCGCCGCCGACGGCACACCTGTCCAAGTGGGGCAAGTGGTCGCGATCGCCGACCACCTTCTGAGCTCGATTCCGGTCGGTGACCTTAATTCCTTTCTCGAACAGCTCTCCACCGCCCTCGACGGCAACGCCACCAACCTGCGGACCATCATCGAGTCCTCCAACACGCTGAGCGAGGAGTTCCTCCGGTACCAGAAGCAGTTCATCGCCCTCTTGGACTATGCGCCACCACTCCTCAACGGGGTGGCGTCGGTCGGTCCGCAACTGACCCAGGCACTTGAGAACACCGCGGTGCTTACCCACCTCATCGCCGATCGCCGATACGACCTGGTCGCGCTGATGAACGACGGTGCCAACGCCTCTCAGGTTGCCGACCAGCTCATCGCCACCGAGGAGCCCAATCTCGCCTGCATGCTCCATGACTTCTCCGGGGTCACCGCCAACCTGGCTCAATCGGCCAACCTGGCCAATCTGGGCGTTGGACTGGCCACCAACCAGTGGTTCTTCGGCGCTATCGACAAGGTGGTTCCCACCGGCCCGACGATCAGCCTCTACCAGGGCGACAAGGCCTCCTCGAACCAGGAGTGGATCCGCACCCACCTCCTGATCCCACCCGCCCAGCCTGCCGCCGACCCGTACGTGACCCCGGTGGGGATCCCGGCCACCCGACCTGGCGCCGGTTGCGCCACCGCCGAGTTCGGCAACGGGGTCGGCGCGGCAACCCAGGCGACTCCACAGAACCCGGTTCCGGGCTCCTCGATTGCAGTCCCCTCGCCAGCGGACGCCCATGTGTCGGGAGGCGGGTGAAACTGCGCAAGTTTCCTGTGGCGGGCGACGTTCCCCTTTCGTAGCGCAGCTACACGCAGCGTGCTGGTTCAGGCGCCCCGGGTAGCAGATGAGGAGGTGATCCAATGCAACTGAGAGTCCAATCAAGACACGGGGCACGGAGAGAGAGGCACGGCGTGCACCGAGCGGTCGCCATCACAAGCCCACCGACTCCTACCGAGGAAGTGCCGGTTTCCGCGGCGAAGCAACCCACCGTCGTCCTTGCGGCAACCGCCATCGCTTTCGCTTTGGTGGCAGGGGCGTTCGCGTACGCTTGGAATGGTCAGCGTGCCGCCGGCGACGAGCAGGTGGTGGTGAAGGCGAACGCCACCCGGTTCCTCCACGCTCTCACAACCTTCACTCCCGGATCGATCGACAGAGCCTTTTCCGAGGTGCAGGGGTATGCCACCAGTGCCTTCGCTGGTCAAGCGGGGAAGTTCTTCAACTCCTCCATCCGCCAGCAACTGGAAATCGCCAAGGCTCAGTCGCAGGGTCAGGTGCGCGATCTCTTCGTGCAGTCGATGGATCCCGGCTCGGCCAGCCTGTACGCGGTGGTTGACCAGACCTACATCAACGACAAGGTTTCGAAGCCGGTTGCCGACGTTCTCCGGCTGGTGATCGACATGAAGAAGGTTGCGGGGCAGTGGAAGGTGGCCGACCTGACCGTCCTCCAAGCCCCCTCGGCAGCGGCAGGGCCGTAGGCAGGAGCGGAAGGTGAACAGGGTGACCGGTTTCCCAGCCAGCGCGCGGCTGATCCTCGCCGCAGTGGTGGAGCGGATCCGCTCCGCGGGATTTTTCGCCATAGTCGCGGGACGGCTCCGCTCGGCCCGATTCCTTTCCGGCCCGGCCCTTGGGAACCGACTCCGGGCACGGGCACGGCGCATCCTCGTTGTGGGATCCGCGGCCTGCCTGGCCGGTGGAGTCATGGTTCTCGCCGCTTCCGTCGGAGGGGGTCAGCCGGAGGGGGCATCGCTGTCGGTGCATTCCTGGCCGTCGCTATTCGAGCCGCTTTCCCCTCCTTTGCCGAACGAAGCTGGTTTGCCCGGCCGGCCGGCAGGTGGATCGCTTCCGAAGCTCGACCTGCGCAGCTGTGCGGCAGCCTTTTCTATACCGGTATCCACCGTGCCGCCGGCGATCAAATCGCTCCTCGATGGTGTGGTCCCCCCCACGCCTTCCTCGACAACTTCTACCAGCGTTGCTCCGACTCCTGTCTACCCGGTGCCGCGTGTGAGCACGCCACTGGGTCCGCTGCCTGTCTCGCCCGGGGAGGCCATCGCCGGATTGCTCCAGTCGATCTTCCCCCAGCCGGGCGCCCTGGCCGGCCCGGCGAGTCAGTCCGGCGACGGCCCCGGCCCGGCGAGCGGCGGTAGCACCGCTACCGCCACCAAGGCTCCCGGCATTGCCCTCGGCCTGCCCGGGGGACTCGGCTCGTTCCTCGACATGACCGGAGGCACCTGCATCCCGCTGGGACTTGAGAGCGCGGCGTCCCTCGGCTCCTCGCCGGCACAGGCCGATGCCCTCGACCTGGCCGAGAACCAGCTCGGCACCCCCTACGTGTGGGGCGGAGAGGCAAAGAATGCCGGCTTCGACTGCTCGGGACTGGTCCAGTGGGCATTCTCGGCAGCCGGAGTGGCACTTCCCCGCGGGGCGCAGGCACAGTTCGACTCCGGGCCCGCCGTTCCTTGGGGGGCGAAGGTGGTCCCCGGCGACCTTGTCTTCTTCGGCGGCGGCCCCGGCTCGGTGGAGCACGTCGGCATCGTGGCCGGCAGCGGATGGATGGTGGACGCTCCCCATACCGGAGCAGTAGTGCGTTTTGACCGGATCGCAGGATTCGGGAACGTGGTGGGAGTCACCAGTCCGGGTGGCGGTCGGGGTTCTCCGTAGGCACTGGAACCACCCGACCGTATTCAGCTCAGGCCCGCGGCGGAGAGAGCGCCGGCATGGAGATAGCCAGCACAGCAGCGATCACGGTTCCCCCGATCCCGATCACGTCGGTGGTGCCGATGCCGGGAGCAAGGCCGTGGTGCCCGCTGACCGACCAGGAGAGCGCGGCGGCCCCCAAGCCGGTGGCCAACGCCCCTCCGACCGTCTCCGCGGTCTGGAACGCGGAGATTGCGGCACCGTCCCCGTCCCCCTCCGTACTCCCTATCGCTTCGAGAGTGACCGAGGGATAGGCCAGGCCCACGCCGAGCCCGCACACCGCCCAGGCGATCAAGGCGATCCAATAGGGCGTACCGCGGTGCAACAGTGCCAGGATGCCACAATCTCCTATCCCGATAGTCAGGAATCCTGCGACGATGGCGGCTCGCCGGGAAAGCCTGAAGCGGACGTGGCTCTGGAGCCAGGAGGTGGTGGTCCAGGCCACCGCCGAGACGGTGAGGACCAGGCCGGCACGGATGGGCGATTGATGGTCGAGGTCCACCAGGGTGAGGGGTAAGAGCGACTCGACCCCGAGGAAGGAGAAGAGCAGGAACCCCTTTAGCAAGACCAGGCGCTCGACGGTCCTGCCTGCCTCGCCGGGTACCAGCCCGATCATGCCGTAGATCCCGGATGTCCCGCCTACCGCGGTGAGCGACACCGCCAGGGGGATGTTCTTCAGATCGACGCCACCGAGAAGAACCGCGAGGCCGATCACCAGCAAAGCGGTGCGACCACCTTGGCGTACGAGAGAACTGCGGGGGGTGCTTGCTGCGCGGGTCGATCGGTCGCTTCGAACCAGGGAGGGAAGCGTAATTGCGCCCGCCATGAAGGCGAAGGGGATGATCCCAGCGAAGACCAGCCTCCAGCTTGCTCGTTCCGCGACAATCCCAGCAAGAGCGGGTCCGGCCAGTGCGGGCACCACCCACGCGCTGGAGAGCCAGGCCATCATTCTCGGTCGTATCTCCCGTGGGTACGCCCGGGACACCGCGATGAAACCCGCCACGGAGACCGCACCGGCACCGAGGCCCTGTACTGTTCGTGATACGACCAGGAATTCCATGGTGGGCGCGCCCGCCCCCATGGCGAGTCCAGTGGCGAAGAGGGCGAGCCCGACGCCGGCGGGACCGGCTAGCCCGGAGCGGTCTACCAGGGTTCCAACCATGGCTGCGCCGGCAATCTGGGCGAGCAAGAAGGCGCTGAAGGTCCATCCATAGAGGCGGACGTCTCCCAGGTGCTTCTCGGCGACCGGGAGAGCAGTGGCCACGGCCATGGCCTCGAAGGCGATCATGGTCATCACCATGATCAGGCCGGCAGTCAGGGCGCGCCGCTCGCGAACCATGAGCGACTTGCTGGCCTGCATCCCGCCGACAGGCTAATACTGCTAGGGTCGGAATGTGATCGGTGGATCCCTGACCTTGGCGGTCCTGGTCCCGCTCATAGTGTTGACCGCTCTCGTGGCGGTCGTGATCCTTCCCGCCCGGACCGATCGCAATGATGTCAGTGGCCAGAAGGTCTATGCCAAGTTCCTTCTCACGGTGACCTTCCTTTTCGTGTTCAGCGGGATGTTCGCCGCCTACGGTGTCGCCTGGTCGCTCACCGGGTTGATCGGTCGTTCGGTTTCCTGTTCACCTGCCACCGGCTGGAGTGCGCTGGTGCCACCGAATCTCCGAGGGCCACTGTCGACCTTGCTGCCGGGGAATGCATCCGGTCAGGACACGCCTGCTTGCGCCTCCCCGACCAGCTTCTCGGTGTTCCCTGGGATAAGCGGGCACGGAACGCCTGGGGACCGTGCTGCACGCGGCACGGTGCTCTTCGGGCTTCTGCTGCTTTTCTCCTTGGTGGTGGTGTGGATGCACGGTCACGCGGCCGGGCGCCTCTTCGCGTCCGACGAGGTGCGTCGCGGACCGCCGGGACGCGTGCTGGATGCTTATCTTTTCTCGACAGGATTTGTAGCGGTGGTCGTCCTGCTGCTGGCGACGGTTGGCGCGCTCTACGGTCTTTTCGCGGTGATCGGGCCGGGAACCTTCGGGGCGTCCGGGTCGGGGAAGGCCGCCCAGCAGTTCATTTCCGGCGGGGTGCTTGCCGTCTTGGCCGACGCGGTGCTCTGGTGGCATGTGCGGATGGCATGGAAGCTCCACGCGCCAGCGAAGCCTCCCGTGGCCGGCGCAGAGCCCCCTTCGCCGCCCGTGGGCGACGACTAGCCGGATTCGCCGGGGTTCAATTCCTGACCCGGGACGTGACTTCTCTGACGGCTGAATCCGCCAGCTTCTTTTCAAGCCGCTTGCGCGACCGGAAGGGCCAGTCCAGCCCGGAGGATGTTGCGTGCGGCATTTACGTCGGCGTGGGTTTCGTCTCCACAC
>JAKAWH010000090.1 GCA_021817065.1 Actinomycetes bacterium
TCACGACTTCCACGGTGAGTGGAACTACACAGTCCGCCCGGCAACAACAACCCGCGCAATTCCGTAAATGTTATTTCCGCGCGGCTCCTTAGCCGCGTCAACCGGCGCCAGGGTGGTGTCGTTCACGCTGGGCTGTACGGGAATCGCGATCAGGTCCGACGTGCCGTCCCGACTCCCGGTCGCCCCGCTGGGCAACGCGACCGTCGCGATCCCGGGGACCTTCGCGAGGCGGGCCTGCACCGGGCGGGCAGCCTCGGAGGAGGTGAGGACTTCGAGCGGGGTGAGGACACCGCCGGGAACCCCGCCGTCGACCAGGGTTCTATAGGCGTCGTGCGCCGGGCCGGAACGGGCCAGAGAGGAGACTCCGGTCTCTCCGACCGCGAGATGGAATATCGGCAGCATCGCGATTGCCAGCAGGACCAGCGCCACTCCGGTTGCCAATCCGCGGTGACGGGTGATCCCGGCCGACCACCGGCTCCACGGGCGGCTGGCTCGGGCCTCGTGGCGGATGCGGGGCCAATCGACCCGGGGACCGATGCCCCCGAGCAGAGCAGGAAGCAGCGTGTCGACCACCAGGATCGAGACCAGAGGGATGAGCATTCCCCCGATGCCCACCGATCGCAGACCGGGTACCGGGAGAACCACCAGCGCCATCAGCCCGATGGCGACGGTGAGCCCCGACAACACCACCGCTCGCCCGGCCGTCTCGACTGCGTGCACCACCGCCTCGTGGTTGGGAATCCCCTTTTCCCGCTCCTCCCTCCATCGGGTGACGAGAAGGAGTGAGTAGTCGATGGCGATACCCAGACCGACCAAGGCGACCAGGAACTCCACGACGAAAGACACGTCGGTCAGGTAGGTGAGCCCCAGGATGACCAGCAATGTCGAGAGGATGGATACCGCTGCTACAAGCAGGGGAACGAACGCGAGGAACGAGGCGAACACGAATGCAAGCACCGCCAGGGCGCCTACACCTCCGAAGAGAGTCTCAACTAGGACGCCTGGGCCATGTGAACTGGTGCCGTTCTCGAGCTGGCCCAGACCTGTCAGCCCGATAGAATATCCCGGTAGGAGATGTCTGACCTCATTCTCGGCAGCAGTCGACACGGCGTTCGGCCCCATCGAATGGGTGATCGGTTCGAAGAGGTACGCGAACGAGCTGCGACCGTCGTTGGTGACGAACCTCGAATCGCCGGTCACCGCCTGGTCGATCACCCGCAGCTCGGGCTGAGACTGCCTCAGTGCGTCGAACGCCGACCCGATGGCCTGCCGGTCGCCCGCCACGCTCTCGCCGGGAGGAACTGTGACCACCAGTATGTCCGGAGACGTCTCGCCACCGTTGCCGTAGGTATGGAGGATGGCCAGTCCTGTCTCGTAACCGGGTTGGCCTGGCAGGGAGAAATCGACCGTGAGGCGGGTCGAGACGTGACCGGCCGCGGTTCCTCCCGCGAGGAAGGCGAGCGTCCAGAAAACGATGACCGCCTTGCGGTGTGCAAGCACGAAGCCGGCCAGGCGACCGAGCACCCGGGTGGATCGGAGCGGGTCGCCAGGAGGGGAAGCGGAGGTGGTGGGTGCAGGAGCCGTGGTGGTCATCGCAACTTTCCGTTCATAGTCGGATTATTCCATCTCGAATGCTTCTAGCATGATCTAACCGCGATGTAAAGATGTAAAGTATTCACATGCAAGAAACGGGGTCCTCACCTCGGACCGGTGCCCACACCGACCTGCCGCCTTTTGGTCATGCGGTCGGGTTCCTGCTCGCTCAGCTCGGCTTTTCCATCTCGCGCCAATTCGGCGGGCTCCTGGCCGGTTTCGGCATCGAGCCCCGGCACTTCGGGCTACTCCGCCTCCTCCACGCCGTGGAAGGGCTTCCTCAGAACGTCGTCGCCGACCGCCTCCAGATCCCCCAATCCACCCTGGTCTCCCTGATCGACCACCTGGAGGAACGGGGACTTGCCGAACGGCGACCTGACCCGCACGACCGGCGCGCCCGGACCCTCCACCTCACCTCCTCCGGTGCCGCCCTGATGGCCGACTCGACCCGGGTGGCCACCGAATTCGAGTTCGACGTGATCTGCGCCGGCTTCACCCCCGAGGAACGTTCCGATCTTCTGAACTGCCTTCAACGGGTGGCAGCCAACTTGGGCATCACCCAGGGCATCCACCCCGGTCTCCACCACGGTCCCGGACCAGTCCCCTGGTGCCCGCCGGAGGGTGCCGAGCCGTAACCGACCGGCTTCGGGTATCGCCCCGGTCGATACACCTCCCGGGTTTGTCACACCCTTCGTGCATGATCGCACCATGAAGCCACTGGGAATCATGTTGGTTGTTGCCACAACCGTGTCCTCATGCGTGCTCTCCGGGAACACCGTAGCCCGGGGCTCGCGCGTCCCCGGCGACGCCGGAACGTCCCACCCGGCCATGGTGGTTTCCCCGGGAGCCGGCTGGACACCGTCCGGGTTGGAGGGAACCACGCCGGCACCGGGAACCTGCCACTACCGTACGTCGCACGGGTACGACATTCCCGATCCGGCCTGCACCCCGGGAGCAATAGATGCACGGGTCATCCAGTCCGGCATCGTCCGGACCATCTGCCGACCGGGCGGCTACACCCGATCGGTCCGGCCGCCGCTGAGCCTCACCGGTCCGGCCAAGGCGGCCTCGGCAGCCGCATATTCGGACCCAAACCCGGCATCGCGCACCGAGCTCGACCATCTCGTCCCTCTGTCGCTTGGAGGATCGTCCGATCGGGCCAACCTGTGGGCAGAGCCCGACCAGGGATCACCTGCTGCCTTCTCCCCGACTGACCCGTTCGGGATCAATGCCAAGGACGGCGTGGAGGACGTGCTGCACCAGGCAGTGTGCGACGGCACGGTCCGCCTGGCCCGGGCCCAGAGCGCGATCGCCTCCGATTGGACCACCGCACTCACACAGCTCGGACTCCGATAGAAGGAGGGCGACCCTTGTCGTTCGCTCTTGCCGGTGATACTCAATTGCATCCATGTCCCCCACCCGGCAGAGGGGCGGTTCCCATCGTTTCAGTTTTCGAGACGCGCCGCCATCTCGGTGACCGTGTCGATGTACTCGCTCACCATGTCGAGGAGAACCTGGCGCGCCGGCTTGATCGCCTTCATCGAACCGACCACCTGCCCGACGAAGTAATTGGCCAGCTCGGTCGCGCCCTGATGTCCGGCAGCAGCCGCATGATCGATGCGGGCCAGTGCCTCGTCGATGAGCAACGGCTGCAGAGGCATGGGGAGTGCGCCGGGGCTGTCCGGCCCCTCCCACGCTTCGGTCCATGCCGACTTCAACTGCCGGGCGGGCTTCCCGGTGCGCGACTTCGATCGCACCGTGTCCTTGGAGGAGGCCCGCAGCATCTTCTGCTTGACCACCGGTTCGGTCTCGGCTTCTTCGGTGGTCAGCCACACCGAACCGGTCCAGACTCCCTGCGCGCCCAGTGCCATCGCGGCAGCCATCTGCCGACCGGAGGCGATCCCTCCTGCCGCCAGCACCGGAAGCGGCGCCACCGCCTCGACCACTTCGGGCACCAGCACCATGGTGGAGATCTCACCGGTATGGCCCCCGGCTTCGGTCCCCTGGGCGACGATGACGTCGACGCCGGCTTCCTTCTGGCGGACGGCGTGCTCGGCGGTCCCGGCGAGCGCCACCACCAGCACCCCCTTCTTGTGCGCGTCCTCGACCAGCGTGGGCGGCGGCGGACCCAGCGCGCTGGCGATCAGGGTGATCGGATGCTCCAGCGAAATGTCGGCCAGGGTGGTGGGCAGGGAGAAGCGGCCGATGTCCCCGCCCCCTGCGATAGCCGGGTCAGCCAGGGGTGGCACTTCGTAGCGGTCGAGGAGATCGCTGAGGAACCGGCGGTGGCCTTCGGGGAAGAGGGAAGCCAGTTCGACCTTGGCCAGGAACGAGGTGAGGTCCTCCGAGCTGAGCTCGCCGACTCCGCCGAGGCTGGCCGGGATCAACACGTCCACCCCCCAGGGCAGCGACCCGACCTGCTCCTCGATCCAGGCCAGCTCCACCTCCAGCGCCTCGGGCGTGTAAGTCATCGCCCCGAGCACTCCCAAACCGCCCGCCCGGGTCACCGCGGCGACCACGTCGCGGCAGTGGCTGAAGGCGAGAACGGGGAATTCGATCCCGAGCAATTCGCAGATGTCGTGCGCCATGGTGCCCCCTGGTCCGGGTGATCCGCGGACCGGCAGTCGGACCTCGGCTGAACCCTCCCGCGCACTCTAACCGCTTCGGGCAGAGGTAAGACGGTACCAGGCACTAGCCTCGCCGCATGCGACAGGTATGGATCCCCCGTTACGGGGAAGCCGACGTGCTGGAAGTGCGGAGCGGCCCGGACCCCACTCCTCTGGACGGTGAGGTCCGCATCCGGGTGAGCGGATCGGGGGTCAATTTCGCCGATCTCTCCGCACGTGCCGGTCTCTACCCCGACGCTCCGCCGGCGCCCATGGTGGTGGGCTACGAAGTGGCCGGGACCGTCGACACCCTCGGCCCCGGCGTGGAGGGCATCTCGGTCGGTGACCCTGTCATGGCGATCACCCGGTTCCGCGGCTACTCCGATCTGGTATGCGTTCCCCGGCAGCAGGTGGCCCGCCTCCACGAGGGAGCGGACCTGGTGGCGGCTGCAGGGATCCCGGTCACCTTCCTCACCTCCTACCTCATGCTCAACCGGCTGGGCTCGGTTCGCCCGAGCGACACCGTGCTCATCCATTCTGCTGGTGGGGGAGTCGGGCTTTCGGCTCTCCAGCTGGCAAAGAATCTCGGCGCGACCGTGATCGGCACTGCCTCGGCGGCCAAGCACGAACGTCTAGCCGCTCGGGGCCTGGACCACGCGATCGACTACCGTTCCGCCGATTTCGAAAAGGAAGTGATGCGCCTGACCGGCGGGCGCGGTGCCGACGTGGTCCTGGACGCCCAAGGAGGCCGATCGTTCCGTAAGAGCTACCGGTGTCTCGCTCCGATGGGGAGGCTCTTTTGTTTCGGGTTCGCGGCCGCCAATGCACCGACTCGCTTGAAGGCGGTGCGCACCCTGCCGCAGGCGATGGCCCAGACTCCCCTCTTCCACCCCATGCAACTCATGAATGCGAACAAGGGGGTCTTCGGGATCAACATGGGACACCTGTGGGGCGAGTCCACACTGATCGGCGACTCCCTGACCGCGCTGGCGTCGATGTGGAAGGCGGGTGAGATCGAGCCCATCATCGACTCCACCTACCCATTCGACAAGGCTCGTGATGCGCACACGCAACTGGAGGAGGCGCGCAACTTCGGAAAAGTCGTCCTGGTGCCCTGAGGGCTGCCCGCCGCGATAGCCTCATCGCCGGAGACACGTTCGGTCGACGGAACGAGGAGGAGCACATGAACGCAGGAGACATTGCCCCCGATTTCACCCTCCCCCGGGAGGACGGTAGCTTGCTCACTCTGTCGGAGGAGGTGGCCAAGGGACCGGTGGTGCTTTTCTTCTACCCCAAGGCGATGACGACCGGATGCACCGCCGAGAGCTGCCACTTCCGCGACCTCAAGGCCGAATTCGCCGCGATGGGTGCGACAAGGATCGGCATCAGCGCCGATACGGTCGAGAAGCAGAAGCAGTTTGCCGACAAGCACAGCTTCGACTATCCACTCGTCTCCGACCGAGATCGGAAGGTGGCCGCGGCATTCGGGGTGAAGCGCCCAGGGCCGCTTTTCAACAAACGTGCAACCTTCGTGATCGGCGCCGACCGCCGGGTGCTGGCGTCGATCAGCTCCGAGCTGAATATGGATAAGCACGCCGACGAGGCACTTGCCGTGCTTCGTCAACAGCCAGCTTGACGAGAGCGGAGACCACTCCGAGAAGGACGAGGGTCGCTAACCCGCTCACGATCTCCCCCACAGTCACGGTCGCCGGCTTGTAGAAGAACTCCACCAGGTGGGTGCCGGCGGGGACCGTGACCTGCTGGACCAATCCGTGGCGGGTCACCGGCACCGATCCGATCACCCGCGGTCGCCCGCCCGGGGAATCGGGCACGGTCTCGATGGTCGCGCGCCAGCCCGGCGAATACCCCATGCTGCGCACGAAGGTGGCAGGCCGCGGCGTGGATACCGACACGGTGACCGTCGATCCGAAGATCGACCCGCTCACCACCTTCCATGTCGCCGCTCCTGCCGCCCCTGGCCCTCCGGGGAGCGGCACCACCGATCCGGTGGCGCCGGGTAGCTTCCGTTCGTAGAGCTGGTAACCGAAGGCGGGACCGTCGTAGGACCACGCCTGCGGATCGAGAAACCCGGCGAGGGGTCCCTGCAGCTCGGCACGCTGCCCATTCGCACCGGTGACGACCAGATCGGTAACGGTCGCCGGGTATGCCGGCGAGAGATTCCGCACCTCCATCCCGATCGCCTCTTCAGGTGAGGTGGTCCCGACGTACCCGGTTCCCACCCGGTCGAGCGACCAGTCGTGCGACCAGTCCACCGTCCCGTCGCCCTGCACCAGCCCCACTTCTACACCCGCGAAGGCACCCGGCGGGATCTGGCTCGATGGGCGGTTGGCGAGCTGGATGTCGGCCACTTGAATGGTCTCGCCGAAGTACCACCCACGCACTCCCTCCGGTGGAATCTGCCACATCTGGCCTCCCGGCTGTCCCACCCGCCCACTCGTCGACAGGAGATACCGGGGAAGGGTGTACAGATATCGAAGGTCGAATTGATCGAAAGTTCCTTCCACCAGCGCGGTGGGCGAGATCACGTTCTGCCCGTGTGAACCGGTTGCATCCGCATACATCCCGGGGGCGATCGAACTGTACCCTTCCACGCTGTAGAGACTCCTGAGAACGTTGAGGTCGGGCTGCGGAGCACTGGCCAGACCGTAGGCATTGGCGAGATCGGGGTCGAAGATCGCGTAACGACCCGAAATGCGAGCGGCCGAGCTTCCCGGGAGCGGCACGGCGGGAGTGGCCGGCACCGAGCTGATTGCCTCATGCACCGCGGTCTTGGCCGAGGAGATCGCCGCGGCACTCACCTGGATCACAGTCGTACCGGTGAACATGACGATGTCGACCACGACAAAGGAGGCGATTACCACGGCCCGGACACGGGTGTCCATCGATCGGTGAAAGCCGGCGATACCGGCCGCCCCCAGGCAAAGGACCAGCCCGACGCCCAGGGAAGGGATCAGCTCTCGGTAGTGGCGATTCACTGCGACGATATCTACGCCCGACAGCGCGCGGGCGAACCCGGGACCCCAGTAGAGCGCGGTCAGGCAGGCCGCCACTCCCACCAGGGCAGGGGCTGCCGATATCGCCTTCGCCTGGTTGGAGCCGAGCCATTTCGATCGCTGCTCGATCTCCCTGGCTCGGCGAATGGCCGCCCTCCGGACCTGGATCGCCTCCCGTAGCTCCTCGTCCGCCGCCATCTCGTCCACCTCGGGTATCGCGATCGGCCGGCGTTGCTCGGGTGTGAGGACGCTATCCACCCAGTAGGCGAGGAGCACCGCAAGGGCGAGGTCGACGATCATCAGGTTGCGGCTCTGGAGCCGCTGACCCCCATAGAGGGGGAGATGCCAGAGAGCGCGCCCCAGCGGGGTATTGCTACCCCAGGCGAGCACGAGTCCAACAGCCCCGACCCCGTACCACACCATCCACTCACGCCGGATCACCGTCCCCCCATTCTCTGACCTCCTGCTCGCGACGGGGAGGGCAAAAGCCGCCACCAGGGGCAGGAGGCCGACGTACGCGGTCACCTCGGTGAGCTGGTAGGTGCCGAAGAACTGAGGCTGTCCCGCGGTGCCCGATCCCCCCAGCAAATCGGGCACCACCAGGAGCAGCGTCCACGGGAGCGGAAGCGAACCTGCACCGAAGCTCGCAAACGAAGCCGCAGATCGCTGGGAATCATGGAGAAACTGCAGTCCCGGAAGGAGCTGGATTGCTCCGAGACAGACCGACCACACTCCGGCCAGGCTCAGGAGCCCGGCGAACCGGGCCCGCCCGGCGGGCACCCGCCAGGCAAGCCAGAGGCCGTAGACCGTGCATACCACGGCGGCATCGGACATGGCCCGAGGCTCGCCAGAAAGGATAACCATGCCTCCGGCCGCAGCCAGCAAGGTTACCCATCCCCACACATGCGCTGCCGCAACGGCGGGGCCAGGCGTGCCTGCCCGTGATGACCGCGCCGGAGGGAGGGGAAACCCCGCGTGCCGGGCAATCTCGAGCATGGCCAGCATCATCCAGGGGATCCAGCACATCCCCTCCACCAGACCGATGTGCACCACCTGGGCGGGCATCGCACCGGCAAAGCCGAAGGACAGCGCCGCGAGGAACGAAGCGAGACTGCGGAGCCCGAGAGATCTGCAAAAAGCGAACAATCCGAGGGAAGCGATGACGTAAACCGCGATCTGGCCCACTGCCCATGCACTGACCGGGTCCATCACCGAGAAGAGGGCGGTCATCGGATAGAGCGCCCCGGCATTGAAGCCGGCCAGAAGGGGCGATCCGCTCCACAGGTAGGGATCCCATAGGGGGAGATGTCCCTGAGAGATATCTCGTCCCGCTAAGTAACGGAGAGGGTAATTCTGGATGAGGTTGTCGCCATTCAGGACCGGGTGCCCCGCGGCTGCCGGCACGCCGAAGACGAGCACCGGAAGGACGGCCAGTATCGCGACGCAAATCAGGTCGGCGCGCTGCTCGGTCGGGAGACGGCGACCCTTAGTCATCCTCGCAAGCACGGGCACGAGGTTACGGGATCATCGTTGGCCTGGGGAGCATCGGCCATCTTCGACCGGCTTGCGCACGAACGCCGGGCCGGTCAGGGAAGCGCGTCGAGCCCCGCCTCGTGCCCGCCCAGGTAGACGATGACCCGTCCGGCTCCCGCGGTGCGCCAGGTCCCGTCGGGCTCCCGGATCAGAGCAGTGCGTTCGTCGATGCCCACAACCGGCTGGTCGGAGCGGGCCATCCCGACGGTGCGATGGGCCTTCCCCTCTGAATAGGTTCCGTAATGGGGGATCACCGCCATCCCCTCGATCAGCCCTAGCCCGAGGGTGAACGCACCGCCACGGGGGTCAACCATCGGATCGGTGAGCGCCATCGCCCCCGCCGACGACCCGGCGACGATCGCACCGCCGCGCCAGGCAGCCAGGAGACTCTCGAACACCGCCGAACCCTTGAGAACCGACTTCAGGTGCAGCGCAGAGCCTCCGCTCAGGTAAAGGAAGCGGGCCGCGGCCACCACACCGGCCATTTCCTCGTTGCCGGCATCGGCCCGGGTCAACACCATCACTCCGCGGGCCGACGCTCCCAGGGACTCGAACCACCTCTGAGCGGTCGCGATCGCCTTGCCGGGATCCTCGTAGGCGGCGGCGGTCGGGAGCACCACCACCTCACCTCCCGCCCGGGCTGCCATCTCGGCGTCGAACTCGCACCCGGGCTGCCACTCAGCTCCCCCCACCAGCACCAGGGGACCGGGGTGACCGTTTAGCTGTGCCATGACTAGCATCATGCCTCATGGCCATCAAGAAGGTAGGAATCGTGGGTTCCGGCATCATGGGATCCGGCATCGCCGAATGCGCAGCAACAGCCGGCTACGAAGTCATAGTGCGCTCGCGCCAGCAATCCACCGCGGACAACATGGTTGCCGGCATCGAGAAATCCCTCAAACGCCAAGTCGACAAGGGCAAGATCGACGAGGCAGCCCGGGACGCCGTCCTCAGCCGCCTCACCGCCACCTCCGAGTTGCATCACCTCTCCGATTGCGACCTGGTCATCGAGTCGGTGATCGAGGACCTCGAGGCCAAGAAACACCTTTTCCAGGAGCTTGATCGAGTGTGCCAGGACTCCGCTTTGCTGGCGACCAACACGTCGACCCTCCCCGTCGTGGAGATGGCGATGGCAACCGGGCGCCCCGCCAAGGTATGCGGGATCCACTTTTTCAACCCGGCACCCATGATGTCGCTGGTCGAGGTGGTGCGCCCGATCACCGCCGAGGAGGGGACCATCATCGAGGCAATCGGCTTCGCCGAGGCGTGCGGGAAGACCCCGGTTACGGTGAAGGACCAGGCAGGCTTCATCGTCAACGCCCTCCTTTTCCCGTACCTCAACAATGCGATCCGCCTCTACGAGAACGGAGTCGCCTCCAAGGAGGACATCGACGCTGCGATGAAGGGCGGCTGCGGGTTCCCGATGGGACCGTTCGCCCTGCTCGACTTGGTGGGGCTGGACACCTCTCTCGCTATTCTCGACGCTCTCTACGAGGAGTTCCGCGACCCGAACTACGCGGCGGTTCCCACCCTGCGGCGGATGGTGTCGGCCGAGCTTCTGGGACGCAAGTCAGGCCAGGGCTTCTACACCTACACCTGAGGGACCACCCGGTTCTCTCCCCTCGGGCAGGTGATGCCCGAGCCGGCCGGCGTGCACTCTTTGCAAAAAGTGACTCGCCGATCGCTGGGATCTGCTAAGAATTCGGGCAATCGATCTTCGGGAGGATAGGACGTGACACGTACCCGAATTGCGACCGCCAGCGCGGCCGCCCTACTTGTGATCCTGGCTGCCTGCTCGTCGACTGGAGCAGGCAACTCTGCCAGTACCTCCGGTTCGGGCCAAGTGCTCCTCGTGGGGAGCTACCACGGCATCAAGGGCCAGTACTCGACCATCCAGGCGGCGGTGAACGCCGCCAAGCCGGGGGCATGGATCCTGGTGGGCCCCGGCGACTACCACGAGACCGACGACCTCACCCACGTTCCTTCCGCCACCCAGGCGTCCAACGGTGATTTCGGCGGAGTGGTGATCGACAAGGCCAGACTCCACGTCCGGGGCATGAACCGCAACAGCGTCATCATCGACGGCACCAGGGCCGGGGCGCCCCATCCCTGTGACTCCAGCCCTCAGTACCAGACCTACGGAGCGACCCGGGACGGCAAGGCGATCGGCCGCAACGGCATCGTGGTCTTCGAGGCCGACAACACCTGGATCGAGAACATGACCGTCTGCAACTTCTTGAACGGGACCGGCTCGGCGGGTTACGAGATCTGGTGGGACGGCGGTCAGGGTTCGGGCAAGATCGGAATGCACGGGTATTGGGGCAGCTACCTCACCGCGACCAGTACCTTCAACGGATCGGAAAGTGTGATCCCCACCTACGGCATCTTTTCCAACTCCGCGGCCGGTCCGGCCGAGTGGAACCAGGTCTACGCCTCCAACATGAACGACTCGGGCGCCTATGTGGGTGCGTGCCAGCAACTCTGCGACGTCACCATCGATCATTCGTGGTTCGAGTACAACGCCCTGGGATATTCCGGGACCAACTCGGGGGGCCAGGTCATCGTGGAGAACTCGCAGTTCGACCACAACCAGGACGGTTTCGACACCAACACCCAGATCGGTGGGGATCCGCCGCCCCCTCAGGATGGCCGCTGCCCGAACGGCAAGACCAGCCCGATCACCCACACCCGGTCGTGCTGGGTGTTCATGAACAACTATGTACACGACAACAACAACGCCGACGTGCCCGCGTCCGGCTCGGCCGCGCAGGGACCGATCGGGACCGGAATGACCGTTTCCGGAGGCCGATTCGACACAGTGATGCACAACACATTCGAGAACAATGGCTCCTGGGGAATCCTTTTCGTTCCGTACCCTGACAGTGGCCATCCCGCCAAAGGAGTCACCTGCTCCAACAGCGGCGGCGTCCAGACCCCCGGTTTCGGGTGCGTCTACGACCCCGAAGGCAATGCTTTGCTCGACAACACCTTCATCCACAACGGATACTTCGGCAATCCCACCAACGGCGACTACGGGGAGATCGCCCTTCACGCCT
>JAKAWH010000091.1 GCA_021817065.1 Actinomycetes bacterium
ATAACAAGTGTGGACCGACTGGGACAGAGTTGTGCCCGACCGTCGGCATCACTCCCACCGCCGACGGTAAGGGCTACTGGCTGGCAGATGCCAACGGGTGGGTCTACCCCTTCGGAGACGCCACCTCCTATGGCAATGCCTTCGGGTCCTACGCTGCGTGTGTCTTTCCGGTAGGCGTCGGGAATCCGGGAGGCGGAAACCTGGTGGTTGCCGGTACCACCGCCCCCTGCACCACCATCATCGGGATCTGGGCCACCCAGGACGGCAAGGGTTACTGGATGCTGACTGCAGCAGGAGGGATCATCACCTACGGGGACGCTACCTTCTCCGGCTCACCTTCCTCGTTGTCTCTTCTCGCGCCCATCGTCTCGATGGAAGTGGGGTAGGACCGGGCGCCACGGCGCCCATACGGTGCAAGCAGGTCGTGGCGACGCGCAGCGAGGGACCGGTTACCCTGAGTCCATCGCACAGGGCGCACCCACCCGGCCGGTAGATTCGTAGGGTGCTCCGCTTCCTGACCGCTGGCGAGTCACACGGTCGCGCCCTGGTGGTGATCATCGAGGGGCTGCCTGCGGGTCTCCCTTTTACGGTCGAGGAAGTCCAAGGGGAGCTGGCACGCCGGCGCCTTGGTTACGGGCGCGGGCCGCGGATGCGTTTCGAGCAGGACGAGGTGGCACTTGTCGGGGGAGTCCGGCACGGCCGAACGCTCGGTTCACCGGTAGCCATAGAGATCGCCAATACCGAGTGGCCCAAGTGGGAGCAGGAGATGTCTCCTGCTCCTGGAGCTCCAGCGAAGACCCTGACTGCCCCCCGTCCCGGTCATGCCGACCTGGCAGGCATGCAGAAATACGGACTCGACGACGCCCGCGACGTTCTGGAACGGGCCTCCGCACGGGAGACCGCCGCCCGAGTGGCGGCCGGGTGCCTGGCCAAGGCACTGCTCTCCCGGCTCGGGGTCGCGGCGGTGAGCCACGTGGTTGCGATGGGCAAGGCGGAAGTGGAGCTGATCGCTCCGGGCACCTCCCCACCCGGCCCGGATGACCTGGAGCGGGTGGACGCCTCGCCGGTGAGGTGCTTTTCGGCCGAAGCGGAGGCGGCGATGATCGAGGAGGTGAAGGCTGCCGCCAAGGATGGGGACTCCATCGGAGGGGTGGTGGAGGTAATCGCCTACGGGGTCCCGGTCGGCTTGGGGAGCCATGTGCACTGGGACCGCAGGCTGGACGGAATGATTGCCCAGGCGCTCATGAGTATCCAGGCGGTGAAGGCGGTTGCCATCGGGGACGGGACGCGGACAGCCCACCTTCGTGGGTCCGAGGCCCACGACGCGATCCGCTGGGACCCCGAGCGGGGCGAATCGGCCGGCTACGTACGCGACACTGCCCGGGCGGGGGGCATCGAGGGAGGGATGTCCACCGGGTCACCGGTCATTGCCCGAGCGTGGATGAAGCCGCTGGCTACCCTCAACCGGCCGGTCTTGACCACGGTCGACACGGTCACCAAGGAGGAGACGGTGTCGTTCAAGGAGAGAACCGATGTGACCGCGGTCCCCGCCATGGGGGTAGTGGCCGAGTCGATGGTCTCCCTCGTCTTGGCGGGCGAGGCTCTGCGCAAATTCGGGGGGGATTCCCTCGTCGAGTTGGTGCGCAATCGGGATGCTTTCGTCTCGGGGTTGGGGAGGTAGACTGGATGTTGGGAGGTGCGTAGATGATGACCGACTTCTACGGCCGGAGAACCTCGTACCCGGCCGATACGTCATCGGTCGCGGACGCTGGGCCCCCGCCCAAGGTCCTGCTGGTCGGGATGCCCGGATCAGGCAAGTCATCGGTCGCTCCCCTACTGGCTCCCCGGTTGGGGTGGGGTTACGTAGACACCGACGCCCAGATCGAGAAGATGGCCGGACTTTCGGTGGCCGGGATTTTCGCCCGGCATGGTGAGGAGTATTTCCGGGCTCAGGAGACCCGCTGCCTACGGTGGGTGCTGGGGGTCCAGGAAGCGGTGATCGTCGCAGTGGGCGGAGGAGCGGTGGTCGACCCGGAGAACAGGCGCCTGATGAGAGAAGGGGGGATCGTGGTCTGGCTGCGGGCGGCGGTGCCCACCCTGGTCGCCCGCATTGGAACTGGAGCGGGCCGGCCACTTCTGGCAGATGGGGACCTGCGCACCTCGATGGCGAATCTGGATGCCGCCCGGCGAAGCCTGTACCAGGAGATCGCCACGGTGACCTTGGACGTCGACGACGGGGACGTCGACAAGGTGGTTGACAGGGTCCTGCGATCCCTGGGTCGTGTGGGGCGCCGGTGAGCCGGGAGCGCAGGGCGATCTGCCTGCCGCCGGCACGGCGGGCCGGGAGGCGATGACAGCTTTGATCCGCGTCCCGGTGCGCACTGCCGGGACGCAATACGAGGTCGTGGTCGGACCCGGTGCGTTGGGTGAGCTTGCAAGCCTGATCCCCGATGGTGCACGGCGGGCCGCCGTGGTTACACAGGAGGCGGTGGGGGTAACCGTCGAAACCGGGCTTGATCAGGAGCGAATGGTCATTCCCGGCGGTGAGGTGGCCAAGAAGCTGGGAACAGTCGAGGATCTTTGCCGCCGCTTCGCCCGATTTGGCCTCACCCGCAAGGATGTCGTGGTGGCGCTGGGGGGCGGGGTGGTCACCGACGTGGGCGGGTTCGCTGCTTCTGTCTACCACCGGGGAATCGCCTGCGTGAACGTTGCCACCACCCTTCTGGGGCAGGTGGACGCGGCCATCGGCGGCAAGACGGGAGTCAACCTCCCCGAGGGCAAGAATCTGGTGGGCTCCTTCTGGCAACCCGCCGGGGTGGTCTGCGACACGGAGGTACTGGCGAGCCTGCCTGCCGGCGAGATGCGCAGCGGGCTGGGCGAGGTGGCCAAGTACGCCTTCATCGGCGCCCCCGGCCTGGAAGAGCTGTCCCTGCCCGAGCAGGTAGCCCGGTGCGTGTCGTTGAAGGCAGCAGTGGTGGGTGAGGACGAACGGGAGACCTCCGGCAGGCGTGCCATCCTCAACTACGGGCACACCCTTGGTCACGCATTGGAAGCCGACGCGCTGGCGCGAGCTGCCGGGCCGGTCGAAGCGGCTGGGGGAGTACTCCGCCACGGGGAGGCGGTTGCCGCCGGGCTGGTCTTCGCAGCCCGCCTCGCATTCCGGCTGGGCAGGATCGATACCGACCGCGTCGCGTACCACGACCGGGTGGTTGCCTCATACGGTCTTGCCGAGCACCTTCCTCCACTGGGCGATCCGGAGAGGCTGGTTGCCTACATGGCCGGCGACAAGAAGGTGGCAGGGGGGGGCTTGAGCTTCGTTCTCGACGGCCCGTCGGGCGTCGAACTTGTCGGCGGGATCGACCCGGTGCTGGTGACGGAGACCCTGGCGGAATTGGCGCGGGAGATGAGGAGCCGAGCTTGAGCCTCCCAAAGATGGACGTAGCTGGACGCCTGTCCCGGCTACGCGCGTTGCTGGAGCCTGCCGGCGTGGACGCGCTACTGGTCGCCTCCCGCAGCAACCTGCGTTACCTGACCGGATTCACCGGTTCGGCGGGGATGCTCCTCGCCACGCTCGACGGCGCGTTTCTCGCCACCGACGGGCGCTACCAAGATCAGGCGGGTGACGAGCTGGCTCGGGCCGGAGTGCACGCCGAGGTGAGTATCGGCAACCCCCCTGCCCAGCTTGCTGCCATAGTGGACGCGGCCGGCGGCCTGGGGAGAGTCGGCTTCGAGTCTGAGCATCTTTCATTTGCCCACCATGCCCGCTTCACCGCAGGGGACGCTTTTGGTCCGGACCGACTGGTGCCCCTGGGTGGCCTGGTGGAGGGGCTCCGCAAGATCAAGGACGCCGGTGAGCTGGCCCGGATCCGGGCCGCGGCGGGCATAGCCGACGATGCGCTTGCAGCGGTGATCGCCCAGCTCGAGGAGTGGTTTTCGGGGGGCGGTGGGATCACCGAAGCGGACCTTGCGGTGGAGCTGGACTTCCAGATGCGGCGGCGAGGGGCTTCGGAGCCAGCTTTCGAGACCATCGTGGCGGGCGGTCCGAACGGAGCGATGCCCCACCACCGGGCCTCGGCCGATCGGCTGGAACCGCACCAGCCGATCGTGATCGATTTCGGGGCGACCGTAGAGGGATACCGATCGGACATGACCCGGACGGTGTGGGTGGGGGACCTGGCGGACGGGGAGCAGGAGCGAATTGTCGCGGTTGTGACTTCCAGCCAGTTGGCAGGGGTGGCCGCGGTGAAGGCGGCGGTGGAAGCCCGCGCAGTCGATGCTGCATGCAGGGAGGTGATCGACGCGGCGGGATGGGTGGATGCGTTCATGCACGGGACCGGCCACGGGGTGGGCCTCGACATCCACGAAGCCCCGTGGGTAGGGGCTTCATCAGAAGAGTGGTTGGAGGTGGGCAACGTGGTGACGGTAGAGCCGGGCGTGTACCTGCCCGGGGTTGGGGGAGTCCGGATCGAGGATACGGTGGTGGTGACATCCGGGGGGTGTGAAGTGCTCACCCGGGCCCCGAAGCAGGCAGTGAAGGACGGGAGGGACGGGGCGGTAGGGACGACCCTGTAGCATCGGCGGCATGTCTCCAGCGGTTTCCACCAACGACCTGCGTAACGGGATGACCCTCGAGGTCGAAGGCGGGTTATTCGCAGTGATCGAGTTCCAGCACGTCAAGCCGGGCAAGGGCGGGGCGTTCGTGCGGACCAAGCTGCGGAACGTGAAGACCGGCGCGGTGCTCGACAGGACCTACCGGGCTGACGAGAAGCTCATGCAGGCGATTATCGAGAAGAAGGAGATGCAGTTCCTCTACCGTGACGGGAACCAGTACGTGTTCATGGACAACGTGAGTTTCGACCAGATCCCGGTGGATACGGCTGCCCTGGGAGAGGCGGTCAGGTACCTGGTGGAGGGTTCGTCGGCCAGCATTTCTTTTTTCGGGGAGGTGGTGGTGGGAGTGGACCTGCCTGCGGCGGTCGAGTTGGAGGTCACCGAGACCGAACCGGGAGTCCAGGGCGACCGGGTGCAGGGCGCTCGCAAGCCGGCGACGCTCCAGACTGGTCTTGTTGTGCAGGTTCCTCTTTTCGTGGACGTGGCAGACCGGGTGCGGGTGGACACCCGCTCCGGCGAGTACATAACCCGGGCTTAGAGATCGCCGGCACCACCGGCGAACGTTTCGCCGAACCGGGCTCCCGCAGAGCCGGCCGGGAGCGAGCGCTCGCTCTGCTCTACGAGGCTGAATCGAAGGAGCTTCCGGCCGCCGCATTGCTCTCCGATCTCCCGGTTGCGCCGGGCGAGTTCATCGAGCGCCTGATCCGAGGAGTGGACGATCGGCGGGACACCATCGACCAGCTGATCGGAGCCCACGCAATCGATTGGGAACCGTCACGGATGCCGGTGGTCGACCTGGTCATCGCCCGTATCGCCGCCTTCGAGCTCATCGCTGAGCCCGAGGTGCCCACTGCGGTGATCCTTTCCGAGGCGGTCGAGCTCGCGCAGAGGTACTCGACCGAGGGGTCGGGACCCTTTCTGAACGGGATCCTGGCTGCCATCGCCGACGAAGTACGGGGTTAGCCGCCCCCGAAACATTGCCGGACCCGTGGGGCGGAGCAATGTATAGTGAGACTTCGAACCGTGAACCGGGTCCCGTGAGGCCCGGACGGGGAGAGGAGCCTAGTGTCGACAGAGGCTGAGAGCGCGCCGCCGGTGATGGGCGGCGTTTTTGCTGCCCGGGCGCAGGTACTCGGACCCGACGATGTTTCCCGGGCGCTCACCCGGATCGCCCACGAGATCGTGGAACGCAACAAGGGCACCGCTGGCCTGGTGCTGGTCGGGCTCCAGACCGGGGGAGTGCCGCTGGCAGAGAGCCTCTCCTCTCTCTTGACGTCCATAGGTGGACAGGCCGTGCCGGTCGGGCGTATGGACATCTCCTTCTACCGGGACGATCTCGGACTGAGACCCGTCGCTCCCGAAGAGGCGACGTTCATTCCGGCTGACCTCACCGGCCGGGTGGTAATCCTGGTGGATGATGTGATCTGCACCGGACGCACCGTGCGCGCCGCCCTGGGGGCGCTTGCCGACTACGGGCGCGCCCGTGCGGTCCAGCTCGCGGTCATGGTCGACCGGGGACACAGGGAGCTTCCGATCAAGGCCGACTACGTGGGCAAGAACCTGCCGACCCGGCGCGACGAGCACGTCGAGGTCTCGGCTGGCGGGGTGGCCATCGGGGAGTTGGTGTGAGCGCGCGGGAAGTGAGAGCGGGGGAACCTCACGATTCGCGGGGCAGACTGTAGTGAGCCGCTCCCTCCTCTCGGTCGACGACCTGGGTGCCGCCGGCATCCAGTCGATAATGCGCCTTTCGGACTCCTTTGCGGAGGTCTCCTCGCGTTCGATCCCGCGGGTTCCCGCACTGCGGGGCAAGACGATCGCCGCCCTTTTCTACGAGGACTCCACCCGGACCCGTCTTTCCTTCGAGGCCGCTGCCAAGAGACTCTCTGCCGATGTGATGAGCTTCGCGGTGAAGAGCTCCTCGATGAGCAAGGGGGAGAGTTTGCGCGACACGGTCCAGACTTTGGGGGCGATGGGTGCGGACGCATTCGTCGTGCGGCATGCATCGGCGGGTGCGGCACGGCTCGTGTCGCGATGGACCGATGCCGCTGTGGTCAATGCCGGCGACGGCTGGCACGAACACCCCACCCAGGCGCTTGCCGACTGCTATACGCTGCACCGCCGGTTCGGTGGAGCAGCATTCACCATGGCAGGCCTCCACGCCGTCATCGTGGGGGACGTCAAGCACTCCCGGGTGGCGCGATCCAACGTCAAAGCCTTCACGGCCCTTGGGGCCCGGGTGACCCTGGTCGGACCGGCCACCTTGATGCCACCCTGCCTGGATGGATGGCCGGTGTCGGTCGAGGTCGATCTTGATCGGGTTCTTCCGGATGCCGACATCGTTTATCTCCTGCGACTCCAGTCCGAGCGTACCGACGAGTCGCTGTTGCCATCACAGCGTGAGTACACCGCTCGGTGGGGGCTCACCCGTAGGAGGGCCGCTTTGCTTCCTGGACGCGCAACCGTGATGCATCCTGGTCCGATGAACAGGGGGGTGGAGATCGACCCAGAAGTGGCCGACCGCGAGTTCTGCGTGGTGGGCGACCAGGTGCGCAACGGCGTTCCGGTGAGAATGGCGGTGCTCTTCTGGTTGCTGGGAAGCGGCCTTCCCACCGGTGAGAGTTCCGGCCAGGTGTTGGCTGTGGACGGCGGTGATGCTCACCAACCGGATTCGATCGGGGCCAGCGACGAGGAGGTCCGGTGAAGGGGATGGTGGTACGCGGGGCGACCGTCGTCGATTCGAGCGGGGTCCGGCGCGCGGACGTAGCGATCGACGACAGAGAGATTGTCGCAGTTGAAAGCTCGATCGACGCAGCCGGGGGGCGGCGGGTCGTCGACGCTTCCGGGTGCCTGGTGCTCCCTGGACTGGTCGACCTGCATGCTCACCTGCGCGACCCCGGCAATCCGGAGTGCGAAACCGTCGAGTCCGCCTCGAGGGCCGCGGCGCGGGGCGGGTATACCGCGGTGGTGGCCATGCCCAACACCGATCCCCCGATCGATTCGGTCGAGGTAGTGCGTTATGTGCAAGAGCGCGCTACTCGAGCGATGACCGAGGTGGCGGTTGCCGGAACCATTACAGCGGGCCGGAAGGGGGAGCGACTGGCGCCGATGGGCGAGATGTTCGAAGCGGGCGTCCGCCTTTTCACCGACGATGGAGCAGGTGTCCAGGACGCGCTGCTGATGAGACGGGCGATGGAGTACGCCGGGGGTCTCGGGGCCATCATCGCCGAGCATTGCGAGGAGGCGCGCCTGGCCTACCGAGGGCACATGCACGAGGGACGCTGGTCGTCGTTTCTGGGCATTCCCGGTATTCCGGCAGAAGCGGAGGAGGTGATGGCGGCTCGGGACATCGCCCTGTCCCGCTTGACCGGATGCCGCCTCCACCTGCTGCATATCTCGACTACCGGCACTCTCGACCTGGTACGCAAGGCGTTCAAGGCCGGGCTTCCGGTCACCGGCGAGGTGGCGCCTCATCATCTGAGTTTGAGCGATGCCGAGGTCGCTTCCTACGACCCCCAATTCAAGGTCAATCCTCCACTGCGGCCGGCGGAGGACGTCCGCTCCCTGGTGAACGCCCTGGTGTCGGGCGAAGTGGTGGTGGCGACCGACCACGCTCCCCATCCGGCCGACTCCAAGGAGCTCCCCTTCGATCAGGCCCCGCCGGGGATGCTGGGGCTGGAAACCGCCTTGGGGGTGGTGTGGACTGTACTCACCTCCGGTTCGGGTCTGTCGACCGGGCTCGACGATATGCCGGTACTCTCCTTCGAGGAGGCGGCTGCAGTGGTTGTGGAGGCGATGTCGGTCGTTCCTGCCCGTATTGCCGGGCTGGAGGGCGCCCAGGGGGGTACGGTCCGCGCAGGCTCGGCCGCCAACCTGTGCGTCTTCGATCCGGCGGCCACCTGGGTGGTCGACCGGAACCGGCTCGCGTCCCTTTCGGCCAACACTCCCTACGACGGGCGCAAGCTCACCGGGCGGGTCCGCCACACGATATTTCGGGGTGAGCCGGTGGTGGTGGACGGGGAGCCGCTGCGATGAGGAGCCTTCGGATAGCTGCCGGCCTGGGCGGTGGGGAGCCGCTGCGATGAGGAGCCTTCGGATAGCTGCCGGCCTGGGCGGTGGGGAGCCGCTGCGATGAGGAGCGAGGGACTACTGGTCCTGGCCGACGGGACGTCGTTCACCGGTGAGTTATGCGGCGCCGAACCCCCAGGCGGTGTCGCCATTGGGGAGCTGGTGTTCAACACAGCAATGAGCGGTTACCAGGAGATCGTCACCGACCCGTCCTATGCGGGGCAGATGATCGCGTTCACCTACACCCACATCGGCAACTACGGGGTTACCCCAGACGACGACGAGAGCCGTGGCCTCTTCTGCCGCGGGGTGGTGGTGCGCGATCTGGCCCGGCGGCCCAGCTCCTGGAGGTCGGCAGAGAGCCTGGAGTCGTACCTGGCCCGCCAGGGAGTCCCTGTCTTGTCGGGAGTCGACACCCGAATGCTGACCCGCAGATTGCGCCAGTCGGGCTCGTTGCCCGCAGCCTTCGGCGCTCTATCGTATTCCGAGCTGGTGGAGTCGGCGCTGGCGGAGCCGGGAACCGACGGGCGGGATCTCGCGTCGACGGTGACCACCGGCGCGCCCTACGAACGCAGCGGGGGCCGGCTAACGGTGGTCGCCTACGATTTCGGGATCAAGACTTCCATCCTCCGCCAACTGGCATCCATCGCCTCGGTGGCGGTGGTCCCCGCATCGACGCCGGCGGCCGAGGTGCTCGAAGCGAGGCCCGACGGCGTCTTTCTCTCCAACGGGCCCGGCGATCCGGCGGCGCTGGGATGGGCAGCCGATAACGTGCGCGCGCTTCTCGGGCGGGTTCCAGTGTTCGGTATCTGCCTCGGACACCAGGTGCTTGCCAGTGCCTTGGGTGCGAAGACCTACAAGCTCCGCTTCGGTCACCACGGGGCCAATCACCCGGTTCGCAACCTCGCCTCCAGGGCGGTGGAGATCACCAGCCAGAACCACAACTACGCGGTGGACGGGGACCTGCCCGCCGGCGTCGAGGTCACCCACCTCAACCTCAACGACGGCGTGGTAGAAGGAATATCGTGTACCGAGGTTCCTGCCTTCGGAGTGCAGTACCACCCGGAAGCGGGGCCGGGGCCTCACGATGCGCGCTACCTGTTCGAGGAGTTCCGGGCGCTGATGGAAGGAGAGCGCCGGTGAGCGGACGCGAGGAGTTCCGGGCGCTGATGGAAGGAGAGCGCCGGTGAGTGGACGCGAGGAGTTCCGGGCGCTGATGGAAGGAGTTCGCTGATGCCCCGCCGGGAGGACCTGCACTCGATCATGGTGATCGGGTCGGGACCGATCGTGATCGGGCAGGCCTGCGAGTTCGATTACTCGGGCACCCAGGCGTGCCGGGTCCTCGCCGAAGAGGGATACCGGGTAGTGCTGGTCAATCCCAATCCGGCCACCATCATGACCGACCCTGGCTTCGCCGACGCGACCTACCTGGAGCCGCTCGACGTCGACGTCCTGAGCGCGATCATCGCCCAGGAGCGCCCCGATGCAGTGCTGGCCACAATGGGCGGGCAGAGTGCCCTGAACGCCGCCATGGAGCTGGTCGAGTGCGGCGCGCTGGAGACCTACGGGGTGGAACTGATCGGGGCGGGGGTGGACGCCATCCGCACTGCCGAGAATCGCGAGCTCTTCAAGGCGGCGATGACCGAGGTGGGTCTCATCGTGGTCGACTCCGGGTTCGCCTCCTGCGTGGAGGAAGCAGTGACGACCGCGGAGGCGGTGGGATTCCCGGTGATCGTCCGGCCGTCATTCATCCTGGGGGGCAAGGGGACCGGTGTCGCCCACGACATGGTGGAACTGGTTGCGGTGGCGAGCGCCGGGCTGGCGGCGAGCCCCATTTCGGAGATCCTCATCGAACGTTCCATCGTCGGATGGAAGGAGTTCGAGCTGGAGGTCATGCGTGATTCAGCGGACAACTGCGTCGTGATCTGCTCGATCGAGAACGTCGACCCGATGGGGGTGCACACCGGCGATTCGATCACCGTCGCTCCCGCCCAGACGCTCTCTGACGTGGAGTACCAGGCCATGCGCGACGCGGCGTTCACCTGCATCCGTCGCATCGGGGTGGAGACCGGCGGCTCGAACATCCAATTCGCCATCAATCCGATCGACGGGGCGATGGTGGTCATCGAGATGAACCCCCGGGTGTCCCGGTCTTCCGCGCTGGCGTCCAAGGCCACCGGCTTTCCGATCGCCAAGATCGCAGCCCGTTTGGCAGTTGGCTACACCCTCGACGAAGTGGTGAACGACATCACCGGAAGCACACCGGCGAGCTTCGAGCCCACCATCGACTATGTGGTGACAAAAGTTCCCCGCTGGGCGTTCGAGAAGTTCCCCGGTGTGCCCGACACCCTCGGAACCAAGATGCAATCGGTGGGCGAAGCGATGGCCATCGGGCGAACTTTTCCCGAATCGTTGCAAAAGGCGCTGCGTTCTTTGGAGCAGGGCCGCTTCGGGCTCAATTGCGATCCGGGCGAGCGGATCCTCGATGCTCTCAGCGACGACGAGCTGCTCCGGCGGGCGGCGGTTCCCACTCCCGAGAGACCATTCCACTTGGAGGCCGCTCTGCGGAGGGGAGTCGACGTCGATCACCTAGCGCGGGTGACCGCGGTCGATCCCTGGTTCCTCGATCAGATATCGCTCATCGTGGAAGAGCGCGCCGAGTTGGCTTCGGAATCGCCGGCGGCGATGAGCGCCCGGGAGTGGCGCCGGGCGAAGAGACTCGGTTTCTCCGACGCCCAGCTCGGTTGGCTATGGGGTCTCGGCGAGGACCAGGTGCGCGCGACCCGCCTGGCTACCGGGGCCGCGGCGACCTTCAAGACGGTGGACACCTGCGGGGCCGAATTCGAAGCGCTTACCCCGTACCACTACTCGACCTACGAGGACGAGGACGAGGTGGGCACCTCGGAGGTTTCCCGGGTGATCATCCTCGGGTCGGGTCCCAACCGGATCGGTCAGGGGATCGAGTTCGACTACTGCTGCGTTCACGCGAGCTGGGCGCTACGGGAGGCCGGTTACGAAACGGTGATGGTGAACTGCAATCCCGAGACGGTCTCCACCGACTACGACACCTCCGACCGGCTCTAC
>JAKAWH010000092.1 GCA_021817065.1 Actinomycetes bacterium
GGGCTGGTCCTCCAGACCGCCATCCGCCGGCTGGTCCACCCTCCGGCGGTGGCAGGGTTGGGAGTGGTGGAGGTGGCCTGCGCAGGCATAGTGGTCAACCTCGCGGCGACCTGGGTACTGCGCAACGCCGACATGGCATCGCTCAATGTCGAGGGGGTGGTCCGCCACGTAGCGACCGATCTGGCGGCGTTCGTGGCGACGGCCATCGCCGGGGGAATCGTGGACGTCACCGGATTCGACCGGGCCGATCCGATCGCCTCGCTGCTGGTGGTGATCATAATGGTCCATTCGTCCTGGGAGCTGCTTGCCGCCTCGGGGCGGATCCTGCTCGAAGGCGCACCCGAGTCGGTGAACGTGGTCGAAGTGCGCGACCACATTCTCCAGATGCCCGAAGTGCTCGCAGTCCACGACCTGCACGCCTGGACCCTCACCTCCGACCTACCGGTGCTCTCCGCCCATGTTGTGGTGTCCGACGAATGCTGGGCCACCGGGCAGGCAGGACCGCTGCTCGACCGTCTCCAGGAGTGCCTCCAGGGACACTTCGACCTCGGGCACTCCACGTTCCAGTTGGAACCCGCCAGCCACGTGGGGCACGAAGAGGGTGTCCATGATTGAACCGAGTCCGGGTCACGAATTGTCCGCACCGATAGATTCGGGGGCTTTTCGCCCCGGACCATCGTTGTGGTGAGCGTCTCCGCTCCCGGATCGGCAATGCTGGGAGCCATGACCGACGGCCTCCGCGACCCCGGGCTCTACGAGACCATCCATCGCCGCCGTGACGTGCGAGCGGAGTTCACCGGCGAGCCGATCGACCCGGAGGTTCTCCGGCGGATCCTGGGAGCCGCCCATTCGGCCCCCAGCGTCGGACTCACCCAACCGTGGGACTTCGTCGTCGTCTCCGATCCGGAGACCAAGAAGAAGTTCTGGGACCACGTCACCTGCGAGCGGGAGCGCTTCGCCAGCTCCCTCGACGAGGGGAAGTCCCGTCTCTTCGCCAATATCAAGATCGAGGGCATTCTGGAGTCCAGCGTGTCGGTGGTGGTCACCTACGACCATTCCCGCGGAGCGCCGGCGGTGCTCGGTCGTTACACCATTCACGATGCCGGTCTCTTCTCGGTGTGCCTCGCTATCGAGAACCTCTGGCTTTCGGCGACCGCCGAGGGCCTCGGGATGGGATGGGTGTCGTTCTACCGCGAACCCGTCCTACGGGAGCTCCTTGGAATTCCCGAGTCAATAAGGCCGGTGGCATGGCTGTGCATCGGCCCGGTGACCCACCTGGAGGAAGTGCCCGACCTGGAGAGGGCCGGGTGGCGGAGACGCCGGCCCCTGGAGGACGCCCTTCACTGGGAAACGTGGCAGTAGGCGGGCCCACCTCCCGGAGCGCAGCACCGGCAAGTAGGGGTGCGACCGCCTCGTCGGTGCCTTCCGCTCCGCCTTCCCCGGGCCGGGCAGGGGCGACCGCGAGACGCCAGAAGCGGCGCAACCAGGTGAGGGTGGCTGCGGCGAGCCTCGCGGCACTACTGGTAGTCGCGGCGGCTGGGTGGGCTTATTACCGGCTCGATACCAGACTTCACTCCACTCAAGCTGCGCTGGCCCGCACCCGGGCGACCTTGGTCAACCGGACTGACGACCTCGAGGCCACCGTTGCCACGCTGGGCCAGCGCACCAAACAGCGCGACGATCTCCAGACCTCTCTCGCCCAGGCACAGTCCGACCTAGCAGCTCTCAACCAGAAGCTCGACGCGACCGGGCTCAAGGCATACGCCGAAGCCGAATACGCCAATACGCTGTCGCGTTGTTTGGTCGGCGTGCAGCAGGCACTCAATGCAATCTCGGTCGGGGACAACGCCAAGGCTGTGTCCTCCCTGGACGCGGTGTCCGGGAGCTGCCAGCAAGCCCAGCAGAACAACGGCGTCGCAGCCGCGGCGAGCGGAGGGCCCAGCTATCCCTTCGACTTCCCCGATCCTGCCGTCCTCAGAGTTGGATCGACCTATTACGCGTATGCCACCAATTCAGCGCTCGGCAACGTGCAGGTGATCGACTCCACCGATCTCACCACCTGGCAGTCGCTCGGCGACGCGCTCACCAACCTGCCGTCGTGGGCATCGACCGGGTTCACCTGGGCCCCCGGAGTTCTTGCTATCGGATCCAGATATGTGATGTTCTATACGGCTGCCGTACACCTCACCGGCCAGGATTGCATCTCGGTAGCGACCGCGACCAAGCCAGAGGGACCTTACCAGGACACATCTGCCAACCCGTTGATCTGCCAGAGTGCCGACGACGGCTCCATCGATCCGGCTCCTTTTCTCGACGGGAACGGGCAGCCATACCTGGTCTGGAAGAGCAATGGCAACGGAGGGGACGGCATCCCTCCGAAGATCTGGTCGGCTCCCCTCGCCGCCGACGGCCTCTCACTCGCCGGGAGCCCGGTGGAGATCCTGGCCCCCGATCAGGGGTGGGAGAGCGGCGAGGTGGAAGGACCCGCCATGCTTTTCGATCAGGGGACTTATTACCTGTTCTTCTCGGGAAACGCCTCAGATTCCGCCGCATATGCGATCGGCCTTGCCACCTGCGGGTCGCCGGCGGGACCCTGCGCAGATGTGGGGACCGATCCCGTCCTCGCATCGACCGGACCGCCGGAGGAAGGCCCGGGCGGACCGGCACCGTTCTCCGACCCTTCGGGCAACTTCTATCTCGCATTCCACGGATGGCTCCCCGGAAAGGTCGGCTACCCCAACTCGCGCGAACTGTTCATCCGGAAGATGACACTCGCCGGGGGCTCGGTGACATTCGCCAATCTCTGATCACCCGACTTTGCCTACGGTCACCCGACTGCACCGAGCTGGAGGCGCACGCCACCTGGTTGGAGCGTGCCGGCTCTCAGTGCTTCTCCGCAGCGAGCGCCTCGTTGAGTTCGAGCACGTTCACGTATGGCGACCCCAGGATCCCGAGCTGGCGGCCGTGGACATGAGCGTCCACCAGGTGGCGCACTTGCCAAACGGGAAGGCGATTCGAGTCGGCCACTGCCTTCACCTGGTCGTACGCATCCGCCGGAGAGATGTCGGGATCGATCCCGCTCCCCGAGGTGGTGACCAAGTCGGCGGTGGGGGCAATGCCCTCTCTCTTCAAGACGGCGATTTGCTTGGCTACATCGGACACAAGGAGCTTCGATCGTGGTCCGAGGTTGGCAGCGCCCGTGGAAAGGGGGTTGTCGGAATCGGGTCTTCCCTGGAACCAATGTGGACCGGTCCAATTCTGTCCGATCAGCGGCGAGCCGTTCTTGCCGATCGACCCATTGGCCTGGTGGGCGAAGAAGACTCTCGATACCGCCAAGCCAGCGTAATTGTAACCGAATCCGAGGAGGACGATGAACACGATCGAGGCAACGATCGAACGACGGAGATGGGTCAGCATGTCGTCCCCGGAATGACGTGCAAACTCTCGACCGAAAGCACAGGATACCGCATCTCAGTACCAGTGAACCGCGGTGATGAACAGGTCGATCAGCTTGATGAATACGAAAGGCACGATGATCCCCCCGACACCGTAGACCAACACATTGCGACGTAATATCGATGAAGCTCCGACCGGGCGAAACTTGACTCCGCGCAGTGCGAGGGGGATGAGGGCGACGATTATCAATGCGTTGAAGATGACTGCTGACATCACCGCGCTCTGAGGTGAATGAAGCTTCATGATATTGAGGGTGTTGAGCTGGGGATAGGTCGCGACGAAGAGAGCGGGAATGATGGCGAAGTACTTGGCCACGTCGTTGGCGATCGAGAAGGTGGTGAGTGCTCCGCGGGTGATGAGGAGCTGCTTGCCGATCTCGACGATGTCGATGAGCTTGGTGGGGTTGGAGTCGAGGTCCACCATGTTGCCCGCCTCCTTGGCAGCGGTGGTTCCGCTGTTCATGGCAACCCCGACGTCCGCCTGGGCAAGCGCCGGCGCGTCGTTGGTGCCGTCCCCGGTCATGGCAACCAGCTTGCCGCCCTCCTGTTCGGCCTTGATCAGCTCCATCTTGGTCTCCGGGGTCGCTTCGGCAAGGAAGTCGTCAACCCCGGCTTCGGCAGCGATGGCGGCCGCGGTCAGCGGATTATCGCCGGTGATCATCACCGTCCGGATCCCGATCGAACGGAGTTGGTCGAATCGTTCGACCATTCCCTGCTTCACAACGTCCTTCAGCTCGATGACCCCCAGGATCTCCGGTCCTTCGGCCACCACCAGCGGGGTCGATCCCGCCCTGGCCAGGCTCGCCACGGTGTCGTCTAGGCCGGGCGGAATCCGGCCGCCCTGCTCGACAACCCAACTTTTCACTGCGTCTGCTGCGCCCTTGCGAATCTTCTGGCCGACGAGATCCAATCCGGACATCCGCGTGTTAGCAGTGAACGGCACGAACACATGTCTTTCGTCTAATTTCTGGTCCCGGAGGTTGAATAGTTCGTCGGCGAGCGCCACGATCGAGCGACCCTCTGGCGTCTCGTCGGCGAGTGAGGCAAGCCGAGCTGCCTGGGCGAGCTCCTCCATACCGTGATCGCCGGCCGGGATGAACTGCGACGCCATTCGATTTCCGAGGGTAATGGTTCCTGTCTTGTCGAGGAGTAGGGTCTGCACGTCCCCGGCCGCCTCCACCGCCCGGCCCGACATTGCCAGCACGTTCTTCTGCACCAGCCGGTCCATGCCGGCGATCCCGATTGCCGACAAGAGGGCGCCGATCGTGGTCGGGATAAGGCATACCAGCAAGGAGACCAGGACGACCACCGAAACCGTTGCGCCCGAAAAGTGGCCGAAGGGCTGTAGCACCACCACCACGGGGAGGAACACGATTGTCAGGGCGGCGAGCAAGATGGTGAGAGCAATTTCGTTGGGAGTCTTCTGGCGCCTCGCGCCTTCCACCAGGGAGATCATCCGATCGAGGAAGGTATGACCGCGCTCGGCGGTGATCTTCACCACGATCCGGTCCGAAAGAACCCTGGTTCCACCGGTCACTGCAGAGCGGTCACCCCCCGACTCACGGATGACCGGCGCGGACTCGCCAGTGATGGCCGACTCGTCGACCGAAGCAATGCCTTCGACGATCTCGCCGTCGGACGGGATCAGATCTCCGGCTTCGCACACCACCATGTCGCCCCTGGACAGATCGGATGCCTGCACCAGTTCTTCGGCACCGCCTGATCCAAGCCGGCGCGCCTGGGTTTCGGTCCGCATCCGGCGCAAGGTGTCGGCCTGGGCCTTACCGCGTCCCTCCGCCATCGCTTCGGCGAAATTGGCAAACAGGACCGTGGCAAACAACCAGATCGTGATCGACCAGTCAAAGAGAGTCGGATGAGCTATCGATTCCACGAGAGTGACCACCGTGCCGACCAGAACCACGAACATGACGGGATTTCTGGCCTGGGTACGCAGGCTGAGCTTGCGGAGAGAATCGACCGCCGCGTGACGCAGGATCTCCACATCAAAGAGGCTGCGCGACTGGGCGACCCCTTGCGCACGGATCACTCGCGAGCCAGGCCCAGACGGTTCGGGAGACATCAGAAGAACTTGCCCGTCGAGAGCTGTTCGACGATCGGACCGAGCGAAACCGCGGGAAAGAAAGAGAGTCCGCCGATGATAACAATTACACCAACCACCAGCCCAGAGAACATCGGGGTGTCGGTGCGGAATGTTCCCAATCCTGCCGGTACCGAGCCCTTGGCTGCCAGAGTCCCACCCAATGCCAGGCAGGGGATCATCACCGCGAAGCGACCCATCAGCATGGCAATCGCCCCCATGACGTTGTAGAAGGCGGTATTGCCGTTCAGTCCCGCGAAAGCCGAACCATTGTTGTTCGCCTGGGAAGTGAATGCGTAGAGGATCTCGGTGAAACCATGAGGACCCGCGTTCAGCGCCCCAACCCGCCCAGCATGAATGGAGACGGCGATGGCGGTCATGATCAGGACAGTTACCGGCATGACCAGGACGCCAATAGCGGCCAGCTTGACCTCGCGCGCCTGTATCTTCTTACCGAGATACTCGGGCGTTCGCCCGATCATCAGGCCACCGATGAAGACGGCGATGACAGCCATGAGGAGGATCGTGTAAAGGCCCGATCCCGCGCCGCCCGGCGTCACCTCTCCGAGCATCATGCCAGTGAGAAGTGCAAACCCACCCATCGGATTGAACGAATCGTTGGCGCTGTCCACCGATCCGGTCGATGTCTGAGTGGAGGCGATGTTGTAGAGAGAGGAGGCCGACGCGCCGTTTCGTACCTCCTTGCCTTCCATGTTCCCCGCCTTCTGGCGAACCACCGTATGGGTAACTGCGGCTCCCCGGGCCACCGCTGGATTAGGTCGTTGCTCCGCGTAGGCGGCGATGCCCGCCCACACGCTGAATATGAGAACCATCGCCCCCAGGAGAGCGACTCCTTCGCGAATCTTCCCCGCCATCTTCCCGAAGGTGTAGGTGAGGGCGAAAGGGATAGCCAGCACCAAGACTAACGAGAGAAGGTTGGTCAACGGAGTCGGATTCTCGTAGGGATGGGCACCGTTCGCATTGAAGGGGCCGCCGCCATTGGTACCCAACTGCTTGATCGGTTCGATGAACCCCATCGGTCCACGCGCGATCGATTGAGTGAATCCGGTAAGGGCGTTCTTCACGTGGACCGATGCCCCTAGAGTATCGACCGCCCCCTGAGCCACCCAGAGTATGCCGAACAAGAACGAAATCGGCACCATGATGTACAAGATGCACCGCACCAGATCGGCCCAGAAGTTGCCGATAGTCGCGCAGTCCTTGCGCACGAAACCCCTCACCATCGCAATCGCCACCGCGATCCCGACGGAGGCCGAGACGAACTGCTGGACAGTGAGCGCCACCATCAAAGTGAAGAACGACATTGTCGACTCGCCGGAATAGTTCTGCCAGTTGGTGTTGGTGACGAATGAGACCGCTGTATTGAACGAGAGTGCTGGCTTGACATCGAGCTGGTGCTGGGGATTGATTCCGATGTGCTGCTGAATACGCATACAGGTATAGGTGACCAAGATGGCGACACCGGAGAATACAACCAGCGCACCTGCATACCGTTGCCAGGACTGCTCCTGTTCGGGATCAACAGCGAGTAGCCTGTAAATCAGGCGCTCCAACCAGCGCAAGTAGTTGATCCGCCCATCGAAGACCGCAGCCATATAGGAACCCAGGAAGCGCCACGTGATCGCCAGAAGGACGACGGTGGCACTGACGGTCCAGAAGAACCCCATCAAGCGGTCAGAACCACTCAGGGCGGATCATCGCCACTCCGAGATAGATGAGCACTGCGACCGATACAACTAAGAGGAGTCCCTGCACCACCGTCATACCTTCTCCAATCCCTTGATCATGCCGATCATGGCCGCTACGAATACTGCGACGCCTACCAACGACAAGATGTCAGCCACGGTGATCATCCTCGGCGATTCGTTGTGAAATTGGCATGAACCAAAGACCCACCTTCGCGAAAAGTCCGTTAATTCCGGTAGGGAGGCACCATCAGTGTGTAGCCTAAACCGGGGGAGTTGCGCAAGAGGGTCCCGTCCACATCTCCCAGCTTCTTGCGGAGCCGGTATACGTACACACGGAGTGTCTCCGCCTCGCCTCCGTATTGGCCACCCCACACCTCGTCGAGAATCATTTTGCGGGTGCATAACTTCCCCGAATGGCGAGCCAGGAAGACCAGCACATCGAACTCCTTGGCTGTGAGACCGATCAGTTCCCCCTTGAGGCGGGCCTCGTGGTGCACCAAGTCCAGATGGATGTCCCCGACGGCGAGTGTCTCCGCCTCGCCTTCGCGTGGTCGGATATCGTGCCGCAGTGCAGTGCGGATACGTGCCTCCAACTCCGCCATCCCGAACGGCTTGGTCACATAGTCGTCTGCGCCTCGATCGAGGGCAGCTACCTTCCGCTCCTCCTGGCCGCTCGCCGACAGCACCACGATAGGCACCAAGCTCCACTCCCTCACTTGCGACACCACTTCTAGACCGTCGATGTCGGGAAGCCCAAGGTCCAACACGATCACCTCGGGAACATGGAGTGCTGCTTTGGAAAGGCCCTCTTCGCCGGTCGCCGCGGTGAGCACATCGTGGCCTTTGGCCACCAACCCGATCCGGAGCACTTTGAGGAGAGACGGGTCGTCATCGACGACCAAGATTCGAGCCATCCTCCTATTCTGCACCTGATCAACTGTGAAAAAGACGTGACAGTCCCCTACCCAATCTGACCTACCAGTACCATCGAGTATGTGGAACGTGGGAATCTTCGTCTCTATTTGGGAGCCTCCCCGGGTGTCGGGAAGACCTACGCAATGCTCAATGAGGGTTGGCGGCGCCAGCATCGGGGGACCGAGGTGGTAGTAGGGCTGGTGGAGACCCACGGCCGTCCCTCCACCGCTGCCCAGATTCGCGACCTGGAGGTGATTCCTCCGAGGAAGGTCGAATACAGGGGAGTGTCATTGGAGGAGATGGACATCGACGCGATCCTGGCACGCCATCCGGAAGTTGCGCTGATCGACGAGATGGCCCATACCAATGCCCCAGGGTCCCGTAACGATAAGAGGTGGCAGGACATAGAAGAATTGCTCGACGCGGGAATCGACGTGATTTCCACCCTCAATGTTCAGCACCTCGAATCGCTGAACGACGTGATCGAGAAGATAACAGGGGTGATACAGCGCGAGACCATTCCCGACGCGATCGTGCGTTCCGCCGAACAGATCGAGCTTGTGGACATGACGCCGGAGGCGCTGCGACGAAGGATGGCCCACGGGAACATCTATCGGCCTGATCAGGTTGACGCTGCGTTGGCCAACTTCTTCCGGGTGGGAAACCTGGCGGCTATCCGGGAACTGGCCCTCCTGTGGATGGCCGACCGTGTCGAGGAGGGACTGTCAGAATACCGGGAGCGTCATGGGATCTCCTCTCCATGGGAGACCAAGGAGCGGGTCGTGATCGCCATGAGCGGCAAAGCCGGGGGCGGAGATCTAGTTCGGCGGGCGGCCCGCGTCGCCAACCGGGCGCGCGGTGAGCTGATCGGGATCTTTGTCCGGCGCGGGGACGCGACGCCGCACGGTTCGGCAACCGAGCTCGAGAATCAGACCAAGCTGCTCAAGGAGCTGGGGGGTGCCTACCGGGAGGTCGTGGCCGACGACATCGCCAAAGCACTCGTACAGACTGCCCGTGCCGAGAACGCCACCCAGCTCGTGGTGGGGTCGGAGAAGCGCTCCCGTCTGTCAGAGCTCATTCGTCGATCGGTGCTGGCCTCGATCATCCGGGAGACCCGTGGCGAGATCGACGTCCATGTAATTTCCGTGTCCACGGCGGAATCGCCTTCCGGGCCCCGTGGCGATCGAGCCCCTCGAATCTCGCGCTCTGCGTTACGTATACGGGTCCGGTGGGCAAGCTTGAGCCCGCTGCCACCCCGCCGGGTAGGAACTGCCTTCGCCGTCGCCGCCGTCAGCCTTCCTCTTCTCACCTTTGTCCTGACTCGCGTCCGAAGCCAGCTTGGGTTTGCCACCGACCTTCTCCTATATCTCATCACGGTGATGTTGATATCGCTGATCGGTGGAGTGCTCCCCGCCCTGGCTGCGGCCATCGCCGGATTCTTTCTCCTCAACTACTTCTTCACCCGGCCATTTCACACCTTCGCCATCTCCAGTATGCAGGATGTGTCGGCGGTGGTCGCTTTCGTCGTCGTTGCCACAATCATCAGCATGCTTGTAGACCTGGTCTCCCGCCGAGCGGGGGAAGCAAAGCGCGCTCGGGTGGAAGCCAGCTCCCTCGCGTCGATAGCCGGTTCCCTTTTGCGCATCGACTACCCGCTCGAAGAGCTGGCCAACCGATTGCTCGCTATCTTCCGTCTCGATGGTGTGTCCGTTCTCCACCGCGAACGATCCTCTCCGGGCGAGCATCCTGCTTCTCGTGACTACTCGTGGACGCCGCAGGCGACAGCCGGCTCACGGCCCCCGGCACGACCTGAGGATGCAGACATCGTTCTGGAACTTTCCTTCGACGAGGTACTCGCATGCATCGGGTCACGCCTTTCGCCGGAGGACCGCGAGGTCATCAGGGCATTCGCTGCTCAACTTGCTCTTGCGATGGAAAGTCGCCGGGTCCAGACCGAACTCGCCGACAAGATCCTCCTGGAGAAGGCTAACGAGCTGCGAAATGCCCTGCTCGCGGCGGTTAGCCACGATCTGCGAACTCCCCTCGCATCGATCAAGACCGCGGCAACCAGCTTGCTGGCCGAGGACGTGCAATGGGCCGAGGAAAGTGTCCGGGAGCTTCTTCGCACCATCGATGCCGAGACGGACAACCTTAACCACCTGGTGGGCAACCTGCTGGACATGAGCCGCCTGCAATCCGAGGCACTCCCGGTCATCACCACCGACGTGGGACCAGGCAACGAGATCGGACTGCCGGACCTGGTTGAGAGCGCTATTGCCGGCTGCCGCACCGCGCAGACCGAGCATTTACCGGTGAAAGTGAATGTCCCCATCGATCTCCCAACCTTCTCCACAGATCCCGCACTACTGGAGCGGGCAATTGCAAACTTGGTCTCCAATGCCCTTGCCTTTTCGCCCGCCGGCGAGGTGGTCCAGGTGGTCGCTGCGACAGTCGCCGAGCGGCTTGATATCCGGGTGATCGACCGCGGCCCGGGCATCCCGGAGGCCGAACGGGAGAACGTATTCCACCCCTTCCATCAGCTCGATGGAGGACGCCGGGGTAATGGCGTCGGCCTGGGACTTGTGGTGGCCCGCGGCTTCGTCGACGCGGTGGGGGGCGAGTTGACCATCGAAGACACGCCGGGGGGAGGCACCACCATGGTGATCTCGATCCCGATCCGAGCCGATCACCCCGTGTCATCCTTGTAGACGAACTTACCTCCCCGTAGCCAGGAAGCTCCCGCCGCGACCAGGCACGCCAGGATCGAGAAGTCGAATGCCTTGTGCAATCCGTCGTGGAACGGAATCGCGATCAGGCGGGGGAAGAACCGCCTTCCGATGATCAGAGCCCTGTGTCTTGAGGACAAGTGCCCGAGCACACTGGTGCCCAGGAGATGCTTCATCGGGCTGTACCCGAGAAAAGCGGCAAAGAGTGTGGAGACCGGAGGGAGGTGTGCCACCCGCGCGGCATCAGCGGCCGGCACACCCTGGCGCACCAACCCGTTGTAGAGACTCGACGGCAGGTGCGCGGCGAGGCCGGCGATCATCAATGAGAAGAAGATTCCGATGGAAAGCACCTGAGCGGAGTTCTGGAATGTGGAGTTCATCCCCGAACCCACCCCCCGATGGTCGGGCGGGAGGCTGTTCATCACGCCAGCACGGTTCGGCGAGGCGAAGAGGCCCATGGACAGGCCGTTCAAGAGCAGCAGCGCGGCGAATGCGCTGTAGTGGAAGTTCACCGGCAGCAGCTCGAGGAGCACAAATGACAGGGAGGCACCCAGCATCCCTCCGGTCGTGAACGGCCGGGAGCCGAAATGGTCAGACAGGTAGCCCGACACCGGACCGGCCAGCAGGAAGCCAAGGGTGAGCGGAAGCATGTAAATGCCCGCCCACAGAGGAGTGCGGGAGAAATCGTAACCATGCTCTGGCAGCCAGATCCCCTGGAGCCAAATGATCAGCATGAACATCAAACCGCCCCGACCGACCGCGGCCAGGAAGCT
>JAKAWH010000093.1 GCA_021817065.1 Actinomycetes bacterium
CCCCCCGCAGACCCGAAAAAGCCCGCGTCCCCGTAGGTGAACACCCCCCCGTCGGCGGCGACCAACCAGTAGCCCTTGTCGTCCGGGGTTGCCGCCATCCCTACCACCGGTGCATTGAGAGTGGTCCCCCCCGCAGACCCGAAAAAGCCCGCGTCCCCGTAGGTGAACACCCCCCCGTCGGCGGCGACCAACCAGTAGCCCTTGTCGTCCGGGGTTGCCGCCATCCCTACCACCGGGCGGCGGAGCGCGAGGCCCTGTGAGCTCGGGTCACCGTAGGAGGTCCCGGTTCCGAAAGCGTTGACATGGCCCTGGGCGGTGACGGTGAGGTAGCCGGCAGCGGGGGCCGGGGGCGTCGCCCCGACGGTGGCCGGTGCACCCAGATTGCCCGCCTTGTCCACCGCCTGGACGGTCACACCTGTCACCCCGGATGGGAGGGTCACCGACTCGGTACTGCCGGCCGGACCGGAGGGGGCGACGTCGAGAATCTGGCCGGAGGGGGCCAGGGCAAGGTCGTACCGGGCCACCGTGCCGGAATACCAGTCGTCACCGGGAGCGGTGAAGGAGAGGCTCGTATCGCCTGGCGACCAGTGGACCTGGCGGGGGACACCGGGCGGCCGAGCGTCGATGGAGGAATTGCCGGAGTTCCACTCGTCATGGCGCCACCTCCACCACTGGTCGTCGGCGGTCGCCTTCCCCGGGGTCGACCATCCGAAGAGGTATCCCTCTCGGGTAGTGGCCACCAGGTCGGTCGAGCCGTTGGAAAAGAGGTCCCCGGCAGAGGGAGAGCCGATCACCCACCCGCTGGTGAACTTGGGGAAGCCGGGTGCCTGGGAGCCGCCCGGCTGGAATGCCTGTACCGCCGAGGAGTCACCACCCTCCACGATGGAGGATTGCCCGTTGCCGGTAACGTCCGCCATCATCGGGCCACCCAGGAAATCAAGCCCCTGCATCCCGGTGGGGAAGCCGGCGCTGAAGGTGGCCCCGCCTCCTGCCGCGCTGCCACCGGCCCCGCCATCGGCGGGGAATGCGGCTTCCTCTTTGGTGATCGGATTCCCAGAATTGGCGTGCAGCTCGGCCTGGATCATCGACGCTTCGTCGACGCCTGACTGGGCGAAGGTGAACTGGTTCCCGAACATCCCCAGCGCGCCGGTCGACACGAAGGGGATCACTGTCCCTCCGGGGGGTGCGTAGGTGGCGAGCACCTGGCCATTGGCGCCCAGCAGGGAGGCCGGTGTCCACAGAGGGTTGACGATCACCTGGTCAGTCGTTCCACGAGAGGAAGGGCCGGAAAGCACCGGGCCGGCGATCGGATCGTCGGTTCCTTCGGTAATGGGTCCTTGGGCGGAGCCGTAGTACTCTGCGAACCCGCCGATCTTGGATGGCCAGCCAGGTACCGGCTGGCCATCTGGCTGGAAGGCGAAGACAAAAGCCTGTGCCCCGAAGTCGATCCCCCCGGTGCCGTGGGTCTCGGTGTATTGGCTCCTCTCCACCACGTCGGGAACACCTGGGTTCTGCAGGTAGGCGATGGTGGGTGCGGTGGGGAGAGTCTGGTCATCGATAAGGGTGTAGCCCGAGTCGGGGGTGAAACCAGCCGGGAGCGCAACCTGGACCGGCCAGCCGGGAACGGCGGTACCGTCGGGGTTGTAGGCGTGGATGTGACCATCCATGGCCGCCTGGACGATCTGGAGATCGGCGGTCCCACTCAGGTGGGCCAGCACGGGGGCGGCCGTGTCGCCTACCACCGGGAACCTGGTGTAGGGGTCGGCGGGCCGGGGAATCGCCGGTGGGGTGACGCCGTCGTCCAGGGTCTGCGGCCACCCGGGAAGGAGGTTGCCGTGGTCGTCGAAGGCGTAGACCTTGCCGTCGACGGAGGTAGCCACCACGTCCAGGTGGCCGGTATGCATGAGGTCACCCACCGCCACCGGAGCGATCACCGGCTCGTCGCCCGGGTTCACGCCTGGATAGGAGCCCAGCACCGAGAGAGGGTCGGTGTGAGCAGGCCAGCCGGGGAGCTCCTGGCCAGTCGACGGATCGATGGCGTCGATGGACCCGTCGGCGGTGGCGAAGACGATGTCGAGGGTTCCGGTGCCCTGGAGATCGACCAGGGCGGGCTGGCTCTCGCCACTGGGCCCGATATGTAGGGGAAAGCCCGGCAGCAACGTCGGGTCGTGGAAGGCGGCAATCGCCCGGCGGTCTTCACCGACCTGTCCGGAGGAGCCGGTGACCACCACTCGGAATGTCACTGTGTACTGGTCGACCGTCTCGACTTCTTTTGTCGTGGAGAGCGTGAATGGGGCGTTCCAGAACGACCTGGGGATCTGGGAGGTGTCGAAGGTCCCGAAGGTGCCCGACCACGCTCCACTCCCTTGTCCCGATCCGAAGGTGGTCCAGGTGGAAGGGTTGCCTCCCAGCCCGTACTGGACCTGCCAGGTGTACGCCTCCCCGGAGGGGAAATCGATGGTCCCGGTTACCGGGATGGACGAGGTGGTGGAGGGATCCACCGGCTGGTACCAATCGGGCGACGATATGGATGGGGCAGGGGGGACATCCCCAGCCTTGACCGCTTCCATGGCGTCGTACACCTGGGGCATGCCGTAGCCGTACTGGGGATTCCATTCACCCGGGCTTCCCGGCCAGGGGAGGTTGGGATCGGTGATCGGGGTAGCGGTGGCCCTCATGACCTGGACTGCTTCGGGGCCGTCGAGCGGGCTCGTGATGAGGCCCTGGCGAAAGGCGAGATCCCCGTAGGACAGAAGCAGCCCGAGCACCCCTCCGGTGGTCGGGGTCGACTCGGAGGTGGAGCCACCCCCTGTCGCCACGGTGAACATCGCTTTGGTACCCCAGGAAGTCAGGTCGGAGCGGGTCCAGGCTGACCCGTCGGAGGTGGCCACCGCTCCGTTGCCCGGTATCACGTTGGGCCAGAACATTCCTCCCTGGTGATCGGGAGAGTCGAAGTCGTTGCTCGCCTCCACCATGATCACCCCTTGCGAGTGGAGGTAGGCGATGGTCTGGGCCATGAACGTCGAGTACCCGAGGTCGGCGGTCACCGAGACGATCACCCGGGCGCCCTGTTCGGCTGCGAATAGCCATGCCTCTGCCAGCCGGTCGGTCGCGTCCAGCGCCTCCTCTCCCGCTTTGATCGGGAGGATCATGCACTGGGGGCATTCGTGCTGGATCACCCCCATCTGCCCGTTGGCATGGCCGTAGGCGGAATCGGTGGTGGCCGGGTCGTTCTGGTTGTCGTAGAAGTCCCACCCCGATATGTCGTAGGGGTAGGCGCCCCCGTCGGCGTGTGCCTGGTAGGGAGGTTGGGAAAAGGCAGCAATGAGGTCCTCGGGGTTGAGGAAGCCGGTACCATCATCATTGGGATTGACCCGGGGGTCGCCGGTCCAGTCCAGCGCGTTGATCACCCCGTCGTGGTTCGTGTCGTAGTCGGAGGGATTGGAGGTGTAGACGGTCGCGCACGGTTCGGTGACCCCCGACACCACCATGGTGGCGGTGGCGACGCTGGAGCCGCTGCATGGCACCGGAAGCTCGTGCCAGTTGACGTAGATGTTGGGGACGAGTCCTTCGGCGCCCCCTGCATTCCAGTTGATGCCCCCTTCGATGTAGGCGATGAGGACCGACGGATCGCCTTTGGTGAGGTTCCAGGCATCGGTGAGGTCCATTCCGGTTGCGCCGTCGGCACTTACATGGGGCAGGGAGGTGCTCGTGGCGCGGCGTGCCGTGGCGGAGTGCCCTTTTCCGATTGCTCCTGCTGCCCCCGCTGCCCCTGTTGCGGTGGCCGGCAGCGCCATGGCGGCGATCAGGAGGGCGAGGCCGGCTCCGGTGAGCCATCGCGTACGGCCCCCGATGCCCTTACAAATGGTGGATCGGTGCGCGCGGGCCGTAGGCATGGGGGCGAATCTAGTGGCAACCGGTTTTGCCGTGCCCGGCAGGATCGCCTTCCGTGCCCGGCTGGCGTCAGTGGTGGTGCGGGGCTGGCTCGCCGTTTGACCTCGGCGCGTGGTGGTGCGGGGCTGGCTCGCACTCGGGGCAGAAAGCCGGCAGGTCGATCAGAAGGGCGTCCGACATGGCAGCGACCTGGGGTTCATAGTGTTCCCGGAGCCGGTCGAGGGAACGCGCCGCCTGGTTCGCCTCGTCCATGTCGAGACCGCGATTGTGGAGCCAACCGAGCAGGTGGTCGTGATGGGTTCCTTCGGAACGCTCCACCAGGCCTTCCCGTACCCTGCCACCCAGCACGTCGCACACGTCCCGAGCCGCATGTGAGGCGAGCGAGAACGCCAGCTCCGCCGAGTCCCGGTTGTCGGCGAAGTCGGTGCCGGGATCGCATCCGATGAGGGCGCAGGTATCGAGGATGGCGACCAGCGCGGTTAGCCAGGACTGGTCGCCGTGCTGTGAGCGGTAAAAAGCCAGCACCGGGTATGACTGGGTCGAGTCCATCAGCTCGGCGGTCCAGTGCTGCCAGTCCTCCAGGAGGCCCCGCAGCGCGTCGGTGCCGTAGGAGGAGAATCGTTTCAGGATCACCCCCGGGGTCGGGGGCGCCCCGGCGAGAATGTCGAGACGGTTGACGAAGACTTCGCGATGGGAAAATGACTGGTAGAGAACCGGAATGTAGGCGATGACGATGGCGAGGAAACCCAGTCCAAGCCCCGCCTCCAGCACGGCGACCGCCCTCTCCGCGCCGGAGACCGGTACCACGTCGCCTAGACCCAGGGTGAAGAAGGTGGTGCCGCTGAGGTAGGCGTCCTCCCCCAGGCCCTTCTGTCCGGACGCCTCCATGATGTGGGAGCCCAGCCCCCAGTGGATCAGGGCGAATCCGCCGATGATTCCGATCGCCCAGGCCACCAGGAGGAGGAGGATGGTCGAAGGTCCGAAATAGGCAAGGACCGAGTCGCGCCACGAGTCATTGCGAAGAGAACGGGCGAACCTCCGATAGGGACGCCAAGTTAACGCGAAGAGGATGGTAGTGAGGCGGACCCGCCGCTTCACCTGGCGGGGAAGGATGACCGTCTCGAAGGTGTCCAGGAGGACCACCACGACCAGGAGAGCGCCGATGACGACCGCGGCAGTTCTCACCGAGATTCCGTGACGTGCACGGCTGGCGGTGTCAGACCACCAGCCGGTGCTGCTGGGCCAGGATCAGAAAAGCCTCGACCACGTTGGGGTCGAACTGCTTGCCGGATTGGGCGGAGATTTCGGTGATCGCGTCGTCAACCGGCCAGGCCGGCTTGTAGCAGCGCTCATGGGTGAGCGCATCGAACACATCGGCCACCGATACGATGCGTGCGGGGAGGGGGATCTGGTCGCCCCGCAGCCCGTTGGGGTACCCGGTCCCGTCGAACTTCTCGTGGTGGGCGATGGCGATGTCCTTGGCCATCTCCAGGAGGTGGTACTCGGAGCCCTCCAGGATCTCCGCGCCGATCCGGGCGTGGGTCTTGATGACCGCGAACTCCTCTTCGGTCAGCTTGCCCGGTTTGAGGAGCACGCTGTCGGGAATGCCGATCTTCCCCAGATCGTGGAGAGGAGAGGCCCGCCGCATGGTGTCGACCTCGAAAGGAGTGAGACCCATGGTCTGGGCCATCAGGGCGGCAGCGTGACCGACCCGCCGGGTGTGATCCCGGGTGTCGTCGTCGCGGTACTCGGCAGCGATGGCCAAACGCTCGAGAACCTCCATCCGGGTGTGTTCGAGTTCGGCGGTGCGGATGCCGACCAGCACTTCCAGCTCTTCGGAGTGCTTCTCGATCTGATGATTGAGCCGCTTGACTTCGAGCAGGTTCTGTACCCTGAGCATGACCTCCACCGCGTCGAATGGCTTGACCAGGATGTCGTTAGCCCCCTGGCTGAGAGCGTGCCGACGGGTCTCGTGGCTGGTGTCGTCGGTGAGGACGAGGATGGGGAGGAGAGGGAAACGGGTGGGGTCCGCACGCACGTGGCGCATGAAGTCCACCCCGGTGATGTCCGGCATGTGGAGGTCGAGGAGGACGATATCCGGCTCGTCCGAGAACACCATGGTGAGCCCCCGCTCGGGGTCGAGGGTCGAAGTGACATTGGTAAATCCCTCGTCGGCGAGAAGTTCCTCCAGTTGGGCGACGTGATGGGCCTCGTCGTCGACGATAAGGATCCGTGATCCCTTGATCTGGTTGTCGATGGCGGTGGCGTTCAGCTCCCGGAGGTCCGCTTCCGACAGGCTCAGGTAGTCGTCGATGGACCGGCCCACGTCCGTCCCTACTCCGCCGGCCACCGGGTCCGGCCCCCCTGGTGCTGTCACGGGGCGATTCTATGCGGGCTAGGTTCGGTGCGCATGGTACGGCGCTCCGCATTGAGTGTCGGCGCGCTAGCACTGGTGGTCGGCGTGGCCCTTTTCCCGTTATTGGCCGGTTGCTCGTCGGGGGTGGGCCCGCCGCCGGCCTCCCTCGGGTTGGTGCAGGACCGGGCTGTTCCCGCCTCGGTTGCAGGCATTCCCCTCTACGGCCCTTCCGGCAGGAGGACCGATCTGGCTGGGTTGAAGGGGAAGGTTGCTCTGATCGCGCCGTTCATGACCTTGTGCACCGAAATGTGTCCGATTACGACCGGCGAACTGGGAAAGGTGGTTGCCGCCCTCCGCACTGCCGGTCTTGAGGGGAAGGTCGCGGTGATCGAGATATCGATCGACCCGGGCAGGGACACCCCGGAGCGCCTCTCCGCTTACGCGAAGATGGCCGGTGCCACCTGGCCGCTCCTCACCACCACGCCGCCGTCTTCCACCCCCCCCTCGCCCCTGCCGAGCGCACCTTCTTCGGCCCTGGCAAACCTGGCGTCCATCGCCCGGTTCTTCGGTTGGCTCCATCAGACGGTTCCCGAGGGATCCCCTCCCGCCACCGACTGGTGGACCGGCAAGCCGCTTACCTACGACGTGGACCATTCCGACGGCTTCGTTCTTCTCGACCGGTCGGGCAGGGTCCGGTTCGAGACGGTGGCACCGGCCACCACCGGGGGTGTCTTGAAGGGCCCCCTCAGGAGCATTCTCGATTCCCAGGGGTTGCACAACCTTGCATCACCGGCCTCAACCGCATGGACCGTGGCCGACGCTCTCGATGCGATCGGATGGCTCCGGGGGTCGGCGATACCCGGCTCCTCGTGAGCAGCACCGGACTACCTCGCCAGCCCGGTCAGCCCCGCGGCAATCCCGTTCATCGTCCGGGAGTGGTGGTCCCCTACGATAGATGCTGGCGGCCGCCATCCGCGCCGAGTGGTCTGCCCGAGCCCCCGTAGCTCAGAGGATAGAGCGTCGGTTTCCTAAACCGTGCGTCGCAGGTTCGAGTCCTGCCGGGGGCGCCAGAAACAGCAGGTCAGAGGCCTGGAGTGGCCCACCAGCTCTCGTGAGAGCGCCTCTTGCCCATCACATTGCCCTTCAAATATCGCTGATACGTGCTAAGGTCTGTGCTGTGGCAGGAAACCGTGTCTCTGGACCGGCTCGGTCTGCGGCCCCACGGGCGCCGGTCTCCAGCGGGCGGGTGTCGCGTTCCACCGGCCGGGCCCGGGCGCGCCACCGGGGCTCAATCCGCCAGCGGGGCGAGGAGTCCTTCGAGGTACGCGTCTTCGTCGGCATGAACCCCGCGACGGCCAAGCGCGACTACGTGAGCCGCACCGTCCGGGGTTCCCACCGCGACGCCGAGGTCGAGCTGACCAAGCTGCTGCGCCAGGTCGACGAGGGGGCGATCGCGCCCAGGGCGGGCACGGTGGGCGAGCTGGTGGAGAGCTGGTATCGCCTGCGGGAACCCGACCTCTCGCCGCCGGTGGTGCTCAACTACCGCGCGATCATCGACCGCCACATCCTCCCCCGATGGGGGAACATCTCGCTTCGGCGCCTGCGGGTGGCCGACCTCGACCAGTGGTACGCGACGCTGAGGATCTCCGGCGGCGCCCGCGGTCAGGCGTTGTCGGCCAACTCGGTGCGCCGTGTGCACGCGATACTTCACGCCGCGCTCCAGCAGGGTGTGCGCTGGGGCCTCACCACCTCCAATCCGGCCGACGCCGCGTCCCCTCCGACGATAAGGCGCCAGCAGGTGACCCTCACTGCCAAGGCGAACGACTTCGCGCGCATCATCGCCAAGGCGGCGGAAGTGAACCGTGCGCTTCCCGTCTTCATCCGGCTAGCGCTGGCGACCGGTGCCCGTCGCGGCGAGCTTTGCGCATTGCGCTGGCGGGACGTGGATTTGGGTCGCGGCATGATCCGAATCAGCCGGACCCTCGTCCAATCCCGGGACGCCGTCGTGGAAAAGGACACCAAGACCCACCAGATCCGCAACGTGTCCTTCGACCGCACCACCGGTGAAGTGCTCGCCGAGTATCGGGACCAGGTGGAGAGGGCGTGCGCCGAGGCCGAGGGTGAACTGCCTGACGAGGCTTTCGTGTTCTCCCACGAGATCGACGGGCAGGTGCCGTGGCGGCCCAACTACGTCACCCTCGCTTTTTGCCGGATCCGCGACGATCTCGGTCTTACCGAGCTGAGGCTTCATGATCTTCGCCACGCGTCGGCCTCCCTCATGCTGGCCAACGGCATCGACGTGAAGACGGTCAGCGGGCGACTCGGGCATGCGCAGACGTCGACGACCCTGGACGTCTACGCGCACATGATGGACCAGGCCGACGAGCGTGCCGCCGAGTCTCTGGGGGCGGCGCTGGACGGCTATTCCACGAGCACCGGCACTTGGGAGGTTCGGGAGAGCACGGCCAAGGTGGTGCAGTGAGTTCTTCACAATTGGATCCGGCTCTTTCCATTCCACGTCCGTGATCTTCCAAGGGACTTGCGCGTGCACAAGTTGGACATCGTCAAGTTGCAGGCTCTTTACGGCGCCAGCTGGCGTGTCTACGAACTCGGGCCGCAGCGCCATTTACACCTCCTCGCCCGACATCGCGCGGTCGCAGTGCAGCGGTGATTGCTGCGACGCGGGTGCACCGCGGGTCGCAGCCGAGACCGGAGGTGTCGGCGGTGCGATGTCCGGCTAACCGACTCCGTCCCCGTCATCGGCAGGCGTGCGCGGCACCACGATGAGCGGCGCCCTGGCTAGCGACCCGCTCCATGGATCAGGCCGCGCCGGGGGAGAGCCGTTGACGATCCGGATGGCGGTACCCGCCGGGCCTATTCCTCGCTTGACGACCCGCGGGCCCGGTATCGGCCGAAAAGGCTCCCGCCGAAGCTCGCCACCAGCACGGGATCAGGCTACCAACTGACTGGACGTCAGAATCAAGGATCGGTCACGCTGGCTGGCGTTCGCGGCGCCGCAGTCTTTGGAAATAGGAAAGTTTCGGCCGATCCGCGGTGCGCCGTCAGCGGGCGGTTCTGGCACCAAGGACCGACAGGCTCGAACGCCATAGTTGTCATCCACACGCATAATCAGTAGGAATACGACGCATAGTGCGTTGAAATGACAATTTTAGTTGTCATCTAGACGCATAATACCTATAATAGGTACGTGTCCAATGCACAGATGACAACAAGGCCAATCCCGTCGAGCCTTGCGTCCGTTGTCGAGGGTCTGGAGCTGCGCCAGGCCCCGGTCGTCTCGCGCGCTCTTCTGGAGGACATCGCCGACGAGTCCGGATCGAAGCACTCGGCTACCACGATCGCCGAGCGTCTGGTGCGAGCAGGTTGGCTGCTGCCGCTTCGGACTCATGACGCTTGGGAGTTCGCTCCATCCGCCAGGGCCGGACGCCATCGTTCCGGCGACCCGTGGATCGAGCTGCGGGCTCACCTCCTCCATCGGCCCGACGCTCCGGTAGCAATCGCGTTCGAGTCGGCCATGTGGGAATTCGGTTACACCTCGCACCAGCCGGGCATGCCCGTACTTGCGCACCGGCCCAATTGGCGCCCGCCGCAGTCGCTGTCGGCACGCACCGTCTCTTTCGACTGGCGCCTGCCCACCGGAGACGCCAACGGCTTGCCACTTTGGCAGCCGGCGACGGTAGTGGTAGCGGCAGCGGATCGTCCGGCAGCGCAGGGGGACTGGGGCAACGCCGACGAATGGTTGCCGGAGACGTTCCGGGCCACGACTTCGACCGAAGTTCTCGCTGAAGCCACAGGACGTGGCAACGCCACCCTTGCTCGCCTCGGCTACCTCGCCGAATGGTCCGGTCGCCACGACATTGCCGACCAGATCGAAGGTCTGCTCCCCGAGCATCCGACGGTGACGTTTCTCGGCCGGCGGTCACCTCGCGGGCGCTGGATCAATCGTTGGCGCCTCTACGACGCATTGCTTCCCCAGCGGTGATTACCGAGGGTTACCTGCTACGGCATTCTCTAGGTCGCAGCGGAGGCCGTGATATCGCTCTGCTCGACGTCGCGCAGGACTACGCGTTGAAGCTTCTCCATGATCACGGCATATTCGACCTCGGCGTCGTTCTCAAGGGCGGGACCTCCTTGCGGAAATTCCGCGCCGGCAACGCGGGCAGATTTTCCACTGACCTCGATTTCGCAACTCCCGACGCGGACGTTGCGGAATTCGTAGTCGACACGCTCGACGGTGCCGACCTGTTCGGCATTCGCATCCGTGTCGCCGATCGGGAGCGACTTCGAGGTCGGCTGCGATTCGAGACGCCGCTCGGCCCTATCAAGATCGCGGCCAAGCTGGAGCTTTCTCCGCGCCCATTGTGGCTGCCCACTCCGGCGATGATTCCTATCACCCTGCCCGTTCACAAGGGCTACGAATTCTCGCTCCCGGCGCTTCCTCTCCCGACGCTGGAAGAAGCGATTTCCGAGAAGCTGGCGGCCTGGCGTCGGCGGCGGAAGATCCGCGACCTCTACGACCTGCACTGGTTTGCCCAGGGTGCCTTCGATGAGCCTCTGGTACGGCGGCTGTTCGTATTGAAGGTCTGGCACGATGTAGTCGAGGATGGCCTTGGACATAGTCCACTTGATCCAGCGGACGCGGTTGCCGACGTTGACCTACGAAGACTGCCTCCCGAAGACATCGGATTGCTGACGCAGCCCGTCGAGCCAGAGGCGTGGCTGTGCTCCATTCGTGCTCGGTACGGATTTCTCACCGAAGTCGATGAAGAAGAGCAGCGCGTCGCGACCTGCTCGCCTGGCGATCGCGACCTGGTCGGCAAGCTTGTCGCTGCCCTCACATCGGTCCCATAAACCGTGCGTAGCAGGTTCGAGTCCTGCCGGGGGCACTGTGTGGTGGAACCAGACACTGCCGGGGGCACTGATCGCGCCAGGGCGCGAACCTTTTCGAGACCACTGTTTCTGGTCGGCATGCGGAAAACCGGCTTGACCGACTGTCGGCCTTCGACATTTATGCAATGGACGAGGAGCTGCAAGAGCGCCTTTTTAGCGGCAACCGGACCGGATTCCACTGCGTGTCGAATGCGGTCACGCATCTCGCGTAGATCCTCGTCGGTGGGGGCCGTCAGGGAAGCCGCTTCCATCGCTTCGGAGAGTTCCTCCCGGCGCGCCCGTAGCTCGGTGATCTTCGAACCGAGGATCTGGAGGCGCGCGTGAATAACATTGACACTCTGCGCGCGAATGTGCTACTCTGCGCGCGATGGTCAATGCTACCGACGACTGTTTGATTGAGATGTTCTCCTCGTTATGGCCACATCTCAATGAGCGCG
>JAKAWH010000094.1 GCA_021817065.1 Actinomycetes bacterium
GCTGTCGGATTGATCGGCCTGGCCGCCTACGCATGCTTCTTCCAGGCGGTGAAGGCTAGCCACTCGGCCCCGGTGGTAGTGGCCATGGGTGCTACCTATCCGGTGGTGACCTATCTCATCGCGCTCAGTCTTTTCGGGGACCGATTCTCCTGGCGGGCTGGGCTGGGGATCGTCCTGGCGGTCGCCGGTACCGCATTGCTATCGACAGCGCCGAGTACGATTCGATAATGGAGCAGGGCAGGGAGAACTCTCAGTGGCACTGACCCTTGATGCAGCCAAGTCCACGGTCATCGACGCCGTATTCAAGGAATATCTTCAGACGATTGACTACTGGCCAGGCCAGGTTATGCTCGACTACTCGCTCATGCTCCACCAGGCGTGGCGCCCTCTGCTTCCCATGCTGCCGATCGGTGCTGGGATCCGGATGCTCGACGTTGGGACCGGCTACGGGCTACTCGCGGCAGAGCTGGCTGCCAACATCCCCATCTCTATCAATGGGGTGGACATCGATCCCCACTACGTCGCCGGAGCGAGAGAGATCTGCGCGTCGCTGTCCCACCAGGGCGTCTTCGTACCGGGGAGCGGGCTCAGTTTCGAGGTGGGCGACATCTCGGCGCTGGCCTTCGGCGACGCCGAGTTCGAGCTGACCATGGTACGGGAGGTGTACCAGTTCATCGCCGACCCCGAGCAGGCGACCCGCGAGCTTCTCCGGGTGACCAAGCCCACCGGCTTCGTCTGTGTAAGCGACAACGACGACGGTTTCTATCTCGCCTACCCGGAACCATCCGAGGCTTTTCGCCGCCTGCACCGTGCGGTTGACGCCGAGCAGTCCGCCTACGGGGACCGTCATGTCGGTCGGAAGCTATCGACCTACCTGAGCCAGGCAGGGTTCGACATCCTGGCGGTGACGGTGATGCCCGAGGCACGCCACTGGACGGTCACCCCAGACGACCCGGAGCGACGATTCCTGATCGAGCAGGTGCGGGAGGCGAAGGATCGGCTGGTGAAGGCGGGCGTCATCGAGGCCGGGGAGTTCGATCGTCTGGTGGCCGAGCTGGAGTCCGAGCCGGTCGGCGATCAGTTCCGGTTCAATGCGCGGGTGGTCGTGGTGGGCCGCAAGCCCGCCGGCTGACCGTCTACCGGAAGCCTCAGTCGTCAGAATTCGATGAGGCGCTTTCCCAGAGTCACGCGAATCTAGGCTGTGCCGGCTCTCAGAGCTCCTTCAGCCTGACCAGTTGTGCGGGGTCGTACACGCACACCACGTCTGCGACGTAGCCGAGGTTTCGGGCGGTGTCCAGCATTGCGAGTCCCGAGCCGGCACTGGGGAGATGCGATGTCAGGATGACGTAGGGAGGATGGTTCTCGATCGCCGCCAGGAGCGCTCCATTGGCCACCGCCTTCTTCACCGTGTCGGTGCGCATCAGCCCGGGACGGTTGCCCTGGATGCTCCCCTTGTATTCGAACCACACCCGGTTCCCGTTCGGGCTGAGGGCCTCCTGGTCGATCTCCACTCCTACCGGAGCTATGTCGACCGATCCGTGGAGGACGAATCCGTAGGAGGCGAGAAGTTGATTGCACTGCTCGGCGAATTGCCGGCCCTGAATCCCCGCCGATGCCTGGAAATTGGTCATCGGATCGACCCGGGCAATCTCGCGCAGCCCGAATCCATCCCCACCAACGCATGGGAGCCGCTCAACGAGCCTTTCCCCGCGACAGATTACGGAGCCGCTCCAGATCGTCCGGGGACGTGAAGACGATCACCGAGTGCACCGGCTTGCCAGGCCCGGTCACCGCGGCAAGGGCGGCACCTCCTGGGCTGTTCGGCGGGGGAACATCGGGGGTCAGGAGAACGAGTGGCAGATCGGGCTGGAGCTCGTGAAGCGCTGCCGCCCTGCCCAAGGCCCTCCAGAGGACGTCGGTCCGCTTGAGACCGGGCCGGTAAGAGGCGAACGGACCGCAGACCTCGAACGACCAGGTCCTCTTCCGCGTGTCGGTTGCCAAGAAGCTGATGTCGATACCGGCGCCGATTCGCACCTTCTCGCGGATTCCGGAGAAGCCGCATTGGCGGAGCGCCTCGCGAGCGATGTCGCGCGAGGCCCAGCCTTCCCGGGTCGCCTGCTGGAAAAAAGGCTCCTCCTCACCAGCCTTGACCGTCACCGCGGGAAGGGCAACCTGAAGAGCAGAGCAGCCTGTGTTGCTTTCGCGATGCTCGCGCTCGCGCTCGATCCGGTCCTTGGCTTGCGCCATATATCCCTCGTCGGTGTCGTAGCCGACGAAATGGCGCTCGGTCCGCACCGCCGCCACCGCGGTAGAGCCGGAGCCGATGAACGGATCGAGGACAAGATCGCCACGGTAGGTGTACAGCTCGATCAGCCGCTGGGGCAGCTCGACGGGAAAGGGAGCTGGATGGCCTACCCGGGTGGCGCTCTCTGCCGGAAGTTCCCACACGTCCAAGGTGTTCTCCATGAAGTCATCGCGGGTCATGGTCGAAACCGAGGGCAGGTGGCGGGAATATCGCACCTTGGCAGGAATCGCACGATCGAATCGGCCCTTGCTCGCTACGATCACCCGCTCGGTCAGGTCCCTGAGCACCGGATTGCCCGGTCTCTGGAAGCTGCCCCAGGCACAGGACCCAGATGAGCCCCGCTGCTTCATCCAGATGATCTCACCTCGTAGAAGAAGGCGGAGATCGTCTTGGAGGATTCCGATGACGTCGGCCGAGAGTGAACGGTATGGCCGGCGCCCGAGATTGGCCACGTTCACCGCTATCCGGCCACCGGGTTCGAGCTTCTGCACGCACTCGGTGAACACCGCGCGCAATAGATCGAGGTACTCGAGATAGGTGGCCGGCACTCCGTCTTCGCCCAATGATTCTTCGTACTCCTTGCCGGCGAAGTACGGGGGCGAGGTGACCACCAAGGCTACCGTGCCGTTCTTCACTTCCTTCATCGATCGCGCGTCGTGGCAGAAGATCTGATCGAGGTCGCGCTGTGTCCCGAGCTGGTCATCGTTGTCGATCACCGGCGAGGAGAAACGACGGTAAAAAGCGCTCGCGTCATGATTCTCACGCCCGGAGACGCCGAAGGAGGAGGTGGAGGTCGGCTTGCGCCGCTGGGGGGTGCTCGGGGTGCCTGGTACGGATTGGACCGTACGGTGCCTGCCCGGGCGGCCGGCCGGGTTCGAAGGGCGTGGAGGCATCGAAGTGAGCCTACGCGAGACGTGTGACACACTGACGGTCCATGGAGAGCGAGACTCCCGAGGCGACCCTCGCCCGGCGGTTCCGGGTTCAGGCACGCTCGTGCCGGGGACTCGGCTCCGCGCTCTACGGGGATCTCATGGAGCGGGCGGCCGAGGACGTGGAAGGAAGGGGGCTCCTGTACAGCGTCCTGCGGGGCTTCGAGACCATGCCGGGACCGGCAGCCCTCGCCCTGCGGCTCTTCGGAGCGGTTCACCGCCTGGTCCTGTCGGGAGACGCCCCCGACCTCGGGCGCTTCTACCCGTCGGCAGGGGGGACCGAGCATGCCGGTTCGCAAGGGGCACGGGCATGGCCGGTATTTCTCTCGACCGTGGAAGCCAACCAGCGAGGGTGCCGTGCCGCGGTGCACCATCCCCCCCAGACCAACGAAGTGGGTCGATCGGCGGCGCTCATGCCCGGATACCTGCGCGCCCACCAGGCCACGGGCCTTCCACTCCGGATCCTCGAGGTGGGGGCGAGCGCGGGGCTGAACCTCCACTGGGACTCCTTTTCCTATGAGATCGGGGTCGGCACGGTGATCGGCGATCCCCAATCCCCGGTGTGCATTCCAGTCCACTGGTATCCCGAAGGCTTGGAGGCGTTGCTCGGTGCGCCCGCTGTCAGCATCGGCAACCCGGTTGCCCCGGTCGCTTCGCGCGAAGCGTGTGACCGGTTCCCGGTCGACATATCGACGCGCGATGGGGCGCTTACGCTTGCCTCCTACGTGTGGCCGGATCAGATGGACCGGTTTGCCAGGCTGCTCGGCGCGGTAGAAATCGCGCGGCTTTCCCCGGTGACTGTTGCCCGCGCCGACGCGGGCGAATGGCTGGGACGCCGCCTTCGCCACTACAGCCCCGGGACCTGCACCGTCGTCGCTCATTCTGTATTCCTGCAATACCTATCGGAGCAGGACCGTAGCTCGCTGATCGACCTCATCCGGGAGGCGGGGCACCGGGCCACCCGCGAAGCCCCTCTCGCCTGGTTGCGGATGGAGCCCGCGGCGCGCGCAGGCCGGCCTAACCTCGCCGAGGTCCGCCTCAACCTTTGGCCCGGCGGGACCGAGACGGTGGTGGCCGACGCGGGATTCCACGGCCAGCCGGTACTCCCACCCAGCTAGGGACCGGTCATCCCCCGGCGTCACACCCTTGGCGCATACTGTCTCCGTGCCCGATTCCACCGTTCTTGCCGATCCCGAGGCCGCCGCGCCGGCACGCAAGCTTCCCCGTTCGCTGTCGCACTCGTCGATGGCAGCCTATGAGAGCTGCCCGAAGAAGTTCGAGTTCTCCCGGATCGACCGGATCCCCGATCCTCCCGGTCGGGCGATGCTGGTCGGCACCTTCGCCCACGCGGTCCTGGAAGACCTGATGAAGACCGATCCGGAGACCCGCACGGTGGAGGCGGCCAAGCGGATCGCCCGGCGGAGATGGGACCGCTGGTTCGCGCGCCACGCCGATTTCGTCCGGCTGGACCTCGACGAAGCCGGGCGGCTCGACTTCCGCAAGGACGCCTGGAAGGCGGTTGAGGGATATTTCGCCATCGAAGATCCACGAGGAGTGGAGGTGGTCTCTGTGGAGGCCAGGGTGGAGGTGACCCTCGGCTCCGTCCCGCTGATGGGCTTCGTCGATCGGATCGAGAAGGCGGGCGGCGACACGGTGGTGAGCGACTACAAGACCGGCAAGGTGCCCGCGGCCGCCTACAAGGATGAAGCGATAGCCCAACCGCACCTCTATGCAGCCATGCTCGCCGAGACCGGGGTGACCGTGGACCGGTACCGGATGCTCTACGTGGTGGGTCGCCAGGAAGTCGGGGGAGAGGTCCGCGCCTCCGACCTGGACTCGGCTCGCCAACGTGCCGAGGACGCCTGGGGCGCCATCGTCAAGGACTTCTCCGACGGGCACTTCGCCACCCGCCCCTCCAAGTTGTGCGATTGGTGCGGCTACAAGGAGATCTGCCCCGCCTGGACGTGACCCGGTGCGATGGAGCCGGAGCGGGAGGAACCGACCGGCGGTAGGGTTGCCCCATGCCTCTGCCGATCGAAGATTACGCCATCATCGGTGATACTCACACCGCCGCGCTGGTGGGCCGGGACGGGTCGATCGACTGGCTCTGCCTGCCCCGTTTCGATTCTCCGGCTTGCTTCGCCTCCCTGCTGGGGGATGAGGCCAACGGCCGCTGGCGCATCACCGCCCGGGGCGCCGGCCTCGCGAAGTCGCGGCGGTACCGTCCGGGCACCCTGGTGCTCGAGACCGATTTCGAGACTCCGAGCGGGGTGGCGAGGGTCATCGACTGTATGCCACTGCGCGAGCAGAACCCTCAGATCGTCCGAATGGTGTCGGGTGTATCGGGCACCGTCGAGATGGAGATGGAACTGGTGCTCCGATTCGACTACGGGTCCATCGTCCCCTGGGTCCGGCGCAGCGACGGAGTCCTGTCCGCGATCGCCGGTCCCGATGCGGTCGATCTGTGGACGCCCATCGAGGTGAGCGGGAGGGATTTCAAGACTGTCGCCGAGTTCACTATCTCGGAGGGGCAGATTCTTCCGTTCGTGCTGAGCTGGCACCCTTCCAACGAACCCGCTCCCCGCCCGGTCAACCCCCTGTACGTCATCGAAGACACGGAGATCCACTGGGCGGAATGGTCCGACATCTGCCACTTCGAAGGGGAGCTCCGGGATCTCGTAGTACGATCTATGATCACGTTGAAGGCGCTCACCTACGCTCCCACCGGGGGGATCGTGGCGGCACCGACCACCTCGCTGCCCGAGACAGTTGGCGGGGCGCGCAACTGGGACTACCGGTATTGCTGGCTCCGGGACGCGACCTTCACCCTACAGGCGCTGATGATCGGTGGCTACCACGAAGAAGCGATGGCATGGAGGGACTGGCTCCTCCGGGCGGTCGCCGGAGACCCTTCGAAGATCCAGATCATGTACGGTGCAGCAGGGGAGCGGCGGCTGGAGGAATTCGAAGTCGGGTGGCTTGCCGGCTACGAGGGGTCCAGGCCGGTGCGGATCGGCAATGCGGCGGCGGGACAGCTCCAGCTCGACGTGTACGGGGAGGTGATGGACGCGTTGCATCAGGCCCGCAAGGTTGGTCTCACGGCCGATGACGATTCACAGGACCTCCAGCGCGCGCTGCTCGACTTCCTGGAGGGCGGATGGCGCCAACCCGATGACGGGATCTGGGAGGTTCGAGGTCCGCGCCGGCACTTCACTCATTCCAAGGTGATGGCATGGGTCGCGATGGATCGTGCGGTCCGCTCGGTCGAGGAGTTCGGGATGGAAGGACCGGTCGATCGTTGGAAGCAGGTCCGCCAGGAGATCTTCGACGAGGTCTGCACCAAGGGGTGGAACGCCGGTAGGGGCGCTTTCACCCAGTACTTCGGCTCCACCACCCTCGATGCCAGCGTTCTGATGATCCCGCTGGTGGGCTTCCTGCCGGCGACCGACGAGCGGGTGGTCTCGACAGTCGACACGATCGGGCAAGAGCTGATGCCCGATGGATTCGTGCTGCGATACGACACCGACCAGGGCGGGGACGTCGACGGGCTGTCGGGACGGGAGGGAGCTTTTCTGGCGTGCTCCTTCTGGTACGTCGACAACCTGTGGATGATCGGGAGGCGCGACGAGGCGCGGGCGATGTTCGATCGCCTGACCGGATTGGTCAACGACGTCGGCCTGCTCGCCGAGGAGTACGATCCGGTCCTCAAGCGACAGGTAGGCAACTTCCCCCAGGCTTTTTCTCACATCTCGCTGGTGAACACCGCCTACTGTTTGGGCGACTACATATCGGCAGCAGCGGTACGCTCCGACACGCAGGTGATGCCCGCGGTGGTGCACCGATCTCCCTCCAGACACAACCACCAATGGCCGCGAAGGCACCGGCAGCCAGGATCGATCCCCAAGGCCAAGCATTCCGATCGCCGCTCAGGGTTGGACCGGCGAAAGAGGGGGCGTTGAACGCCTCGACAGGGAGGGCGCCGGCGCCACCATCACCACTAACCACCAGGAGGAAACCGCGTTGAAAGCTCTGACCGTGATTCCGCTCAAGGAGGGCTCGGCTGCCCTGATCGACATGGACGATCCCCCGGAAGCCGATGGCGACGTCCTGGTCGAGACGCTGGGGGTCGGAGTGTGCGGGACTGACATCGAGATCCTCTCCGGCCAGTACGGGTGGGCACCCCCCGGGGAAGAACGTCTCGTACTCGGACATGAGTCGCTGGGTCGGGTAGTCGATGCCCCTGCCGGGTCGGGATTCGTTCCCGGCGATCATGTGGTCGGCATTGTCCGGATGCCCGATCCCCTCCCCTGCTCGAGCTGCGCGGTTGGTGAGTGGGATATGTGTCGCAACGGGAAGTACACTGAGCACGGGATCAAGGAGCTGCACGGCTTTTGCAGGGAGCGATACCGGATCCCTTCGGCGCACCTGGTCAAGGTGGATCCGGCTCTCGGAATGCTGGGGGTCCTGCTGGAGCCTGCGACCATCCTGGCCAAGGCATGGGACCATGTCGAGCACATCGGGCGGCGGGCACATTGGGATCCGGCCCGAGCGATTGTGACAGGTGCCGGGCCGGTGGGTCTGATGGCAGCGCTGATGGGGGTGCAGCGCGGGATGGAAGTCCACGTGATCGATCAAGTTTCCGACGGACCCAAGCCTGCCCTCGTCTCCGATGTCGGTGCGCACTACCACACCGGGTCCATCGAAGACGCCTGCCCCTCGCCCGATGTGGTCATCGAGTGCACAGGGGTCGGTTCGCTGGTGTTCGACGCGATGGAGCATGTGGCCGCCGGGGGAGTGGTGTGCCTCACTGGGGTGTCGTCGGGAGGCCGGACCATCGGGGTGGACGCCGGGGAGCTGAACCGCTACATGGTGCTGGAGAACGAAGCGGTGGTCGGTTCGGTCAACGCGAACAAGGGTCACTACGAGGCGGGTGCCGCTGCCCTGGCCGCTGCCGACCGGGAATGGCTGGGCCGCCTGATCACCCGGCGGGTCCCCCTGGACTCCTGGCAGGACGCGCTGGCTCGGCAAGCGGGCGATGTCAAGGTGGTCATCGAGGTGGGCACCGCCTGACCGGGCACCGCCTGACCGGGCACCGGGCACGGCGGTGGTCTGGCGCCGTCCGACGGGAGCGCCGCCTATCCTGGCCGGGTGCCCCGCTCCATCGCCGACGGCGTCATCGAGATCGACACCCTGCTCGGGGGTTGGCAAGAGGTGACCGCCGGCTACCTGCTCACCGGGGACGCCCCCGTCCTCGTCGAGACCGGGAGCCAGTCGTCGGTCCCGGTGCTCCTGGACGCGCTGGAGGAGCTGGGGTTGGGACCCCGGGAGCTCGCCGGGGTGGTGGTGACCCACATCCACCTCGACCACGCCGGGGGGGTCGGGGACGTTGCCAAGGCTTTTCCAGCCGCGACCGTCTACGTCCACGCCAAGGGCGCACGCCACCTGGCAGATCCCACCCGCCTGGTCGACTCGGCGTCGCGGGTCTACGGTCCGCTTCTCGATTCGCTGTACGGGCGCCTCGAGCCAACCCCGTCCGAGAGGCTCCACGTCCTCGAAGACGGCGAGGCGGTGGAGATCTCGCCCGGCCGGGCCCTTACTGCCATCGATTCGCCCGGTCACGCGAAGCATCACCTGGGATTGCATGACTCCCAGTCGGGGTACCTTTTCTGCGGGGACGCGGTCGGCGTGCGCCTCCCCGACGCTGGCGTGCTTCGACCGTCCACCCCCCCTCCGGACTTCGACCTCGAGCTCGCACTGGGTTCCCTGGCCCGGTTCGCCGCCCGGGCTCCCTCGGGACTCTGCCTGGCCCACTACGGGCTGGTGCCGGTCGACCCGGTCGACCTCCTGGCCGAAGCCAGCGATACCTTGCGCGCTTGGGCGGGCGAGGCGGAACGCGCGTGGAAGGCGGGAGGCGACATCGCGGCTGCCCTCGCCGCAAAGTTTACCGAGCCGGGAGGCGGGGTCACCGACCCGGCAGCACGGGAGAAGATGGAGACCCTGAACGGCATCCACTCCAACGCGGCGGGCTTCAGACGGTGGCTGGAGACCCGGGGGGGAGCCACCATCGAGCAACGGCCGGACCGGCCGGTTCAGAATCATCCTCACTTCCACTAGACTTCCCCGATGGACCTGCTGGGCGGCACCACGGAACGATCGACCCTTCGTCGGCACCCCGAGCGCGCCCTTTACGGCCGAGAGAGCATCTACGCGGTCTTCGACGAGGCACCCTTCTGTCATGTCGGGTTCGTGGTGAACGGCTCTCCGGTTGTCCTGCCCACCGTTCATGCCCGGGTTGGCGACAGCCTGGTCTTTCACGGCTCACGTTCCAACCGGATGTTCCGCTCGCTGGTAGGCAACGAGGCGTGTGTGACGGCCACGCTTTTCGACGGGCTGGTACTGGCCAAGTCGGCCATGCACCATTCGATGAACTACCGCTCGGTGGTCGCCTTCGGCCGCCCCCGCCCGATCGAGGAGGCCGGCGCCAAGGGGGAAGCCCTGGAGGCGGTGGTCGAGCACGTGTTGCCCGGACGCTCGGTGGAGGTGCGGCCGCCCTCGCCTCGCGAATTGGCGGTCACCACAGTTCTCGTCATGGAGATCGAGGAGGCATCTGCCAAGGCGCGCACGGGTCCGCCGGTCGACGACGACGAAGACCTGGCTTTGCCGTTCTGGTCTGGGGTGGTGCCGGCTAGGCCAGGATGGGGGGAGCCGGTTCCGGAGGGAGAACGGTCCGGCTTGCTCCCGGATTCGCTGCTGGGCCTACTCGCCGGGCGGCCCGTACCGGTCGGTCAGGCTTTCGGAGTGGAGCCAGTCATCGATATCCCGGCCTGACAGCTCGGGAAGCGGGTCCGCGCCGGCCAGCCACCGCGGCGTGCCGAGGCGCCAGCGCCCGCCGGCCAGCCCTACCTCGCTGAGCAGTTCGACGTAGGTGTTCCCGCCGGCTACCCCGTGGCTTTGCCTGCCGTCCCCGCCGGCGTCCTCCCACCGGGGGTCGCCCCCAACGGCGACAGTACCGAAGCCGAACACCCGCTCGGGGCCAAGTGACGCGTTGGCCTCCGCCCTTCCCCGCACCAGCCGGCGGTAATCGTTGCGATCCAGCTCTCCGGCATGGGCGGCCAGGCATTCGAGGATCTCCGCCATGCGCGACTCCCCGAACGCAGTCGCCACCGTTGGAAAAGGGAGGTCGCCCCACAGTCCCCACATCCACACCCTCCGGCCAACGTGAGGTTCGGCCTCCATCACCTGTATGGCGGCCCGGGCAACCACTTCGTGGCCGCGATGGCGGTCGTGGGGGCTGGGACACACCACCACCGCAGGGTCCAAGCGCTCGAAAAGTGGTGCCAGCTCTGCTTCGAGCGACGCCCGGGCAGCCCCGACCGCGAACCCGGAAAGAGGGTCGCCAAGAGGATGTCGTGCCAGGATCAATTCGAACCCGGCTCGCGCGCACGCCACGAGGAGCTCGCCGCGCCGCCGGTCCGCGATGTCGGGAGCCCCGAAGCTGCATGCGAAGTTCACCACCCGCCAGCCGGCGTCACGGAGGGCCATCAAAGTCGCCGGCGCGCCGATCAATTCGTCGTCGGGATGCGGTCCGAGATGGAGAACGGTTCTCAGCGCGCCTTCCCCCCCGGTTCTTCATCGCAGCTCCCGTTCTTGCTGCCTCCCGGGGTGTCCGCCCTGGTCATCATCGTCCCGCGTCCCGCGTCCCGCGTCCGGACCTGAGCGACCATCGGGCCCCCCCACCCCGGATCCGCCGACCCGGTTAGGTAGCACTGGCGGAGGTGCTCCAGCCAGGCGCACGACTCGTCCAGGCCACCCGGCCTGTCCCGGGCCAGCCAGTCGGTCCGGTAGGAGGAGACGATGTCTTCCAGTTCGCCGGCAAGCAACGAACGTTCGGAATCCGGGATGGAAGCGAGCAGCCCATCTCCGGCGAGGCGCCCTCGTGCGTCCCGGCAGGCGAGCTGCACCAGACGGGACCCAGTGCAAAGCTCGGCTACCGCCAGCGTGCCGTTCTCGTTTGCCGCCCGTGGGTTGGTCAGCTCGTTCAGTGCACCCTCGACCGACTCCTCGATCCGGTCCAGGAGATCGGTGGTGAGTCCGGTACTGAGCCCAGCGCCGACAGCCAGTTGGGGCAGGTAGAGGTGGAGGGTGAGCGCCGACAGGTTGGGCGCCGGGAAAGGGAGGAGGCGGTAGAGGTCCCCAAGCGCCACCATTGCTGTGCCCACCGAGCTGGTCGCTGCGCTACCCGGTACCCCGGCGGTGCGGCCCGAGTCCTGGCCATCATCCAAGCAACCGAACGAGTGGATATCGAGGAGATTTCCGAGGGCCGGGGCGTCAAGGTCGGCGTTGGATGAGATC
>JAKAWH010000095.1 GCA_021817065.1 Actinomycetes bacterium
GGCCACTTTCCAGGAGGTGATCGCCGCCGGGTAGTTCCAGGGGACGATCGCAGCCACCACGCCCAATGGCTCGTGGAAGACCACGTCGACCCCGCCTGCAACCGGAACTGTCGCTCCGCGATGCTTGTCGACGGCACCGGCGTAGAAGTGGAATGTCTCGGCGACCATCCCGATCTCACCCCGGCTGTCGGAAATGGGCTTGCCGACATTGTCGGTCTCCATCCGAGCGAGCGATTCGAGATTGTCCTCCACCAGCCCGGCGAGACGGCGCAGGAGGCGGGCCCGATCGGTGGGTGCCACCGCCGCCCACCCCGGCCACGCCCGCTTGGCCGATTCGACCGCTGCGTCGACCTGCTCGGCCCCCCAGCTCTCCACCACGGCCAGGGGCTGCTCGGTGGCGGGGTTGGTGACCACGTTCTTGGCCGGCACGTCGGTTTCGATGCTCATGGTTGCTCCTTGGTTCGTTCGCTCATCGCTGGTGCGCCCGACCCGTCGGTTTCGATGCTCATGGTTGCTCCTTGGATTGTTCGCTCATCGCTGGTGCACCCGGCCCGACGGCCGCCGATGCCCGCAGGCACCCATCAGCGCGTTGAAAAGGCGTATGTCGCCTTCTTCCTCCGGGTGCCACTGCACACCCACCAGAAAAGCCGCCCCCGGGTCCTCCACCGCCTCGATCACCCCGCCGGCGGACCTTGCAGTCACCAGCAACCCTTTTCCCAATATATCTATCGCCTGATGATGGGAACAGGAGACAGTGAACCTCTTCCCCATCGCGGAGGCAACCCGCGAATCCGCCTCCGCTTCTATCGCCACAGGACTGAACTGTCCAGGTTCGGGCCGGTGCGACTCGGTACCGGGGAGATCGGGCAGGTGGGGTACCAGGGTGCCTCCCCGCTGAACGTTTAGGAGCTGGTGACCGCGGCAGACAGCCAGCACCGGCAGGTCGACTGCAGCGGCGGCGGCGAGCAGGGAAAGCTCGCTGCGGTCGCGGAGCGGGTTGTCGCCGACGTCCTCGCCCCCCACCAGCACCAGCGCGTCGAGCGCGGCAACCACCTCTGCCGCCCCTCCAGGCCCGGATTCACAGGGCGGGACGAGGATGGGCCTTCCCCCGGCCGCAGCGACCGTGTCCACGTAAGTCGCAGGCAGAAGCGCGGCGGGACGTTTCCAGGCTCCCCAGGCAGCCTCCTGGCGGTAGCAGGTCAGACCGACAAGAGGGATCATCACCCGACTAAGTTATCCGCCATGCCAGAACGTCTCGAAGGCAAGGTCGCGGTGGTCACCGGTGCGGGGGGAGGGATCGGCAAGTGCGCCGCCGAGCTTTTCGCCGCAGAAGGGGCTCGGGTGGTGGTTGCCGACGTCGCCACCACGGCCGCGGAGAAGGTAGCCGGCTCGATCGTCGAGTCCGGCGGGGCTGCCGTGGCAGTCGGGGTGGACGTGTCCGAGTCCGCCCAGGTCGAGGCGATGGCCGAAGCAGCCATCTCCCACTTCGGAGCTTTGCACGTGATCTTCAACAATGCGGGCATCTTCCCTGCCGATGACGGTGGAGTCACCGATACGCCCGAGTCGACCTGGGAGCGGGTGATGGAGGTCAACCTCAAGGGCGTCTGGCTCGGATGTAGGGCAGCAGTGCCCCGCATGGAGGCATCGGGCGGGGGATCGATCGTCAACGTGGCCTCGTTCGTCGCGCTAATGGGTGCTGCCACCGCCCAGATCGCCTACACCGCGTCCAAGGGAGGGGTGCTCTCGATGACCCGAGAGATTGCGGTGGAGTACGCACGGCGGGGCATCCGGGCGAACGCGATCTGTCCCGGCCCGATCGAGACCCCCTTGCTCGCCGAGCTCCTCGCCGACCCGGCCCGTCGCCAGCGTCGCCTGGTTCACATCCCGATGGGACGATTCGGGCGGGCCGAGGAGATCGCCAAGGCGGCGCTCTTCCTCGCATCGGAGGAATCATCGTTCATGACCGGCTCGGCACTGGTGGTCGACGGTGGGATCACCGCCGCCTACGTGACGCCGGAATGAAATACACGGTCTCCCGAGTGCTCCTTCACGCTCACTCTCACGCTCCCGCTCCTGGGGACCCCGTCCGCATCTCGGTGGTCCCGGCATGAGCCAAGGTCTCACCATGGTCGAACTGGATGCTGCGGTCGCGGCCAAGACGGTCGACACGGTGGTGGTGGCCTTCCCCGACATGCAGGGAAGGCCGGTGGGCAAGCGGGTGACCGCCCCCTTCTTTCTACGGCACGTCCAGGAAGAGGGCATCGAAGTGTGCGACTACCTCCTTGCAGTCGACGTGGACATGGACCCACTTCCCGGCTACCGATTCGCCAACTGGGACCGGGGCTACGGCGACATGAACGCACTCCCCGACCCGGCCACCCTCCGGGTGATCCCGTGGCTGGAGGGAACCGCCATGGTCTTGTGCGATCTTTTCGACGCCGACGGCAATGCAGTGGAAGTGTCTCCCCGCGCGATGCTGCGGCGCCAGATATCGCGCGCCAAATCAATGGGGTTGGAAGTCCGGTGCGCCACCGAGTTGGAGTTCTTCCTTTTCGCCGACTCCTACGACGAGGCCTCGACCAAACGGTGGAGCGGGCTCACCCCGCACTCTTCCACCATCGAGGACTACCAGATCCTCCAGACCTCCCGGGAGGAGTACATCATCCGGGAGATCCGCAACGGAATGCTCGCAGCGGGCATACCGGTGGAGTTCTCCAAGGGCGAGGCCGGCCGGGGACAGCACGAGATCAACATCACCTATTCCGATCCACTCACCGTCGCCGACAACCATCTCGTCTTCAAGAACGGAGTCAAGGAGATCGCCGCCAAGCACGGCCGGGCGGCGACATTCATGGCCAAGTGGTCGATGGCCGAGGTCGGCTCCTCCTGCCACGTGCATGCCTCGTTGTGGGACACCGAATCGGGTGAGCCGGTCACCGGCGATCCGGCGGGAATAGGAGGGTTGTCCCCCCTCGGGCAGCACTTCCTGGCCGGGCAGCTCGCCGCTGCTCGCCAGCTCGCCTGGTGCTTCGCCCCCTACGTCAACTCCTACCGTCGCTACCTACCCGGGTCCTGGGCTCCCACCGCGGTGGTCTGGGGCGACGACAACCGCACCTGTGGTTTCCGCCTGGTCGGCAACGGCCCATCCCGGCGGACCGAGTGCCGGATCCCCGGCGCCGACGTCAATCCATACATCGTTCTGGCTGCCACCATTGCAGGCGGGCTATGGGGCATCGAGAACGAGCTGAAGCTCCCCGAACCCTACGAGGGAAACGCCTACACAGATGCCGCCGTCGAGCGGATCCCCACCACCCTGGTGGAAGCGATCGGGGAACTCGAATCGAGTCAAGTGGCGATCCAGTCGTTCGGCGAGGATGTCCACTTCCACTTGGTTAACACCGCCAAGCAGGAGTGGGCCAAAGCGAACGCGGTGGTCACCGACTGGGAGCTGGCGAGGAACTTCGAGAGGATCTGAACGGGCGAAACGAGGCAATGTCCTCCGGCTTGGTTGGCGCCTTCGGCGCCCACAAGCCGGGTCCGGCGGCGCCGATGCCGCGCTCGGGTCAGAACTTGTTGAGCCTCTTGTAGATGCCCTTGTTCGCCTTATAGATATTCACGAATTCCGCATAGAGAGGCTCGTATGCCGCGCTGGCGCCTGGATCGGGACGGTAAGTCGCCTTGACCGGTACCATGGCGGGAATGTCGGAAACCTTGACGACCCCCATCGCCAGCCAGGCGAGCAGGGCTGCGCCACGGGCATTCGCCAATACCGGCTCGGCCATCTGCTTGATGTCCCGGCCGGTGACGTCGGCGTGGATCTGGGACCAGAGGTCCGAGTTGGCACCCCCTCCGATGAAGTTCAGCGAGTCGAACGTGCGGCCCACAAACTTTTCCACCGCAGCCAGCAGCCAGCGCGAGTTGTAGGCAACCCCCTCGAAGACCGATCGCACGAGTTGGGCACGGGTGGTCGAGAGGGAGAGGTTGTAGAAGCCTCCCCGGACGGTGTGGTCGTCCACCGGGGAGCGTTCGCCGTTCAGCCAGGGAGTGAAGATGACGTTCCCGCTCCCTGGCTCGACCTTCTCGGCTATCGCGTTGAATTGCTCGAAAACGTTGCCCTCCACTTTCTCCGGTGTCAGTGCATCGTCTCCCAGCACCACCGAATCCCGGAGGAAGGTGAGGCACGCCCCGGCCGTCTCGTGCTCATCGGCAACCATGTACCTGCCCGGCAGGGCAGATGGAAGGGCCCCGATGTTGGTGGTGATCGAGGTCTTCTTGAAAGGGACGTGGCAGGTGATCCACGAGGAGGTGCCGATGTAGAGATGGGGGGCGAAATCGCGCACCGCGCCCGATCCAACCGCCGCCGACGCTATATCGCCGGTGGCGGACGCCACCGGAATGCCGGCGGGCACCCCCAGCTCTTCGGCGATCTCAGCTCGCAGCTCCCCCACCACCGAGGCCGGCGGCACCAGGTCGGGCAGCTTGGACCGCTCCAAGCCGGCCATGGCGAGCAAGCCCTCGTCATACTTCACTGCATCGATCTTGCGGTTGTCGGTCACCCAGTGCAGAGTGATCGCGTCGAACGACGACACGGTCTTCCCGGTCATCTTCATGACCAGGTAATCGCAGGGCTCCAGGAACGACGTGGTCTCCCGGTACACGTCGGGATAGGCATCCTTGATGTAGAGGATGTGGGCGATAGGGTCCTTGCCGGACAACCCGGGACCACCGCCGGTGGCACGGATCCACTTGATCACCTTCACCGGGTCGTAACCCATCACCGGGCCGCCGACCAGTTTGCGGATGGCGGTGTTCCCCCGCGAGTCCATCCAGATCACCGAGTTCATCAGCGCAGACCCGCCGGCCCCCACTGCCACCGTTCCGCTCCACTGAGCGGTGCATCCCACCCCGACAATCTTCTCCACCGGAACGTGCCCCGCCGAGGTCACTTCCCGGGCCGCCTCGGTGATCGCCGACCACCACTCGCCAGGATCGTGCTCCGCACCTCCTCCGGCGAGAAGCTGGAGCTTGACCGGGCGGAATGCGTGCGCCACCGCCCTGCCGTCATCGGCGAAGATCGCCACCTTGGGACCCCCGGTTCCCAGGTCGATGGCCAGGACGTACCTCTCGTCCGAAGAGCTCATCGGGAAGCCGCCGGGAGGCTGAACGCAGGGAGGCCCATCGCGCCCCAGGAATCCGAAGAGCTCATCGGGAAGCCCGGGAAATGCCCGCCCTCTTCAGGACGTCAGCGGGGACGCCGATCTCGCGCCATGCTTGGTAGGAAATTCCCTTCTTCTGCCCATATGCCTTCGCGACCTTGACGAAGTCGTCGGTATATGCGTCCATGTCGCCGCTCCAGTCCTTCGCCTCCAGTTCGCCCTCCAGATCCTTCTTGGCCTGGGTGAGCTGGAGCCGGAGCAATTGATTGATCGCCGGGTCGGCCAGCTTGGCATTCACCGCGTCGAGCTGGCGCCGGACACTGTCCTTGGTGCGCTTGCGACCTCGCTTGGGGCGGTTGAGCTCGAGGGCCTCCAGGTAGCGGCGCACGATGTTGGATTGGTTCCTACCTTGGGCAAGGGCGTCCTTGTGCTCCTTGGACATAGGAGTCTTGGGGGCATTGGTCGTCGGCGGGTTCGCGGCGGACATGCCCCGAGCATATGCCCTAAAAGGTCGCCCCGTTCAAGTTGAAAGGAACCGGAAAACTCTCGCTCCTTACGTTCCAATTTCGGGTCCTGGAAACCCTGCAGATTCTGCCCCGTTCCCGAAACGGGCCGGTCTCATTCAAGGCCCGATCTCCGGCTCGGCATCGGCGCGCCGGGATCGAAACCTCCCCAGGCGATTGACCGCGTTGAGATAGGCCCGTGCGGCAGCCTCCACCACGTCGGTGGATACTCCCCTACCGGAGACCTTGACTCCCTCCGACTCGAGCTGGACCACCACGTCGCCCAAGGCGTCCATGCCGGGAGTGACCGCCGACACGGTGAAGCCGGCCAGGGACGCCTCGATCCCGCACGCCCGGCGGATTGACTGGAATACCGCATCGATCATCCCGTTGCCCTCGGCCTCGGCATCCACCTTGGCACCCGAACGGATGAGGACGACCCGTGCCCGGGGAACTCCGACCGTGCCCCCGGTGACCTCCAGCGCGTCGAGAGCCCAACCCTCGACCAGGTCGATCCCCAATTCCTCGGCGACGATCGCCTCCAGATCGGCCTCGGTGATCTGGACCTTCCGATCAGCCAGGTCTTTGAAGCGCAAGAAAGACGTATTGAGGGCGTCGCCCTGGAGATGAAGCCCCATCTTGGCCAGGCTGTCCCGGAAGGCATGGCGCCCCGAATGCTTACCCAGCACGATCTGGCTTCCGACCTGGCCGACGGTGGCCGCGTCGATTATCTCGTAGGTCGATCTCTCGGCCAGCACGCCGTGCTGGTGGATACCGGACTCATGAGCAAAGGCGTTCTTGCCCACCACTGCCTTGTTGTACTGAATCGGGTAGCCGGTGAGGCGGGAGACCAGCCGGCTGGTCTTGGCCAGCTCCTCGGTCGCCACCCCCACCTCGATCCCGGGGAATTGGTCGGGACGGATCTTCACCGCCATGACCACCTCCTCCAGAGCGGCGTTGCCGGCCCGTTCGCCGATGCCGTTGACACACACCTCCACCTGGCGCGCCCCCGCCTGCACCCCGGCGAGGCTGTTGGCGGTGGCCAAGCCCAGGTCGTTGTGGCAATGGGTGGAGATGATGTAGTCACCGGCGACCTCGCGGCGGATGTGCTGGATCAGGGCGCCGAAGTCCCAGGGGATGCCGTAGCCCACTGTGTCTGGAATGTTGAGGGTAGTCGCCCCTGCTTCGACCGCCGCCCGGAGAACCTCCAGCATGAAGTCGAGGGGGGTGCGGGTCGCGTCCTGGGGGGAGAACTCGACGTCGGCGGTGTGCTCGCGGGCCCGCGCCACCCCCGAGCGGGTCTCCGCTATCACCTGGGCCTGGTTCATCTTCAACATGTGCTCCATGTGCTGGGGGCTGGTGGAGATGAACACATGGATACGCCCGCGATCCGCGTCGCGCAGAGCCTCCCAGCATCGGTCCACGTCGGCAAGGTGGGTGCGGGACAGTCCGGCGATCACCGGGCCTCCGTTGACGCCGACCACCCGGGCGATGGTCTGAACCGCCTCGAAGTCTCCATCGGACGAGACCGGGAACCCTGCTTCGATGTAGTCCACTCCGAGACGGCCAAGCTGCTCGGCGATCTCCAGCTTCTCTGCCGGGTCAAGCGAGATCCCCGGCGACTGCTCGCCGTCCCGCAGGGTGGTGTCGAAGATGATCAACCGTTCGCTCATGGTGGGTTCTTTCTGTTGGTTCTTTTCGTGCGGCCGGTCCGCGAACCTGATCTTCGAGACCTGCCGGCTCGTTCCCGGTGGGTTCCCGTTGGTTTCCCGGTGCCCGACCCTCGGGTGCTCCCTCCACGCTTCCAACAAAAAACCTCCTGCGAAAAACGCAGGAGGTTGCAGGCAAGCGCGGAGGCGCTTGCCCTCAGGTAAGGAGCAGGTTCGAGGAGGTCCGCAGTCCTTTCATCAGGACATATCGTGACACGGCTGGTCGGCCGCGTCAAACAGCCCCTTTGGTGAGGGCCGGCTCATACCGCGCTGACCGAGTGCACCGCCGCGATGCCTTCCTCAGCGGCGATCCTGGCCACCACGTCGCTGGGGGTGGGCCGGTCGGTGGTCAGCACCATCAGCGAGGACTCCCCTCCGGTCTCCGCGGTGGCCGGGCCGACCGCCATCGACGAGATCGACACCCCCGCCTCACCCAGAGCGCTGCCCACCACCCCGATCATCCCAGGACGGTCCTCGTTGCGCACCACCAGCATATGGTCGGCGGGGGGGACCTCCACCACGTAGCCGTCCACCATCACGATGCGGGGCTCCTCCCGGCTTCCCGAGAGGGTGCCGGCCATCGAGTGGGATGAGGATCGCAGCACGATCTGGTTTATGTAGTCGCGGGAGGTGGCGGTCTTCACTTCGCGCAATTCCAGCCCCCGCTCCTCGGCAAGCTGGGGAGCGTTCACGTAGGAGACCGGCTCCTCCGATCCGGCGGCGAACAGGCCCTTCAGAACCGCCAGGGTGAGAATACGCGTATCGTGGGTCGATATCTGCCCCTGGTACTCCACGTCGAGGCTGCCTGGTAACCCATCGTTCAGCGATGCGAACAGACGTCCCAGTCTCTCGGCGAGCGACAGGAAAGGCCGGATCGCCTCGGATGCCTCGGCGGCGGCCACGTTCACCGCGAAGGGTACGAACTCCCCGGCCAGGGCCAGCACCACCTGCTCGGCGATGGTGGTCCCGGCCTTGTCCTGGGCCTCGACCGTGGAGGCCCCCAGATGGGGGGTGACCACCACATTGGAGTGGGAGAAGAGAGGCGAGTCGGTGCAAGGCTCCTTGTCGAACACGTCCAGAGCGGCCCCGGCGACCTTGCCGGCGGAAAGCGCCGCCTCGAGGGCCGACTCGTCCACGATCCCCCCCCGGGCCACGTTGATGATCCGCAGGGACGGCTTCGCTCGGCCCAATAACTCGGCTCCGATCAGGCCAGTGGTCTCGGGGGTCTTGGGAAGGTGGACGGTGAGGAAGTCGGACTGGGCGACCAGATCGGTTAGGGGGAGCAGTTCGATCCCGAGCTGGCGAGCCCGGTCAGGGGAGACGTATGGGTCGTAGGCGACCAAGCGCATCCCGAAGGCCAGTGCCCGCTGGGCGACCAGGGTCCCCACCTTGCCCAGGCCAACCACCCCCAGGGTCTTTCCGTGCAGCTCGACCCCTTCCCACTTGGAACGCTCCCACTTGCCTGCCACCAGGGCTGCGTGAGCCTGGGGGATGTTTCGGGCCTGGGCGAGCAACAGGGCCACGGTGTGCTCGGCGGCGGAGAGGATGTTGGATTGGGGGGCGTTCACCACCATCACTCCCCGGCGGGTGGCCGCCTCCACGTCAACGTTGTCCAGGCCGATACCCGCCCGGCCCACCACCTCCAGGTCAGAACCGGCTTCCAGCACCTCGGCAGTCACCTGGGTGGCCGAGCGGATGACCAGGGCGGCGGCACCGGGCACCTCCTTCAATAGATCCTCGGGCGAGAGGCCGATCTTTACGTCGACGGCGTGGCCTGCGGCGGTCATGGCGGCCAGGCCGGAATCGGCGAGCTTTTCGGTGACGAGGATACGGGCCATGTGTTCTGCGCTCTCCTGGGCCGCGGCCGGCCCGGTCAGTGGGATGGGGTGGGGTGGGTAGGTTCCGATCCTACGGGGTGAACCCGATACGGGGAAAAGGGGACCCCGGCTGCCGGCTGGAGCGGCGAAACGGCCTGCCGCGTGCTCGCCTGTTAGCGGCCTGACTATCTGATCACGGTGGAGCCGGTTTCGGTAGCGCTCTTTGACGACCCGATCTGGCAGTCGCTGAACGCTTCACGGCCACCATGGCATCGTAGACAGCCCTGCCGGTTATCCCCAGCCCGGGCGCTGCGGAGATCAGATCCACGTGCCCGCCCGGCGACAGCGTCAACCACGGTCGGCGAAACCGCTTGGCCACCCACTTCGATGCGTCCGCCGGCGCAATGCGTTGCGGGGGATGAATACGGGTTAGTCGGAAAAGCACTCCGAAGCGTAGTGCGATATCAGCACGACATCCGGATCGAGGGCTTTGTTGCCTTCTTCATGCATGTCGTGCCAGGAACAGAATGCCGCCACGAGGACGGTCGACGCTCTTCGGGCGGGTGTGTAATTGTCGCTGACCGCCATGGAGGTGGCTTTCTGGCTAATGCAGGTGATGCAGGTGATGCAGGTGATGCGCTATTATTGCATCATGCGCACCACTCTCTCCATCGACGATCGCCTTCTCGAGGAGGCCAGGGAGGCAGCTCACCGGCGAGGGGTGACCCTGGGCACGATCGTGGAAGATGCGCTCCGCCGGGAGCTGAACGGCGCAAGGGTGGTGGAAGACGGTCCTCCGATACCGGTATTCCGTGGTGGCGGTGGCGTTCTACCGGGAGTCGACGTGGCAAGCACCAGGGCGATCCTCGCCGTTCTGGACGGCGACCGCCCTCTCGACACACTGCGCTGAACCTGGCGATGTTTCTCCTCGATGTGAACGTGGTCCTCGCCCTGCATCGCGAGGACCATCCCCACCACCCGATCGCGCGGCGGTGGTTCGACGGCATGGTCGCCCGGCGGCAGGCTTTCGCTGTTCCGGACACGGTGTGGGTGTCTCTTGTGCGACTGGCGACTCACCACAGGATTTTCGTGGTTCCGAGCCCGCTCGATGAGGTATCCGCGTTCATGCGGGCGGTGCGGGCGCAGGTGAGCTATGCGCCGATGAACCCGGGGAGTCACTACCTGGAGATTCTCGAAGACCAGTGCCGGTCCGCCGATATTTCGGGGGATCTGGTCCCCGACGCCGCTTTCGCCGCCCTCGCCGTGGAATACGGGTGCACGCTCGTCTCCTTCGATCGCGATTTTGCGCGGTTCCCAAAGCTGTCGTGGGTGGTGCCTGCCTAAGAGCCTCAGCGGCTAGGCGCGCCCCTCTCTGTCAGGATGACGTGAGACACCGGTGGACTTCATGGCGACTGTTGTCACGCCCTCGGAGGCGAGCCACTCGGGCAACTCTACGAGACCGTCCTCGAAGCTCAACAACGCCCGGTCTAACTCTGCGGCAGACCGCGCTTCACCCCCGGGTGCAAGGCCGGAGCACTGCGCCGAGGGTCCACTGCCTCTCCGTCGGGATGCCAGACACCCCGGGTCTTGCGGTAGGGATACCAGCGCCCGTCCCGACCCAGGCGGAGCTGGCGGTCACCCCGGCTCACCCGGTTGCGAACAGCCCGGGCACCCGGCCCGAGCAGGGCTCTGCCCGGAGCCAGTTCGGCGGGGGCGGGGTCCCACTCCTCGGTCAAGGTAGCCAGCCCGTGGCATCCACCCGCCTGCCAGGCCAAGCCATACATGAACAGCTCGTTTGCCGATATGCCCGACCGGGAGGCGAGGGTGGCCAGATCGGGAGCTCCCACCCCGCCATCCAGGGCCATTTCCGCCCACCGGGCGAGGTCCTCCTCGAAGGTGAGCTCGAGAGCGCTCTCCCCCTCGTCGGGATCGGCAGCCAGCGCCCATGCCCGCCGGGCGGCGTCGGCAGCCAGCACCCGGAAACCGGCTCCGTCGATGCCGGAGCCCTCCGGCGAATCGGTAGCAAGCACCATCGCCTGCCCCGGCCGGCGGGGCGGGACGGGTACCGCCGGGAGGGCGGCCACCTCCCTCGCCCAGGCGTCGCGAGCGGCCACCCCGGCGTCTTCCTCCCAGCGAGGGCCCTCCAGGGTGAGCGCGGGAAGATCGCCCTCGCCGGCAGCGCCGGCGAGTTGCATCCGCCGCCCCCGCAGTTCCGCCATGATCTCTGGACGGCTCTTGCCCCGCAGCAGGAACAGCGCAAAAGGGTCCGCGTCCAGCAGGTCCGCCA
>JAKAWH010000096.1 GCA_021817065.1 Actinomycetes bacterium
CGATCCCGCTTTCTGCGATCTCTCTGGCGGTGTTCTTCGGGGGCCTCGTGGTGGAAGGCCACCTCGCCCTGCAGACCGACCCGATCCAGTGGGTCAACCCCCACTCGCCTGCCATCACCGGGATCAAGGCGCTCATGGCCGGTACCGGATCGGAGAACGAGCTCGGGATGATCATCACCACCGACCACCCCTTCAGCGACACCACCGTGAACTACGTCGCATCGTTGTCCGACACCCTCCAGTCGCGGTACTCCTCCACCCTCTTCCCGGGGGTGGGAGTGGTCAATTTCGTTGACCAGTTGATCGCGGTTCCCGGAGCCACAGTGGTGCATCCCACGGGCATTCAAGTGGCCGCGGCCTATGCCGTCTCCCCCCCCACCTTCCAGCGCCTGACCACCGCGGACAACGGACACCTTCTCAACGTGGTTTTCCGAGCACGGACTTCATCCCTTGCCCCCCTGCAGCCGGTTGTCAACTACCTCCAGACGATCACCCCAGCGGGATCGGTTACTGCTTCGAATGCGGCGGGCACCTCCGCCATCCGCCCGCCAATAGGAATGACCGTCGCCCCCGGAGGAATCGCCGTGGTCGGTGTGGGCCTCCTCGAGAACCTGGCCAAGTCGCGGATGCTGCTCACGTACCTCGCTATACTTTTCGTCGGGTTGTTCCTCGTAGTCCGGCTACGAAGCGTAGTGCGATCCGTTCTTTCTCTCGTGCCCGTCCTCATCGCGGTGGGCGCGGTGTCCCTGGTGGCCGATGCGCTGGGCCTCAAGCTCTCTCCGATGACCGCGGTGGCCGGGCCGCTGGTGGTAGCGGCATGCACCGAGTTCACTTCGCTCATCCTCCTCAGGTTCGTCGAGGAAAGGGGCCGGGGGCTCGATCCCCGGGCTGCCGTTGACATGACCGCGGCACGTACCGGCCGCGCCTTCCTGGTTTCCGCGATGACCGCGGTAGCGGGCATCTCAGTGATGGCGACCTCGTCGATGCCCCTCCTCCGGGGATTCGGGATCATCGTCGGGATGAACGTAGCCGTCGCGCTGCTGTGTGCCCTGGTGATCCTGCCCCCGGTTCTGGTGTTCGCCGACCAGCCTCAGAGATTGTGGGTGTCGCGGGGATTGACCATCAGTTACGAGGAACCTCGGATGGCCCCCCCTCCTCAATCCGAAGCTGAGTTGGTAGCCTCGCCGGGATGACACTCCCGCCCGCGAGAGTTGGTAGCCTCGCCGGGATGAACGCACGTGCACGGCGCATCGCCCTCCCCTTTTGCTTGCTCATCGGCCTGACCGGAGCGTCTTGCTCCGGAAACTCGGGGAACTCCTCGGCGCAGACCACCACACCCGCGGCATCTACCCCTGGAAGCGCTGCGGCTCGCGCGGTGGTCAATGCTGCATCCGCCCGGACGATCAGTCTCAAGACCGCCTCCCTCCAGGTGACTCTCGCTCTGGCGGGTGGTCCCGACGCGACGGTCTCCGGTCCCTTCGACCTCGCCAATGGGGTCGGTCAGCTGACTTTGGAGGTAAGCGGGGCTCCAACCACCGGAGCGATCCCCAACCCCTCGACACTTCTCTACGACGGAGGTTCCCCCTACCTCAAGGCAACCGGGTCCATCCTGACAAGCTTCGACGGCAACAAGCCCTGGGCTCAGCTCACCACCGCATCCCTCCAGCAGATCTTCTGCCTCCTTCAGCCGAGCTCCCAACAGAGCACCCTGGCCCAGGTGGCGAGCGGGAATCCCGGTGACCTTCTCCACGTCCTCGATACACCCGCCATGTCGGTAACGCCCGGTCGCACCACGATGGACAACGGCGTTCACGTCACCGAATACACCGCAACGATCGATCCGGCAGCCGCCGAGAAGACCGCCTCCGGGCCCGCCCGGCAGCTTTTCGCGGCCATGGTGGCCGGTGGGTCGTGGTCGCCCTTCGTGGTGGGAATCGGGCCCGACGAAGCCCTGTCCTCGCTCACGACCACCTTCACCAGCGCCGGGAAGGCCGTCCAGGTTGGCATCCATCTCTCCCACTTCGGAACGCCGGTAAGTGTCACCGCACCTTCCCCCGCTGAGATAGGACCGCTGAACGTTCCTGGCGGATGCGCGACGAGCTGAGACTCTCCTTGAGTCCGTCACCAAGCGCTCAGTGAGACCATGACTCCGGACACTCCCGAATGGGTACGCAAGCGGGTGGTGATCGTCGGCCAGGTCCAGGGTGTCTTTTTCCGGGACTCCTGCCGTCACCAGGCAGAGATCAGAGGTGTCCGAGGCTGGGTCCGCAACCGTTCCGACGGAACCGTCGAAGCAGCTTTCGAGGGAAATTCAGGTGCCGTCGCCGCGTTGGTGGGATGGTGCCGCACCGGCCCGGAAAGAGCCGTCGTCGAGCGGGTCGACGTCTTCGAGGAGGAGCTCGGCGGAGAAGTGACCTTCCGGATCCGCTGAGCCGGCCCGTGCCGGGCTCTCCGGATAGGGGGCGCCATCCGGGGCCGCGTCGGCACCGGGCAGGAACTGGGTTCGATACAACTCGGCGTACAGCCCTCCTGCTGCGAGCAGCGTCTCGTGAGTACCTGACTCGACGATCCGGCCGCCCTCGACCACCAACAACGCGTCGGCCGAGCGGACCGTGGAGAGACGGTGGGCGATAACAATCGAAGTCCTGCCCACCAGGGCGGTGCTCAGCGCCTTCTGCACCGCCGCTTCTGATTCCGAGTCGAGGTGGGCTGTTGCCTCGTCGAGAACGACGATCCCGGGCGCCTTGAGCAGCAGGCGGGCGATGGCCATCCGCTGCTTCTCCCCTCCCGAAAGCCGGTAGCCTCGGTCACCGACCACCGTGTCGAGACCGTCGGGAAGCCGTGCTATCAGGTCCCAGATTTGGGCCTCCCGAGCCGCCTCGATAAGCTCGTCCTCACTTGCTTCCGGCTTGGCGTAGAGCAAATTTGCCCGGATGGTGTCGTGGAACATGTGGGCGTCCTGGGTGACCACGCCAACCGCCGCGCGCAGCGAATCTAGACTGACGTCGCGGACATCGACCCCCCCTACCCGCACCGCTCCCTCGGTCACGTCGTACATCCGAGTGACCAGTTGGCTGATAGTAGTCTTGCCCGCCCCTGACGGTCCCACCAGCGCGACCATCTGGCCTGGCTCGGCGCGAAAAGAGATGTCGAAGAGAACCTGCTTGTCGGGAGTGGAATCGAGCACGGCCACCGCCTCCAGGGACGCCAGGGACACCTCCGACGCGGTCGGGTATCGAAAGTCCACATGATCGAACTCGATCGGGGCCACAGTTCGGGGGATGTCCCGTGCATCCGGCTTCTCGGCGACCATCGGGGGGAGATCGAGGACTTCGAAGACGCGGTCGAAGGAGACCAGTGCGGTCATAACGTCCACGTTCACGTTGGACAGTGACGTCAGCGGGCCATAGAGGCGAGTGAGGTACTGGGCGAGCGCGACCAGCGTGCCCACATCGAGAGCACCGTGGATGGCCTGCCACCCTCCCCATCCGTAGACGAGTGCAGTGGCGAGCGACGCCACCAACATCATGGCAGCGAAAAAGATCTGCCCGTACATTGCGATGTTTACGCCAATGTCGCGGACACCCGCCGCACGAGACGAGAATGTCCGGTCCTCCTCGTCGTGGCGTCCGTAGAGCTTGACCAGCAGGGCACCCGCCACGTTGAAGCGTTCGGTCATCATCGTCGTCATCGACGAGTTGAGGTTGTAGCTGTCGCGGGTGAGCCCCTGCAGTTTCTGGCCGACCAGGCGGGCCAGGAAGATGAACATCGGCAGGAGCACCAGGGAAGCGAGAGTGATCTCCCAGGAGAGGGTGAACATCACCGCCAAGGTGATAGCAACCGTGAAGACGTTGGTAACGATCGAGGAGAGGGTGCTGGTGAATGCCTGCTGGGCGCCCAGCACATCGTTGTCGAGACGGCTGATCAGGGCTCCGGTCTGGGTGCGAGTGAAGAACGCGATCGGCATCCTCTGGACGTGGGCGAACACTTTGCTCCGCAGGTCGTATATGAGCCCCTCCCCGATACGGGCTGAGAAGAAACGCTCGACCAGCGCCAGCAAGGCGTCGGAGATGGCGATGGCTGCGACGATGGCAGCAAGGAGGACTACCAGGCCCCCGTCGTGACGGAGGATCCCCCGGTTGATGATCGCCCGCAAGAGGAGGGGATTTGCCGCGCCGATGATCGAGTCGATGGCGAGCAGGCATACCAGCCACACGATCGCTCCCCGATAGGGCCGGGCAAATGAGACGATCCGCCGCGCTATGCCCGGGGGAAGCTTTTGTTGGGTGACCGACTTGTCTCGGCGGAACGAGCGCATCAGACCCCATGGGCTTCCCGACATCCCCTTCATCCCGCCCATACCGCCGCCGCCCATCCTCATCATCCCTCCGGGACCCATCAGCGGAACTGCCAGACTGGGCGGGGGGCACGATGGAGGCGAGCGCGTATCATCCCTCCAGGACCCATCAGCGGAACTCCGGTGGGAACGCCGGGGGGCCGACCGGCGACGGCGAGGTCATCGGTCGTTCAGAGGCACCAGGGAGACAGGCAGGATGGTGCGATCGGTCAACGTCTCGTAGTAGGACCAGCCATGATAGTGGGCGGTCATCCGGGGCCAGACCTGCATCTTGGCGTCGCCGCCGAGAATCTCGGCCTTGACCGGGAAGCGGCGCCACCTGACCTGGACGTGCGCGGCCGGGTTGACCTGAAGATTGAGCAACCAGGCAGGAGGGTCGGGGCGCCCGCCGTTGGACCCTGCCACCAGGAACCGCTCGGGGCGGCTGGGGTCGGGACCATCGGGCATGTAGAGGAGAGGGTGGGTCCGCTTCTTACCCGACTTTCGCCCGATGGTGGTGAGGAGCAGGATCGGCCCCGAATGGGTCTTGTGCCCGATCAACCCCCCGGTCAGCCGGTAGAAAAGATGGTGGAACCTGTAGACGAGCCGGCCGATGGTCCGGTCGAGGCGCACTGCGTTCTTGGGTTTCATGATCCGGGCAGAGCCCCGGCCGGATGAATAGGCATGGTCACCATTGTGGCCGAAACCGGCACCCGCCCTCGACCGGACTGCCCGGACGCTGCATAGAACACCGTCCTGCCGTATCCTGGACAGTCAGGGAATACGTGAAACGGCTGGAAGGGAGGAAGTGTGGAGACCGACCCCGTCGACGGGAGGAAGGTATCAGCTCCGGATCGCCCGGGACCCACTCTCGCCGACTACGCCACCACCCTCCTCCCCTGGGCGGCTTACAGCTCTTATGACGCTATCGGGGGACTCCTGGCCTAGCCCTGCCCCAGGGGCATGTACCGGGACAACCGGCGCGACACGAGGCGTGAGGCGATGATGAGCGCACCGACCAGGATTACCAGGAAGAACGCCGACTCGGTCGCCAAGTAGGTGGCGCTCTTCACCGGGTAGTTGTAGAAGGTCCAAATCGGATAGGTGAGGTATCCGACTGGCGAGTTGTGAAGCCCGAAGGTCGGATTATGCACGGACCAGAAGGCGGTGTACAACAGCGGTGCAGTCTCTCCGACCGAGATGGCCAGAGCCATGATTAGACCGGTGATGATGCCCGACGATGCCGCGCGCAGAGATATCCGCCGGAGGATCAGGATGTCGCGCATCCCGAGTGCCTCGGCACCCTCGCGAAAAGAGCCTGGCACGCCGCGCAGCGCCAATTCCGTAGTCTTGGCAATGTAGGGTATAACGATGGCGGTCAAGGCGATCGCCGCCGCCCAGATGGAGAACTTCCATTTCAGCCCGATAGCGAGAGCGGTGAAACCTACATATCCTACTATGATAGATGGTACGCCAGCGAGCACTTCGGTCGCTCCGCGCAGGAGGATCGCACTACGGCGGCGTGCATACTCGGCAAGGTAGATCCCGGCACCCACGCCGGTTACCCCGGCGATGACCCCGACCATTGCCATGAGAACCAGGGTCCCGAGGACCGCCTGTGAAAGACCGCCGCCATTGCCGATGGTGGGCTGGGTTAGGAAGGACCAGCGGAAATGCGGGATGGCGCGTGCGATCACCTGGCCGATGATCCAGATGATCGGTAAGACGAGTGCCGCGAGTGCCAGGCCGCATACCAACCACATGATCGTGTCGCCGGCAGTCCGGGCGCGATTGACCCCTTTTTCGTGAGGGGTGGCGGCAACCAAAGTCATCTCGAACCACGCCCCGTTCCGGCCGGTCGCAAACCAGGACGGAGACCCACCGACTCGATGTCGAGCGGCGGCGGACAGCCCACCAGGCCCACTAGTTCCCCATGGCCGCCGGGGCGATGGCCGACGCCCCGAATCGTTTGAGGAGCAGCTTGGCCCCAAAGTTGCAAAGAAGGGTAATCACGATGAGGACCAGGCCCAGCTCGGCGAGAACCTTGACCTCGAACCCGGTACCGTCTGCAAAAGCGCTGTCCAACTGCGAGACGATCGTCGCCGCAATGGTGTTCATGTGCGAGAAGATCGAGTGTGCGGTGGTGCCCAGCACCGCGCCGCTGGTCATCGCGACCGCCATAGTCTCGCCAAGGGCGCGCCCCAGCCCCAACACCGAAGCACCGACAATGCCGGAGCGGGTCCAAGGCCAGATGACCTTGCGAACGACCTCGAAGTCGGTCATTCCCAGCGCACGCGCCCCCTCCTTCGCGGAGGAGGGCACCTGCCGGATCAGGTCACGCGAGGTCGAGGCGATGATGGGGATGATCATTATCCCGAGCACGACTCCGGAGACGAGGAGGCCCTCGGCACCATAAGTGGGGCCCCGGAAGAAGCGCAGCACCGGGACATCGGGGACATGATCGGCGATGCCCGCCAAGTGCTTGCTGAGAAAGGGTCCAAGAGTGAGTATGCCCCACAGTCCGTAGATGACACTGGGGATGCCCACCAGGACCTCCAGGCATATCCCAGCCCACCGGGACAGGCGAGGCGGGAGCTTCTCCACCACGATGATGGCCGCTCCGACTGAGATCGGCACCGCGATGACCAGGGCGAGTGCGGACGACTCCAAGGTCCCAAGGATGAGAGGCCACGCTCCATAAGAGGTGTGTGGGGCCATCTCGACCCCGTGCACCTTGATAGGGATCCCGTAGCCGGAGCCGACATCCCACCGGGAACGAGTGAGGAAACCGATCCCGTTGATCCGGATGGCCGGCAATGCCTCGTGAAAGAGCACGACCGTGATTGCCACCAACACAGCAATTGGGACGACGGCGAACACTCCTGTCACCCATGGCACCGCCCGATCTGCACAAGCGCCCCACAAGCGAGCCACGCGAAGGCTCAGCATGTGAAAAGGACGCCCCGGGGAGCCATTGCTCCCCGGGGCCTTTTCCAATTCCGGCGCGAACACCGTGGTCATCCCGTGCTCGACGGCTCCGTCAGCCGATCTTTGAGAGCAGATTGACCGCCACGCTGATCGCCGATGGCGGCAGCGGCTGGAAGCCCACCTGGCTCAAGTTCGCCGACGTGGCCCCGTAGCGGGAGTCCAGGCACCAGGCGAGAAAGGACTTGATGCCCTGAGCGACGGTGGCCGAGGACTGTTGCTTGTTCACGATGGTGTACTCGTAGTTGATGATCGGGTAACCGTCGCTGGCAGGTCCGTAGATCAGCGAGATCGCACCGGACGCCGGCGTGCTGGAGGCGAAGCTGGCCGCTTCGGCCGCGATGGCTGCCGGGGTGGGGAGCTCGAAGTTTCCGGACTTGTTCTGGATCTGAGCCTCACCGAGGACACCTTGGGTCTGGGAGAGGTAGCTAATTCCGATGTAGGCGATACAACCTGGGGTGACCTTGCAGCCGCTCACCATACCGCCGTTGCCGTTCTCGGCTAGAGCGCCGGGAACATTCGGCCAGGTCACCGAGGTGTTCTCGCCAATGCTCGCGCCCCAGCCACTGGGATCGGTATCGGTGAGAAGGGTGGTGAACAAGAAGGTGTCACCGGACCCGTCCGAGCGATGGAGGGGGACGATGACATGGCTTGGGATGGTGACACCGGGGTTGAGCGCGGTGATGGCCGGATCGTTCCAGTTGGTGATCTTGCCTTGATAGATCTTCGACACCACTGCTCCGGTGAGCTTGAGGTTGGTCGATGAGGAAAGCCCCGGTATGTTGTAATTCACCATCTGGGCAGAGATAACGATCGGGATGTCCATGAGGCCCGGGTTCGCTGTCGTCTGGGAGGTGGAAAGGTAGGCGTCGGATGCTCCGATCTGGGCGGTGCCGTTGGCGGCCGACGAGATGCCGGTTCCCGATCCGGTGGACGCAGTGGTGATCTGGTAATTCCCCCATTGCTTGGTGAACTGAGGAACCCAGATGTTGAACATCGGGTACATCAGTGAGGAACCGGTCTCGGTGAGACTCACCTTCGACGTGGACGGTAGGTAGCTTTCCAGCGAGCTGAGCGAGGTGGCCGCGCTGGCCGCAGTGGTCGTGGTTGCCTGTTTGCTCGCTGCCGTCGTCGACGGGCTCTTCGAAGAGCTACACGCCGCCGCTATGACTGCGATTCCCGCCACCGACACGGCAGCAAGCTTGGACCCGAATGCCCGGTACATCCGGGTCTCGGATCGCCCTCTCTCTACCATTTCTCATTGCTCCTTTCCTTGTTTGCCGGCGTGGTGGCCGCAAACACTCGTCGTCCCCGCTCAGGTTGACCGGGAAACTTGGCTGTCGTCGGGGCGCGCGCCGCGAACAGGTTCGCGATTGACTACCCCACCCGCCCCCGGAGGGGCCCTGGCTTCGAGGTACCTAGCCGATCCTCCCGGACACGTACTGACCCGTCTCGATCCTGCGCGGGTCCTCGAAGATCTGCTGCACCGTCCCCGTCTCGACCAGCCGGCCGTCCATGAAGAAGGCGACCCGGTCAGCCACCCGCCGCGCCTGGGCGAGATTGTGGGTGACGATGACGATAGTGATGTCTGGCACCAGCTCCTTGAGGAGCTGCTCCACCGCCTCGGTGGAGATCGGATCCAGCGAGGAGGTCGGCTCGTCGAGAAGGAGGACGTCCGGGCTCACCGCCAGCGAGCGTGCAAGGCAGAGCAACTGCTGCTGGCCACCCGAGAGGCGGAATGGCGAGTCGTGAAGACGATCGTGCACCGCCTTCCACAGCCCGACCTCTTCAAGACGATCCTGCACTCGCCGACGAACCTCGGATCGGGGGACGAGTCGATGGGCCTTGATGCCGCAGGCCACGTTCTCCTCGATCGACATGGGAAAAGGATTGGGTCGCTGGAACACCATGCCGACGCGCCGCCGTAGCGAGAGGAGGTCGACCCCCTGCCCGTAGACATCCTGGTCATAGAAGCGAACCGATCCGTTGCACTTCCAGCCCGGGATCCGGTCGTTCATCCGGTTCAGCGACCGGAGGAAGGTCGACTTGCCGCACCCCGACGGCCCCACGATGGCAGTGATCGACCCTTCCGCCAGCTCCAGGCTGATGTCCTCGATGATGGTCTTGCCCGAGAAGGCCCCGGTGAAGCCGGTGACCGTCATCGCCTTGGGCAACGCTCCGGTGGTTCCCGCCACCTCGAGTTCGGGTCCGGCAACTGCAGGATTGGAGGCCGGAACGGCGACCTCGGCCACCACCGGCTTGGCCTGGACTGTGTTCATCGATCGTCACGCTAACCGGGCATGTTGAACTCCAGGTGAACAGCACGCGACGTCCCGGTGGAGGACGGGTGAAATCTTCGATCTGCCAGCGATGCGCATTCTTTGCCTGAATGCCACCTCTTCGTCACCCTCCGTTCGCATTCGGGTAAACATCCCCGCTTAGGATTCGGCGCCGATGGCATGTGATTGGCCGGTGGCCACCCGGGACTGGAGCGGGGAACCCTGATGGCCGACCCGCTTACCGTGCTGGTGGTCGACGACGAGGAGTCCTTCACCGAAGCGCTTTCCCTGGGCCTGGACCGGGAGGGCTTCCGGGTTCTGGTTGCCCACGACGGTCCCGAGGCCCTCCGCACCCTGGAGAACCACCACGCTGACATGGTGCTGCTCGACCTGATGCTCCCGGGGATCTCCGGCATCGACGTGTGCCGGAAGATCCGCGAACTCTCCGACGTCCCGATCATCGTGGTGACCGCCAAGTCCTCTGAAGTGGACACGGTGGTCAGCCTGGAGGTCGGCGCCGACGACTATGTCTCCAAGCCCTACCGACTCCAGGAGCTGACCGCACGCATCCGGGCAGTGCTCCGCCGCAGGATTCGGGAAAAGGAAGCGCCCGCAGGCGAGCTCCGCGACTCCTTCGATGGGCCGCTCACCGGAGGGCCGGTGGAGCTGGACGTCGAGCGGCACCGAACCTGGATCAGCGGGGAAGAGATCATGCTCCCGCCAAAGGAATTCCGCCTTCTCCAAGTTCTCCTGGACAACAAGGGGCGGGTTCTCGAACGCCACGTTCTCCTGGAACGGGTGTGGGGATACGAGTACGAGGGCGATCCGCGCACCCTGGACGTCCACGTCAAGCGCCTGCGCGCCAAGATCGAAGAGGACCCCGCCCGCCCGCGGCTGCTCACCACCATCCGGGGGGTTGGGTACCGCTTCGAGGACTAGGGCCAGACGACACAGCGTCCTTTGCTATGTGGCTATGAATACGTTCTTGACGTCCGTATATGCCGCCAGTGCTTCCATACCTAGCTCGCGGCCTATGCCAGAGCGCTTCATTCCACCGAAGGGGGTGGCCACCCGCACCGAGGCGTTGGAGTTGATCGACAGGTTCCCCGAGCAGATCGCCCGGACCATCCGCAGCGCCCGCGCGCCGTCGCGGGTCCATACCGAACCGGACAGACCGTAGGGAGTCTCGTTGGCAAGCCGAACCGCATCGGCCTCGTCGGCGAAGGGAATCACGCAGGCGATAGGTCCGAACACCTCCTCGTAGGCGACCCGGCAGCGCGAGTCGGAGGGAACCACCACGGTGGGCGGGTACCAGTATCCGGGTCCCGGTGGTGCCGACCCGGCGAACGCAACGTCCACGCCTCCTGGCAACGGGTCGAGGAAGCCGGCAACCGTGCTCCGCTGGCCGGCCGAGACGAGCGGACCCATCTGGGTCTCCTCGTCGGTGGGATCGCCGACCTCGATGGCGGCAGTCGCCTGGATCAGAAGATCGAGAAAGGTTTCGAACACCGTCTGCTCCACCAGCACGCGGCTCCGGGCGCAGCAGTCCTGTCCTGCGTTGCCGAACACCGCGCTGGGGGCGGCGGACGCGGCAGCCTCCAGGTCGGCATCGGCGAAGATCACGTTGGGAGACTTACCCCCCAGCTCCAGGGTGACCCTCTTGACCGTCCCGGCTGCCCTGCGCATTACCTCGCTGCCGACCTCGGTAGAGCCGGTGAACGCGACCTTGGCGATGTCGGGGTGATCGGTGAGGCGCGTTCCCGCAACGCTCCCCTTGCCGGGTATCACCTGGAAGACTCCCTCGGGAATACCCGCTTCGCGGGCGAGAT
>JAKAWH010000097.1 GCA_021817065.1 Actinomycetes bacterium
TTCCGATCCAATGAGGGCAGCGATCAGTGCCGACGAATCGGCGACCAGCATTCTCAGGAGCTACCGATCGCGCCCGGAGCGAACAGCGTCAACAATTGCCGATGTGGCGACCCCATTGCCCCGGATGCCCGACCTCGCCAAGACATCGGAAATGGGAGGTCTTTCGGCAAGACGTACCACTTCTTCCAAGAGGTAATCCGACAGGGACCGGCCCGAGGCAGCTGCCCGGGTGCGCAATGCCCGGTGGATGTCGTCGGGCACCCCCCGGATCTGGACGGTCTTGCTCACCTTATCAGACTATACCCATATTGCATCCAATACAAGCAATATGCATGTCCGTGTGCTATCGGAGTTCAACGTCACGTTGCGGAACAACCCGACCTTTGCTGCCGCTCCCACCTCCCCCGACGCGCTGGGATATCGCGCCCGGCGCTGCGAGGGAGACTATTACGCGGCCGCTCCCACGATGGGGCGCACCAGAGCGAGGCAGGTACCTCCGGGGTTGCACAACCCCCCGTCATAGGGTGCGTCGCCGAAGCTCTCCACCGCGCCGTCCCGCTCGAAAAGCCAGTACCCGTTGCCGTCCGCCGACGCGATGATCGACTCCACCGGGGCTAGCAATGCCTGGGTGGTCGAACCGTAGGATACCGCGTCGCCATAGGCGTATACCTGCCCATTGGCCGCTGCAATCCAGTAGCCATTCCCGTCGGCGGTCGGGGCCATACCGACCACCACCGGGGCTCCCGCGCCCGAGGCCCGGGAGCCGAAAAAGAGTCCATTGCCCGGAGGAAAGGCGAACACGCCGCCGTCGGCAGCCACTTCCCAGTAACCCTTGCCGTCGGGAGTCGCGGCGATGCCCACCACCGGAGCGGCGAGCGGCTCCACGGAGTTGGAGCCACCTGCAGGGAGGGCCGGATTGAGCTTTGCTGGATCTCCGTAGAAGGTGGCGTCACCGAAGGAGTACACGCACCCGTATCGATCGACCAGCCAGTAGCCCTTGCCGTCGGGAGTCGCGGCGATGCCGACGATGTCTGGAACCGGAGTTTGGTTGAGAGCCTTGACTTCCAGCGGCGTACACGCCCCCAGGGCATTGCTTCCCCCAGGAGGCAAGCAAGGATTCTGCTGATGTATGCCTCCGTAGTAGAGGGCTTGGTTGACTTCGCTGCCGTTAGTGCTCCCGCTGCCAGTTCCCCCACAGGTACTGGAAATCGTCCCCGGTGTATACACATCACCTTGGCTGTCCACCAACCAATACCCGGCCGGGGGCGCACCCGGGGCCGAGCCAGCAGCGGCGGGCATTGCCGCCATGGAGATGATCGGGGACGGGAGACTGAGTCCGGCCAGCGACCCGTAGAAACTAAGCCCGCCCTGGGTGAAGACTCCCCCGTCACTCCCCACCATCCAGTAGCCCGCGCCCGCGGTCGAGCCGTAGAAGAACTCGTCGGAGATCGACTTGGACCCCGACGCCCCGCACGGCCCGACACTTGGCGCCCCCCCGCTCACTCCTCCCGAGGTCTTCACCACCACCTGCACCGCACCCGCAGGTCCGGATGGCGTAGTCACCGCTATCACCCCGTTTGACACCACGTCGACCGTGGGAGCCACCTGACCGGTGAATGTCCACTGGTTACTGGTCTCGGTTGCCACCCCGAAGCACACGATGGCACCCGGTACAAAATTGGAGCCGGTGATGGTGACGTCCTGCCCCCCGGCAAGCGAGCCGGTGTCCGGGGCGATCCCGGTGATGGTAGGAGCGTTGGGCTGGCCGTTGTAGGAGTAGGTGACCCCCCCGCTGGTTCCAGCCGGCCCGGTTACCGTGATGGGCACCGCGCCGGCATTGCCCGCCGGCGGCGAGACGATGATCTCGGAGTTTGAGACCGCCTGGAAGTGGGTCGCATTCACCGTTCCGAACTGGACGGTGAGAGTGCCGTTGAAATCGAAACCGGTCAGCACGACGCAACCTGAACCCGGGCTGGAGACGAGCGGAGGCCAAGCGCACCCTCCACTGTCACCCCCGCTGGCATTGCCCGACGTCGGGGATGCCACGGTCAGGCGGGGTGGCCCAACGTAGTAAAAGGTGCTTGCCGAGCCGGTGCCGGTGCTGCCGTTCGAGGTGGTAACGCCGACGTTCACGACTGTCCCATCTGCCTGGGCAGGGGCGGTGGCTTCGATCTCGCTGTCGGATACGACCGTGAACCCCGGAGCAGGGACCGAACCGAAGCTGACCGCCGAGACCGCGTTGGCATTGGAGGTGAATCCGGTGCCGAAGATCACAACTCCGGTTCCTCCGTTGGCCGATCCGAAATCCGGGCTGACCGAGGTGACCGAAACCGCCGACGAACCTCCCCCCGAGTAGCTGTAACTGTCCGCCGAGCCGACCGCGCTGGTGACACCCCCGACGGTGACCGTCACGTCAACCGTGCCGGTCCCCGCTGGTGCAGTGGCGGTGATGGAAGTCGGCGAGTTAACGGTTACTCCGGTGGCAGGGTTGGTGCCGAAGTCGACGGTTGCCCCCGAGCCGAAGCCGGTCCCGGTGATGGTCACCGACGTGCCGCCTGAGGAGGAGCCCGAGGAGGGCGAGATGCCAGAGACGGTGGGCGCCCCGGTGGAAGAGCTGGAGCCTGGGAAGATGCCGAAGGGCATCTCGCCGCTTCCCGATACGGTCGCCTTGGCCCCACCTTCGGGAATCTGTTCGGAACCGGACACCTTGACGACACACTGCGGGCACGAGCTGGGAAGTCCGGAGGGGATGGTGAAAGAGCCGGTCAAGGCACCCGAGGAGTCCACGCTGGCGCTTCCGCCCTGTGCGGTCACGCAGGTGGAGGGCGAGGAGCAAACCGACACGGTCCCCTGAAAAGAAGCGCCCCCGGGTGCGACCGGCCAATCGGACCCCGACAGGGTGATCGAAGTGCCGGGTGAACCGGCCGGCGGCGACGCGGACATGGTGGGGGTCGCCTCACCGGTGAACCCCAGGGGCTGGGCGGCGATGTCGACCAGGCCGATCGAGCCGTTGACCGTTCCCACCCCGGCCGCCACCAGGGCGCAGACGTAGCCGGCCGACTGCTGCCCGGAGGTGGGGGGACACGGGTACTGGGCGGCGTCCGAACTGGCGGTTCCCCCAGTGGAATCGCTACCCCCGTCGTTGGCGCCCACATTGCCCGACTCGATGACATACCCCGGCGAGGCGAAGGTGAACGTTCCCCCCGAGATCGACTCGACGTTGCCTACGTTGCACCCGATGGGAATCCCTTGGGTGGATCCGAACGCCGCAAACGGCTGGAAAGTGGGCTGATTGGGATCGTCGTTGCACTCCAGGGTGATGTATAGCGAGTCGGAAGCCGAAAACCCGGTCCCGCTCAGCTGTGCGGTGGTCGTCCCCGTGGTCGAGAGCCCGGTATCGGGGCTGAGGGAGATCGAGGGGGTACCAGCACTGGTGAAGGTGGGAGACGTCGGAGCCTGGTAGGTGTACTTGTCGGCGGTGCCGACGGTCGAAGTTCCTAGCGGGGTGGTGACGGTCACATCCACCGTGCCGGTCCCGGCCGGGACGGTGACGGTCGCTTCGGTGTCGGACAGCACCTTCACGGTGGTTCCCGCCGCCGTACCGAAGTCGATGGCAGTGGCACCGGTCAGGTTGGTCCCCACCACCGCCACCTGGTTGCCGCCGGCCGGCGGTCCCTGGTCGGGAGCAACTTCGGTAACCGTTGGCGGGCCGGTCGATCCACCGCCACCCGATCCTCCGCCACCCGACCCTCCGCCACCCGATCCTCCGCCGCTGCTGCCGGCAGTCACCGAGAATGCAGCCCCGGCGGTGGCGTCAATGGTCGCGGTGACCCCGCTCTGGGTAACTGTTTCCACTGCGTTGACCTGGATGAAACACGTGGAGCAGGCCGAGGTCATCGAGGAGGGAATCGTCAGCGAACCCGTCAGCGCCCCGGAGGAGGCGCCAATCGTAGGACCGGTCCCGGTGGCAGAAGTGCAAGCGGTGGCACTGCCGCCGACGCCACAGACCTGGTAGGTCCCCGAATAGGACGCGCCGGTGGCGATCGGCCAGCCTGTCCCGCTCAGGGTCACCGAGGTTCCGGCTGCTCCGGTAGCGGGGGCAACGGTGGCAGTGGGACCCGATTCACCGGTGAAGAGAAGCGGCTGCTCGGCCAGTGCGGCTGGGGCAAGCCCATTCAGGGCGGTCACCACCAGGCCGCAGTAGACGCCCTTGGCCAGCTCCGCCGAGGTGGGCGGGCAGGGGTAATTTGCCGAGTCGGTGCCGGCGTTGCCCCCGGTGGAATCCGTGGCAGTGTTGGACGCGTACATGGTGCCGGTTTGGATGGTGAAGGAGATCGACGGGTTGGTAGGGGGCGTCTGCGCGATGGTGGGTCCCGCAGTCTGAGTGCAGCCCACCGGCAGGTTGTTCCCAAATAAGCTGAAGGTGGGCTGAGTGGGATCGGAGTTGCACTCCAGGACGATGGCCGGGTCGTAGCTCCCGCTCGAGCCGACCGGCCAGTTGGAGCTGGTAACGGTGACCTGGCTGGACCCCGTGGTCGGCAGCCCGGTGTCGGGTGTCACCGTCACGGAAAAAGTGGAACCGCCGGAAGCCAGGGTGGCTGCCGGAACGCTGGCCACCGCGCTCCCCTCGCTGGTCAGGGGAAGCACGACAATAGCGATCAATGAGGCGGCCGCTGCGCGGCCGATGTTCAGCCTGGCCAACCCCTTCAACCTCGACAATTAAACCTCCATATGTGTAGCCAGGCACGTTGAGGACCTGTACCCAGGCTCTCAACGTGTTCCCCGCTTTCGGCTGCTCGGCAGCCGGGCCGCTGGGGCCACGGGAGCGCCTTCGGCGCACCCTCTTGATCGACCGGTCCCGTTCGGGGACTTGAGGGAGAAGGTTACATCTGCATCGCCTTGACTTCGAGGAACTCCTCCAGACCGAAGCGCCCCAGCTCCCGACCGTTGCCTGACTGCTTGTAGCCACCGAACGGGGCCATCGGATTGAAAGACCCACCGTTGATCTCCACCTGGCCGGTCCGAAGGCGCCGGGCGACCGCCTTGGCGTGCTCGGGATCGGCCGAGGACACTCCGCCTGCCAGCCCGTAGATGGAGTCGTTGGCGACTGCGATCGCCTCCTCTTCGGAGTCGACAGGGATGATCGAGAGCACCGGACCGAAAATCTCCTCCTGGGCGATCGTCATGCCATTGGTCACCCTGGAAAAGATGGTCGGCTTGACGTAGTACCCGCGCTCCAGCCCCTCGGGCTGCTCCGGGCCACCAGCAATGAGAGTGGCGCCTTCCTCGACTCCTTTGACGATGTAGGAGCGCACCCTCTCCTGCTGGGCCTTGGAGACCAGCGGTCCGATCCGGGTGCCGTCTGCGAACGGGTCGCCGACCACGAACTCGGTCACCGCGGACACAGCGAGAGCCTCCACCTCGTCCAGGCGCGACCGGGGCACGATCATCCTGGTCAGGGCCGAGCATGTCTGGCCGGAGTTGAGGAGGCAGGCATTGAGCCCGCCGGGGACGGCCCGGGACAGGTCGGCATCCTCCAAGAGAATGTTGGCCGACTTGCCGCCCAGTTCCAAGGCCACCCGCTTGACTGTCCTCGACGCCAGCTCGCCGATGCGGCGCCCCGCCTCGGTGGATCCGGTGAACGAGATCATGTCCACCTGAGGATGGGAGGCGAGCACCTCGCCGACCACCCGGCCGGGACCCGACACCAGATTGAATACGCCGGGGGGCAATCCAACCTCGTCGATGATCTCCGCCAGGATGAACGCGGACATGGGGGCCTCGCTGGCAGGCTTGAGCACGACGGTGCAGCCGGCCGCCAGTGCCGGCCCGACCTTGGCGGCCACCTGGTGAAGGGGATAGTTCCAGGGGGTTATCGCCGCGACCACCCCGACCGGCTCGCGCACCACGAGAGAGTTGCCCACCCGCTCTTCGAAGGGGAAGCCGTCGAGCACTTGTGGCATCGAGCCGATGTCCACCATGGGAAGCCCTGCCTGGATCAGGTTGGCGAGGTGGATGGGCATCCCCACCTCGGCGGCGATCACGTTGGCGATGTCGGCCATGCGTTCCTGGAGACCCTCTTGTATCCTTGTAAGATACTTACTGCGCTCGTCGACCGAAGTGCCGGCCCATCCGTCGAAGGCGCGAGCCGCGGCCTCGACCGCCCGTTCGGCGTCGGCGGCAGACCCGGAGGGAACCGATCCGAGCGCCTCCTCGGTCGCCGAATGGAGCACCTCGATTGTTCCGCTCCCGTCGGGCTTCACCCACCCACCGTCGATATAAAGCATGTCCCGGACGATCATCTGGCGCTCCTCTCTCGTCAACGGGGCGGCCAGCCGGCCCCGCCATCCCGCACCGGGGTTCCGGCCCGAGGGTCGAGGTTGCGATACCAGGTCCCCTTTTTCCGGAATCCTAGGCGGAGGGGGGATATGGTGGCCGTCGGGAACAGCGAACAGAAATGGAGCAGGCAATGGGACTACTCGACAAGGTGAAGGAACAGGCCAGCCAGGCGCTGGAGAAGGCGACCCAGGCGGGAGTGGCCGGTCAGGCCAAACTCGACGCTATGGCCACCAAGCGCAAGGTTGCAATGCTGCTGCGCGACATCGGAGCGGCGGTGTATGCGAAGCACACCGGTGGGGCGGCGCCCGACATCGAACCCCTCATCGAGCAGGTCCGCCAGATCGAAGCCGAGCACGGTCCGGTGGTGAGCCAGGTGACGGCGGAGGGAGACGACGACCGGAGCGAAGGAGACGCCGGCGGACGGCCGTAAGAGAGCGCCGACTCCTAGCTGATCGTGATCCCGCCGGCCACCTCCGGGGTGTAGCCGAGGAGGGGAGATCCAACTGTCAGGTAGATCCGGACGACATCCTCAATGAGGTCGTCGAGGGGGACCCGCTGCCCTCCCATCATCCACTCGACCATCAGCTCGTTGGTACCCCCGACCAGATGGAGTGTTGTGAAGGTGAAGTTGAGCCCTTCCGGGAAGCCGACGGCTTCGCTCACGCGGAGCTGGTCCGCGTAGTACTGGGTCATCCCGGCCATCAGATGAACCACCGCCCGGCGGTGTGCCTCCATCTCAGGGCTGACTCCGACCACCTCCACACAGAAAATGCGCGCTTTTCGGGCGTCGTCGAGCATGGTGTGGAGGTAGGCGGTAATCCCGGCTCGGATGCGTGCCTCGAGAAAGAATGCGGCGCTCTCCACCGCCTCGGAGACCGCCCGTGACGCCGACATCACGATCTCGGTGTAGGTGGACTTGAGGAGCTCCTCGCGGCACCCGTACTCCTCGTAGAAGTGACGGGTTGTCACGCTGGCCATCGAGCAGATCTGCTCGATGGAGGTGTTGGCATAGCCGTTTGTACCAAAGAGCTGGAGCCCTGCGTCCAGCAGGCGCCGGCGGCGTTCCGACCGTCGTGCCTCCGGCGACAATCCCCGATAGGGACGCCCCTCGTCGGATCCTCTTCGGGACCCGAGCGAAGGCTCAGTGGAACGCCCATTGCCCCTCACGAGTCCCGGTTCTCCCCTGTTCCGCACTCCCTGTGCTCCACTTCCTATATTCTGCCGGGGGGGCGGGCCCGCCGCAACACGACTTCTGGATACCTGTGCGGCTCGCTTCCGGCCACTTGGGCACCAGAATCCCCGGTTCAGTTGAGGACCTTCCGGTGTTACTGGCAGTAAGCTCCGTCCATGGCCGCTGCACGTCGTACCCCTTCCGCCTCCCCGTCGCCGGTGGTGCCGGAGAGCTTCCAATCGGTTGACCACTTCATCGAAGCCAACGCCCTCGGGGACCTGCCGGGGCGCCAGCTCGACGCCATCCGTGAATCCGCCCCGGCCTTTCGCGAGTGGTTCCGGGCCCAGGGGACCTGTGCTTCGGTAAGCACCTGCCACCTGATCGGGTTGCCTTATCCCCGGAGTTTCGGGCTGTGGCGAGCCGCTCTGTCACCGGCTCCTTTTGTGCGGATCTCCAACCGGATGATGGTGGTGCAGTTCGAGGAGCGCGGAAACATCCGCACCCTCTTGGTGGAGCCGACCGAGTACGAGCTGGCCGCCCGAACCCCCTTCTTCTCCTCGCTGGACGCGCGGGTTCCCGGCTGGCTGCGATCCCGTGTCCTAGACACCGGCCCGACCGTGGAGGAGCACCTTCGCAGACTGAATATAGCTCTTTCTACGATAGACTATATCACGTTTGACCATCTTCACACCCAGGACCTGCGCCGGTGGCTGGGAACCACCCAACCTCAGCCGGACCTCGAAGCGCTGGGGTGGTCGCGTCGCTCGGAGCCGGTCGAGCCCCTTTTCCCCAATGCCAGGCTCCTGGTGAGGCGGCCCGAGTGGGAGCAGCTTTCCTCGTTGCACCCGATGCAGCGACCCTGGTATCAGCCTTCCACTTTCGCCACCCTGCGTTCGGACAAAATCGTGCTGCTCGATTCGGACGTGCTCCTCGGTCCGGGCGTCGCCCTGGTGGCCACTCCTGGACACACGCCCGGCAACCACACCATCGTGCTCAATACCGGGTCAGGAATCTGGACCCAATCCGAGAACGGAATCCACGCCGAGTGCTACACGCCCGAGCGCTCCAAGATCCCCGGGCTCGCCCGCCACGCACGCCGCTACGACCAGGAAGTGATCCTCAATGCCAACACTCCGGACTTCACCGCCATCCAGTACAACAACATGGTGAAGGAGAAGTTGATCGCCGACCGGGGAGGACCGGGGGGCGAGTGGGTACAGCACTTCTCCTCGTCGGAGCTCACTCCCTGGAACGGAGCACCAGGAGTCTCGCCTTCGTTCACCTACGGCGGGATCTCCCATGGAACGTTGCTGGCTCCGGGCGCGGTCACCGGATCTGCCGAACCTGCTTCCATCGCCGCGCGGGGCGCGGTCACCGGATCGAGTGACGGTTCGCGCTAGTCTCTCGGCCATGCTCGCCCCACCTTGGTGGCGCAAATCGAATGTAGTGATCGCCGCCATCGTTGCGCTGGGTCTCGCCCTGGGGATGGGAGCAGGTCTCGTGCTGGCTACCAAGGGAGCGAAACGGTCGGCAGCGGAAACCACCCCGATCGCGTCCCCGGCCAATGCTTCGTCCACCAGCCTTTCGTTGGGCCCCCCGTGCCCGCTGAGCGGAGTCTCGACCCGGCGTGGGACGGTTCCCCAACGCCCCGCCGTCGCCATCAAGGTGGACAATTACCCCGACGCCCGCCCCCAGTCGGGCCTCGACAAGGCAGACGTGGTCTTCGAAGAGCCGGTTGAGGGCGGGATCACCCGCCTGGTTGCCGTCTTCCAGTGCAACCAGGCGCCGTTGATCGGACCGATCCGTTCTGCACGGGAACCCGACGTGGCGATCATCGACGAGCTGTCCCGGCCGATCTTCGTCCACGTGGGTGGGATCGACCCGATCATCGCTCTTATAAACTCGGCGAACGACGACAACCTAGACTGCTGCCAGTCATCCATTATCGAGCACGTGCCCGGGCGCTACGCGCCTTTTGATACCTATACATCGACCAGCGCGATATGGGGCCTTTACCCCGCCCGGAAGACGCCTCCTTCCCCGATATTCACATACTCGCGGTCTGTGTCCGGCGTCGGAGCCATCACCGCATCGGCGCGGATCCCTTTTTCATCGACCAACGACAATACGTGGCAGTGGAACCCGGCAGCCGGCCAGTGGATGCTGTCGATCGGTGGCACTGCCGCAACCCTCCTGGGCGGGGGTCAGATCGGGGTGACCAACGTGGTGATCATGACCGTTGACACGTGGACCGGGCCTTGGGTGGAGAACTCCGAGGGCGCCCACGAGGTGGAGGTCGACCCGACCAGCGGAGGTCCGGTCGAGGTACTTCGCAACGGCGTATCTATTTCGGGGACCTGGTCGCGCTCGTCGATCTCCCAACCGGCTCGGCTCGAAGGCTCCGATGGTACTCCTATCACTCTTGCGCCGGGAGAGACTTGGGTCGAGATGGTGCCGTCCGGCATACCGGTGACCACAACCCCCTGAGGGCCACCCGGGGTCAGCCCGCTCGGTCAACGTGCGATCCCGATTCAATTCGATTCAGCGTTCGCGGTAGGAACCCCGGTAGCGTCATAAGAGCCCGATATCTCATCCTCGGACGAGCCGATAGATCGTGAAGAACACTCCGAAGGCGACCAAGAACCACCCGAACGCCTTCCGCAACGTCGGTCCTTCGACACGGTGCGCCAGGCGGCTACCCACCGCGCTCCCCGGCAACAAGCCAATGGCGAACTCACCGGCAAGCGTCCAGTTGATGTGACCAAGGGCCCAGTGGGTCGCCAGCGTCGGAATCGCCAGCACCGCGATCACTACCAGGCTGGTGCCGACGGCCTGACGCATGCGGAGCCCGAAGACCAAGAGGTAGAGCGGCACGAGCAGGAACCCGCCACCGTTGGCCAACAGGCCGGTGAACACACCGACGCCGGCGGTGCTGGCGACCAGGAGCTGCCGATTCTCACGCCGCTTGGCGCCGGCGTCGCGGGCCACCTGCTCGATCGGCCGCAGGACGCGTAGGCCCACGATGACGAGGACGACCCCGGACGCGAGCAGCAGGGCCGAGCCCCCGACGAGGCGCGACAACCATGCTCCCAGGATCGTCCCGGGGACGCCGCCGAGCATCGACCACCCGGCGGCGCGTGGGCGGGCTTCCTTCGACCGGACATAGGGGACCGCACCCACGGCAGCAGCAGGGATCGTGGCGGGCAAGGGCGAGGCGACGGCGATCAGCCCCGGGGCACCGAGCAACGCCAGCACGGGCGTGGCCACCGAAGAACCACCGACGCCGAACAGGCCCATGGACAACCCGACCGCCGCGCCGGCGACGATGATGAGGGGCCAGGGCGCCACGGCGCCATTATCGCATAGCTGCCAGTCGATGGAACCGTCGGCGTAGACCGTGTCCTGTCGCTTCACGTCAAATCCTCCGCCAAGGCCCAGACCTCCGGTAGTGCGGCCATCGTTTGAGGTCAAGGTTTCGGGTTGATTCGGTAGGTTATTGGGCGCCGGTCGCCGGTGGGGTGGGGTGGGGTGGTGTTGAGTTGTTGGGCCAGGAGCTGGCCAACACGAGTCTTCCATCGCTCGTCGATAACGAGCTCCGAGGGGTCTGCCTCCCGCTTGCCCGGAGGTCCGCCACTTTTCGGCTCTCCGCCCCAATCCGTGGGTGAGCTGACCTGGGGAAATGGAGCGCACGGCCTCTCCCGCCTACGTTTCTTGTTCTCAACAACGAGATTCACAGGCAGGAGAAACACGTGCGTTACGCGAGGCTATGGCAAAGGCTGCTCGGAATCGAGCGGGTGGTGATCGAGCAGGTCTTTTTCGACGAGGACGCCGACTGTCTGGTGGCAGCGGTTCGTGCCCGGAAAGGGGCCGGAAAGCTCCGAT
>JAKAWH010000098.1 GCA_021817065.1 Actinomycetes bacterium
AGTGAAAGTGGTCTCCGGGGTACTCGGGAATCTGCACGCCGCCGGTCAGTACCGGCATCTCCATCGAGGCAGCGAAATCCGCAGGACCGAAAATGATCGTCTCCAGCCGACGGGAAGCAGCACAGATCTCCTCGACGTTGATGAGTCCACGGGTGGTCTCGATCTGCGCCTCGATGCCGATATGGCCGACGGGCAGTCCGGCGTTCGCCTCCACCTGGGACAGCAACAAGTCGAGGGCCACGATCTCGGCGGCGGACTGGACCTTGGGCAGCATGATCTCCTCCAGGCGCTCCCCCGCCTTGCCCACCACCTCGATCACGTCGGAATAGGTCCACCGGGTGTCCCAGGCGTTGACCCGGACGCACAGCACCCTCTCCCCCCAATCGAGGTTGCGGATTGCGTCCACCACTTTGGAACGGGCTGCTTCCTTCTCCACCGGGGCCACCGAATCCTCCAGGTCGAGGAAGGTCATATCGGCCGGGATGGTGGGGCCCTTTTCGAGGAAACGCTCGGACGAGCCGGGGACGGAAAGGCACGACCTGCGGGGCAGGTCCCTTGTTCTCTCGGACATGGAAGGTGATGCTACCGAGCCGGAGCCGGTGCGAACTACTTGACGCGGCGTCAGGCGGTCCAATACGCCGAACCGGACATGCTCAGCTCATGCTCCCGGCGGCCAAGTCCGCCGGACTCAGCTCATGCTCCCGGCGGCCAAGTCCGCCGGACTCAGCTCATGCTCCCGGCGGCCAAGTCCGCCGGACTCAGCTCATGCTCCCGGCGGCCAAGTCCGCCGGGACGAGATGCTCCTCCAGGAGGCGGGCGAAGCGGGCGGGGTCGCCCCCGACGAACCGGCGGGTTAGCGGCAATCCCTCCACGTAGCAGGTGATGTAGGCCCGCCAGGTTGGATCGATGAGGAACTTCACCGCCTGGGCCGCTCGCTCCCGCGGGATGAGCGACCAGCGCGCCAACTCGTCGGTGACCGTCTCCGGGTCCGCTCCGTCCTCGTGGAGACGAAAAGCGGCCGTGGCCCGCACGCCGGAAAGGACCTCAGCCGCTTCCGACATCCGTCGCACCACCTCAGCATCATATCGTATTCCGATTGGTGCCAAGTGGTCGGCCACCCATCCCTCCGGGTGCTCGCTCACAACAACCTCCAGGCCCAGATCGGCCAGTCCCTCGGCGAGAAGGCATTGCGGGGTCCCCACCAGGAATATCGTCTCTTCCAGGAGGCGCCGGCGGCGCACCAAACCGACCTCCTTGTGAGTGTGCTCGGTGTGATGGCCGGGATAGGCCTCGTGGGCAACCAGATGGGCAATCGAGGTCGAAAGGACCGGTACGTCGGTGTTGATGGCGACCCGGGAGTGCAGGTTGCCCAGGTAGTAGTTGAAGCCCGACCACGGCTTGCCGTCGACCAGTTCGAAGTCGACCTGCTCGCCGTCGGGAAGCCCGAAAAGCTCGGCAGTCCGCTCGCGCAAGTCAGCGCACATCGAGGCGATGGACAACCGCAGCATGCCCGGCACCACCTGATGCGCCTCGATCCAGGCGGCCCTGCGCTCCATCAAAGAACCCCTTCCCGGAAGCGCTTCGTCGATGAGACGATGGGCGGCAACGAATTCGTCCTCCGGCACCCTCCGGGGCCGGACACCGTAGCAAGACTCGACCTCGTCGGCGTACCCGATCGATTCACCCGCCAGAATGGAGGCGGTAGTCATCAGGCCGGTGACCTGAGCCGCTATCCACCGGCGGCGTGCGGCGTCCTCGGCCGGGCTCGGCGGTTCGATCGAAGCAGCATCGAGCGCCCCTCCAACGCTGGCTCCCCACCGACCTTCCGGGTCGTCCAGGTCAACGCCCGCCTCGATGTCGGCCAGAAGGCGGCGTGCTTCGACCACAAGCGTGCTGGGCGACAGCGGTGGACCGGCCGCGGCGCGGTCGGCCAGCTCCAGGGGCCCGTAATAGGCGTCCACTAGTCCATCGACATGGCGCCCAAGCGCCAAACCGAGCGAAACGTACCGCGTGACGATCGGAGATTCCTGGAACATGGTCAGCGGAGGAATGGACCGCGCCGAGGCGGGCTCAGGACAGGGACGTCCGGAAGAAGCTGACTGTCCGCCCCCATGCCTCGGCGGAGGCGGCTGGGTCGTAGACCTCGGGACGGGTGTCGTTGAAGAATGCGTGCTGGGTGCCCGGATACACGTACACCTCGGCCTGCTTACCGAGGTCACGGAGCTGGGTTTCCAAAGCCCTGGCCATCTCCGGACCGGCCCAGTCATCGAGCTCCGCGTAATGGCCCTGGACCGCGCCGGTGAGCCGGGTGTAGTCGGGCTGGAGATCCGGCCAGGGGATGGCCCCGTAGTAGGGAGCGACGGCCTTCACTCTGTCGGGACGCTGGGTGCCGAGTGCCAGGGCAAGTCCTCCGCCCATGCAGTAGCCGACCACCCCGATCCCCGACCCGGTGGAGCGCAGCGCCAGGGCATCCACCGCCCCGCTCATGTCTCTTGCAGCCCGGTCGAGGGCCATCGCCATCATCAGCTTGCCCGCCCCGTCAGGCTCGCGGGCCACCTCACCCCGGTACAGATCGGGAGCGAGGGCAACGAAACCCTCCCCCGCGAAGCGCTCGCACACGTCTTTGATGTGGTCGACCAACCCCCACCACTCCTGAATGACGATCACGCCGGGGCCGCTGCCCGAAGCGGGGGTCGCCAGCCATCCGGAACCGGTAGAACCGTTCGACGGGAATTCGATGAGCTCACCCATGGAAGTCGACCCTAGTCGCCACGGATTCCTCCCCGCGTGGAGTTCTGCGGGCATCTACCCTGTTGTGGGTATGAGCCTTGCCGGCCGTGCGAGATCCTGGTCGGACATGAGCCTTCGTGCCAAGGCTCTGGCGGTCACCGCCCCCGCCCTTGCCGCCATCCTGCTTTCCACCGGCTCGCTGATGATCGTGACCTCCCGAGAGCAGGCGGCGGAGAGAGGCCTGACCACCGCCCTGGACGAGCAGCGCGCGCTCACCCAGTTCCTCTCCGATGACCTCAACATGGAAGCCACCGTCTGGAACTACGCGGAGTCGGTAAGCCCGACCACCTACACCTCCCCACCAGAGGAGTCCCTGCTCGCCTCCGCCCACCAGGAGTCGAGACAGGTTGCCCGCGATCTCTCCGCCATCCGCTCGTATGTCCGCAACGATCAGGTCGCCCGCCGGCACCTTGCACGCATCACCTCCCTGGTTGCCCGCGACGACGAACTGGATCGGCAGATGGAGCAGATGGCCACCTTGCCGAATCTCCAGTCCGACACCTTCTTGGGCTTGGTCGCACAAGAGGGCTTGACCGTTATCTCCATCCGCACCGGAGTAACCACCATTATGCAAGGCCAAGCCGCTTCGCGCACCGCCGCCGCCCGGCGTTCGGTCGCCAACGTGCGCACCGCCCTCTATCTAACTGTACTTGCCTCCGTGATTGTAGGAATCGGGGGGGGACTCGCCAGCGTCATGCTTTTCACCTCGGGAGTCGGTCGGCGGATCCGCCTCCTCCATCGAGCTGCCCGCGACATGGAAGAGGGACGCCCCCCGGACCATCTCCCCACCGGGACCGACGAGATCGGATCGCTCGGTCGCGCTCTCCGCCACGCGTCGGAGATGCTTGCCGAGCGGGAAGCGGGACTTCAGGAAGCTCGGGAGGCCGCCGTCGTCGCCTCGAATGCCAAGAGCGATTTCCTGGCACGGATGAGCCACGAGCTTCGCACCCCCCTCAATGCGATCATCGGCTTCGGGCAGATCCTCGAAGTCGAGGATCCAACTGATGACCAGCGCGACAGCGTCGGGCACATCCTGCGAGCAGGTACACACCTTCTCAACCTGATCAACGAAGTCCTCGACATCGCACGGGTGGAATCCGGCCATCTCGATCTGTCGATCGAACCGGTCAGCACGGGAGAGCTGGTCCACGAGGTAATCGATCTTCTGCGGCCCCTGGCAGCCGAACGCAACATCGAGCTGCGAGCAGGAGAGTCCGATGCGAAACTCACTGTGGCAGCCGACCATCAGCGCCTGCGGCAAGTGCTGATCAACCTCGTCTCCAATGCGATCAAGTACAACCGTCCGGGAGGTAATGCCACCGTCGAGGCCTCCCCGGCCGCCATCGTCGACACCGTTCGTATCTCGGTCACCGACACCGGTATCGGTATCCCTCCAGCGCGCCGGGGGGATGTATTCGCCCCCTTCGAGCGGCTCGACGCGGAGGGATCGGAGATCGAAGGGTCGGGTGTGGGCCTCTCCCTCTGCAGGCGCCTCATCGAGGAGATGGACGGGTCGATCGGGTTCGACTCGATGGTTGGGGAGGGATCGACCTTTTGGGTGGAGCTGGCCGCGGCGCAACCGGGCACGGCTGCCAAGGGAGCTCTCCGTTGGGCGCCCGAAGGCACCGTCGTCACCGACTACCTCGGGCGCGCCCGGATCCTCTACGTCGAAGACGATCGGTCCAACCTCGCCCTGATGGAAAAGATCATGCGACATCACCCCCATCTTGAGATGGTGTCGGCGACCCGCGGAAAGCAGGCTCTGGAACTGGCCGCCGAGTCGCCGCCCGACCTGGTCCTCATCGACACCCATTTGCCTGACATGACCGGAGAAGAGCTGGTTGCCGCCCTGCGCTGTGACCCGACGACTGCCGCTACGCCCATCATCGTGGTGAGTGGCGACGCAATGGACTCCAGCATCACCCGCCTCCGCTCCGCCGGAGCAACCGCCTACCTCACCAAGCCCTTCAGTCTCGGCGAGTTCAACGACGCCCTCCACGCTGGCCTCCGGGGAGAATCCTGAGTATTTCGGGAATGCCGGCACTCGACATTACGCTGGAGTGGACGTGAGACCCATACCTGTCGTTTTCCACATCGGTCCGCTGCAGATCCACACCTACGGGATCGGACTGGCCGTCACCTTCTGGTTCGCCTACCGCTACTTCGGCCGGCGTCTCCGGGACAACGGGTACCCCACCGGATGGCTTCCCACTGCCTTCGTATGGATCATCATCACCTCTATCGCCGGCGCCCGTGCGGTACACGTGGTCGCCAACTGGAGCTTCTATCACCAGAACCTGGGCGACATTCTTGCAGTGTGGCACGGCGGCCTGTCCTCCTTCGGGGGCCTGGCCGGGGGCCTGGCGGTCGGAATCTGGCAGGTTCGCCGGGGATGCCCGGAGCTGAAGGTCAGCCGCGCCCTCGACCTGGTGGCGCCGGTTCTGATGGCAGCCTGGGCGATGGGCCGCCTTCTCGGCCCTCAGCTCATGGTGGCGGGGGGAGGGCGCCCGACTTCCTCCTGGTATGGGATGTACTACGCCGACCAGGTCGGCAGGAGGCTTCCGGCTCCCATCTTCCAGGCGATCGAGTCGTTCGCGGTATTCCTGCTCCTCCTTCGTCTGGAAAAGTGGGCCACCGAGCGCCGGGCCTCCGGCACGCCCATACCCGATGGCATGGTAGTGGCGGGGATGTTCGCGTTCTGGGGCGCTGCCCGATTCTTCGACGAACTGTTCTGGCTCGACGTCAACCCGCCTTTCGACGCGGTCGAGGTCACCGGAATCGTTCTCTCGGTGCTCGGCTTTGTCGCCATGCTTCTCCTCTGGCGCCAGACGACCAAGTCCCCCCGCAATGCTGCGGAGGAAGCGGAGGATGCCAGCGCTCGGGAATCTCAGGCTGCCGCGGTAGACGCCAGGGCCGACGGAACATCCGAGTAGGAGAGGATCTCTCGGGCTGCCGTCTGGGCTATCGCGTCTCCCCACCGGCTCTCCTGGCGGGTACCCGAGTGAAGGTGGCGGCGGGCATACCGCAGCGCGATAAGCCCCTTGCGAAGGTCACCCCGATTGGCTGCATCCTCCGCGAGAAGAGCGGCACACACCACCTCCACCATCAATCCAGTGATCGGAGCCGACAAAGCCTCGGCACGGTGCGGCTCGCTGGCGAGGGCGGTATTGACGAGCGAATCCAGCTCCTTGGCCGCATAGTCCACGGTGTCGAGGAGTTCCTCCTGCCCGGGGAACGCACCGCCGGACCCGGCCGCACCGGAAAGTGCCCGCCGCACCCGGTCGAGAACATACTCGTGGGCGTCGTGACGGCGAGCCGCTCGCAGTACGTCCAGCTGGCAGATGTTCTCGCTCCCCTCCCATATCGTGTGGCACTGCGCGTCGCGCAGGAGGCGGGTCAGCCCCCAGTCCTCGCAATAGCCATTTCCCCCGACCAGCTCGATGACCGAAGTGGCACCTTCGATGCCAAGACGGCAGAGGCGTACCTTGGCAGCGGGAACCAGGATGCGGCGCAATCCGTCCCCGCCTTGCTGCCGTGCGGCGGTGGCGCACTCGAAGGCGAGAATCACCCCTGCTTCCAACTCGGCCAGAAAGTTGACCATCTGCTCGCGCACCAGGGGAAGGTCCACCAAGAGCCGGCCTTTTGCCCGACGTTCCCACGCCCAGATCGCCGCTTCCAGGAAAGATCGCCGTGCGATGCCAAGGCCCATCAGAGCCACTCCGAAACGCGAGCCGTTGACCATCTCCATCATGCGGTTGAGCCCGCCCGCGTCGGAATTGGTCCCCTGGGGCGCATCGGGGTGGGCGATGCTCTCGTCGGACCGAGGACGCAACGCGTAGGCGAGAGCGTTGTCCAGAACCACCTCTCCGGTCGGCACGCTCCTGGTCCCCATCTTCTCCTTGAGGCGACGCATAGTGTAGGAGTTCGGCGTTCCGTCTTCCCGGTACTTGGGGAGGAGGTACAACCCGATGCCGGCTGATCCCTCGGGAGCCCGTTCCGGGCGCGCAAGGATGGCGACGGCAGCACCGTCGATGTTGGAGCAGAACCACTTTTCCCCAGAGATGAGGACGCGCCCATCGCCGATGTCCCGGGCGGTGCAGTGCACCGTGCTCCCGAGATCGGACCCCCCTTCCCGCTCGGTCAGGAACATCGACCCGTCCATGCCGTGGTCGAAGTCGGTAGCTCGGAGGCCCGCCATCAACTCATCGTGAAGGTCCGCCGGGGCGTAGGCGTCCACCAGACCCGCCACGCCGCTGGTCATTCCCAGCGAGCAGACCATCCCGGTGTCCGCCTGGGAAAGAAGGTAGTTGGCTGCTGCGAGCATCGCACCTGGGGCCGGGCGGCCCCGGGATGCCTGGTCGGAGGCGAAACTCGATACGTAGCCGGCCTCCCAGAGCGCCTGCTTGGAGTCGAGGGCAGCCGGATGATGCTCCACACGATTGGCCACGTTCGCCCAGCGATCCCATGCCACCAGGCGGGGAGGGTGGGCGTCGATCACATCGGCATTGCGGGCGATCCGGCCCCCGATCAGCTCTCCCAACTTCCCGAGCTTCTCGTGGGACCACTCCCGGTCTTCGGCAGGGCATCCTGCCTCCACCCGGGTTCTGAGCTCAGGGTCCGCTTCATACCAGTTCAGGCCGATGGCAGAGTCAAAATCTTCGTAAGCAATCATTTGCCGAGCGTACCCCTGTAACCCGCCGTAGACTCACCTGTTACCGCGCGGTAACAATTGACGGTGCGGGAGGGTCCGCCCACTCCGGGCGGCGCTATGTGGCAAACCGAGAGGGACAAGGAGCAGCATTGGCTGAACAGTACGACCGCCGTTCGTTCATCGCCCGCGGGATGAAGACCGCTGTGGGTGCCGCCGCGCTGGGAGGGGGGGGATCCGCCCTCCTCGGTGCGTGCAGTTCCAGTTCGGGTCCCTCCTCGTCGGGCAGCGGCAAGTCCGCCATTCCGGCCAGCCCGAGCGTTGGCATCTCGTCGCTTCCCCCCAAGCGGGGAGGCAAGCTGGTGGTCGGAACCTACTCGGAGGTAAGTGGCATGGCCCCTGCTGCAGCCACCTCCGAGTTCGACTCCACCACCTTCACCTATGCCCAGGCGATCTTCGACCCGCTTGCAGTCCTAGGCATGGACGGGACGATCAAGCCCTATCTCGCGGAGTCGATAAGTCCCAACGAGAGCTACGACGTGTGGTCCATCAAGCTCCGGCCGGGGCTCACCTTCCATGACGGGACTCCCTGCGACTCCAGCGCCTTGGTCGCCAACTTCACCGCCCTGAAGAACTCGCTCCTGACTGGTCAGGCTCTCAAGCCGATCCGGGACTTCACAGTGATCGACCCGCTCACCGTGGCGGTGGCGATGACCCAGCCATGGGTGGCTTTTCCCGCTTACCTCACCGGTCAGGGTGGTTTCGTGATGTCTCCCAAGTACATAGGCCCCAACGGTGAGATCTCCGACCAGGCCAGCGTCAACCCGGTGGGCACCGGTCCTTTCGTGTTCCAGAACTGGCAGAAGAACATCTCCTTCAATGCCACCCGCAATCCCCACTACTGGCGAAACGGGCTCCCCTATCTTGATGCGATCGAGTTTCGCCCCCTTCCGGACGACCAGTCCCGTGAAGCAACCCTGCGGTGCGGCGGCATCAACATCATGCATAGCCAGGACCCCGCTTCCTATGTAGACCTCGCCGGTGACCCGTCTTTCCAGGTGTACAACGATGCTCACGGCATCGTCGGCGAACCCAGCATCGACAACCTGATCATGAATTGCCAAACCGGTCCCACCTCCGACCTGCGGGTTCGTCAGGCACTCGCCTACGCATCCAATCGCAATGCGATTCGTGCGGATTTCTTCGACAACATTCCCCAACTGGCCAACGGCTTGTTCATGCCCGGCGAGCCATGGTACGAGCCGGTCGACTACCCCCAGTACAACCCGGCCAAAGCTCGGGAGCTGATCGCCTCCTATCAGCAGGAGCACCCCGGGCCCATCGAGATCAACCTCTCCGGTCCGTCGGTGACTCGCTACGTGCAGTTGATGGATGCTTTTCGGAGCCTGTGGGAAGCGGTGGGCTTCAAGGTCACGATCACCTCGAAACTCCAGAGCTCTTATACCCTCGACTTGGTCACCGGGAACTTCGGGGTCGGGCTCTTCCAGTATTTCTCCGGGGCCGATCCCGACGAGAACTACATCTTCCTCATCTCCACCAACGTGGGGCGTCCCGGCGCCATTTCCCTGAACTTGGCCCGCAATTCCGACCCCACCCTCGATACCTATCTCAATACAGGCCGGACCAACCCGGACCCCCAGGCCCGGATCGAGGCATACAAGAAGATGAACGCCCGTTTGGTGGCCGACCTCGCTTACCTGACCGGCTGGCAGACGCTGTGGGTGGAGGCCGCCGACACCCGGACCATGAACTTCCGGGGCCTCACCGCCCCGGACGGCTCCCGCGCCTACGGGTTCAACGCAGGGCAGATGTGGTTCACTACGACCTGGCTCAACACCTGATCCGGCCGGGAAACTCGGCGGCGAAAGGAGGCGGTCCAGGTGCTCGGTGGCCCTGCCGCAGAAAATATTCCCACACGATGGCCGACTCGGCGCGACAATGGGTAGCGGAATGAGCACTGTGGGCCATGCGACGTATGTCGGAAGCAACGGGGCGAACGCTGGTTACGCCGTCGTACCGGAGCCGTCCGAGAAGCTGGGGCAGGAACTTCCCTCCATCGCCCGGCGCAGGAACCATGACAAGTCCCACCGAGCCCGGGCTTATGTCCTGATCGTGCTGGTGGTCCTGGTCGCGATCGGCATCCCCGCCTACGTGCTCCGGGCTACCCAGAATGCGCAGCGCTCCCAGCTCGAGGAGCGGTTCCGCGCCGGGGCTCCTCTCACCACCGATTTCGTCCATGCCTACGTCAACCAGCTCGAGCGCCACCAGTGGTCCGTGGCCCGCAAGGACCTCACCCAGCCGTTCCCGGCCGACATGCTCACCAATCCTGCGGCAAATACCTGGGCGCAGAACGTGATCAGCCAGGCGTCCCTGACCGGCTCGCAGTATCCGAACATCTTCCTCTGGCCCAGCGGCGCCCAACAGACTTCTTTCCAGCGGCTGGTCGACGGCATGGGGTTCCAGGAAGCCTCCCTTCTCACCGATCCGGGAAACATCGTCCTAATCGCCTCTCAATACGGAGCGGGCATCAAGGCCAACTTGCTGCAGGCGGACATCAACGCCACCGCGGTCGGAAGCACCCCGATCACCGGCCTACCGGAGCTCCGGCCCAGCGAGAACCCACAGGCAGCATCGCAGTACGATGTCACTAACCTTGGCAGTGCCAATTCGATCGGCTTCATCGACGACGACACACCGGTGATCGAGATAGCCAGCGCCTTTTCGACCCCGTTCTCGGGCAATCGGGTCCTGATCGGCGCCTACCAGCTCGGGAACACGCCTCTTTCCAAGTTTCTCACCTCTGCCGTCCCATATGCAGATCACGAAGTATTCCTGGTCGACAAGTACGACTTCGTTCTCGCCTGCAGCGACTCGGCGGTCTCCTCGTGCGCAGGATCGGCCGGTTCCGGCCTCGGCTCTCACCACCAGACCGGCTACCAGACGGCACAGCTTGCCAGCTACGACGCCGCATTGGGCAAGCAGAAGACCACCAGCGGGTTCTACACCGCATCCAACGGCAAGAGTTCCTATTTCGCCGCACGGACGGTTCCCGGCACCCCCTGGAAGCTGTTCCTCTCGGTTCCCACCTCACAGCTCTTTTCCTCAATCAGCGGCAGCACGATCGCTCTCCAGTGGGGGATGTTCGCGGTTTACGCGCTGCTGGTGATATTCGCTGCCGAGCTGTTCCACCGCTTCCTCCAGGGACGCAACAAGCTGCAGGCCCTCACCCAGGAGCTCGACCTGGTCTCCCGCCTAGATCCTCTCACCGGGATCTACAACCGCCGCCATCTCGACGACCATCTCGGGAACACCATTTCTACCGTCAAGAGGCACAACCAATCGATCGCCCTGATCATCGCCGACGTCGACCACTTCAAGCGGGTCAATGACACCTACGGTCACGATTCGGGCGACATGGTCCTCAAGGAGGTGACCGCCCGAATGATGCAGACACTCCGTTCGGGCGACCTCCTCGGCCGGTGGGGCGGTGAGGAATTCCTGGTCATCCTGCCGATGACATCGGTCGACGGAGCCCAATTGGCAGGAGAGCGGATGCGGGAGATCATCGGCGAAACACCCATATCACTGGGGGACGGTCACAGCATCAACGTGACGGCGTCGTTCGGTTGTGCGGCGATGACTGGAGAGGAAGCTGACCCAGATGCTCTGCTGCGCAGAGCAGACAGTGCCCTGTACGAAGCGAAGGAAACCGGTCGGAACAAGGTGGTGGTGTCCGGGGAGTCGGCGCCCGATGTTGCCCCTCATCGCGGCCCGGGAACGACTCCTGCCTCGGAGGCTCCTGTCCGCACCACGCTGCTACCTCCACCCCCACCTGTTGCTCAGGTGCCCCCCCCCCCGCCCCCCC
>JAKAWH010000099.1 GCA_021817065.1 Actinomycetes bacterium
TCTGCAGGTAACGTCAATTTCGTCCCTGCTGAAAGGGGTTTACAACTCGAGAGCCTTCATCCCCCACGCGGCGTTGCTGCGTCAGGCTTTCGCCCATTGCGCAAGATTCCCCACTGCTGCCTCCCGTAGGAGTCTGGGCCGTGTCTCAGTCCCAATGTGGCTGGTCGTCCTCTCAGACCAGCTAGCCGTCCTAGCCTTGGTGAGCCATTACCTCACCAACAAGCTGATAGCCCGCGAGCCCCTCCCGAAGCGGAATCCATTTCCTCATCCGGTCATGCGGCCAGATGGGGACATCCGGTATTAGCACCGGTTTCCCGGTGTTATCCCAGTCTTCGGGGCAGGTTGCTCACGTGTTACTCACCCGTTCGCCACTAGATCTTCATCGGTATTGCTACCGAATGGACCTCGTTCGACTTGCATGTGTTAGGCACGCCGCCAGCGTTCGTCCTGAGCCAGGATCAAACTCTCCATCGAGACCTCCCGAACGACGCCCTGTTCCCAGTTCCCACCAAAGTGGGACCCGGGTCCTGAGAGACATTCGGTTGAGATCGGAGAGCCGGGTTGCCAGGTCACTGAACCTGACCTCCCGACTGATGCCCTGAGCTCAATTGCCGTAGGACCTTGGAGGCCCTACGGGTGGATTGACAGGGAAATGGTTTCATTTCCCTAAAGCTCAGTGCGTGTATTTGTACCCGAGCCCGTCGCCCCGCGTTTATCCGCGCTCAAAGATGAGAGCGGGACGCGCGGTTCCGAACCCGGACGCACCGGCTTTTGGCTGTTCCTGTTCCGTTTTCAAGGAGCGATCCGTGGCAGGAGCGACACCTACCCACGGGTCGGGGCTCTTGGAAAAGCCTTCGGCTCGTTGGCAGCGGTGAATCGCTCGCCCGTCCTCACCAGACAGCTGAGGCGCCCGCAAAGGTGCCCCATCTGGCTGGGGATGCTCACTATACATCGACCTGGGAAACCAGGCAAGTGGGCCGGTGTCGCTCACCTGCCCCTCACAGCTTCCAATGGATGTGGTGGCCGAGCAGGACCATGTCGAAGGTGGCCGCCGGGAACCCCCCTTGTCGCCACTCCCCCGGCTGCGCGGGCTGATTCGAGCCGCTTCCCGGGTCGCCCAGCGACGGGCACCCGCCCGAGGCTTCGCCGTACCACGCCGGGCTCTCCGAGGTCTGGGAGATCATCCAGGCGTGGTGGGAACCGGTCGTCTTGCACATCTGGACGAAGGTGTACCCAAGTCCAGAGCCCGAATTCATGCAGATGTTCCCAGCGCTGCAGGTAGCCGACAGGTGGACCAAGGGAAGGTTGACCGGGATGCTGGACGGGGTGATGCCCGAAAAGGTGTGGCTCACCTTGAAGATTCCGTTCACGCCATCGAGAACGGCATTCAGCTCCCCCTTCGCTGCTGCGTCCGACGCAGTGGTCCGCACGCTGTGATAGCCGTTGATCCCAGCCGGAATCAGGACAGTCGGTATGGTCACCAGCCAGCCCACCCCGGCGAGGATCGCCAGTATCGCTGGCGTCTTGCCCCGCAAGGACCCGTGGGAATGCTTGATGTGATGCAGCGCCTCGAAGCCGAGGATGATTCCGATGACCACCCCGACGAAGCAAAGGTTGAGAATCGCCAGCACAAGCGCCCACACCGCCATCGCCGACGTTTCCTTCTTGATGCGCGGTGCCTCCATCCGATGATCCGGGTGGTGTCCGGCATGGGCCTCGTCCCCGTGGAGGAGATCTGCTCCCGGATCGCCACCGGGCAGGACGCCCGCGTGCACCTGTGGAGAGTCGCCGGGGAGGACACCCGCGTGCGTCTGTGGAGAGTCGCCGGGGAGGACACCCACCTGCACCTGAGGAGAGCCGCCGGGCAGGTGACCACTCTCGAAGACCGGTGCCGGCCCGGGATGGGGTGGAGAGTCCGTTGCAATCTGAGACACCGGAGACGGGTGGGCGGCGTGCACGCTGTGGCCCTCATCGGCACCTAGTGCCTGGAACCCGAAGGTCGGCGTCACATGGTGAGGAGGAGCTGCGCCAGCGAACTCCTGCCACCCGCCATCAGGCCCTTGCCGCCAGCACGAGCCATCGGGTTGCCTCCAAGTCCACTGACCGTTAGCGTCGGCGAACCACTCGCCCTGGCCTGCCTCACTCACACCTTCAAGGCTAGCGGACCAGGTGCCAGGCCTACCTTTTGGAGACGTGCCTACTCCCCGGCACCCACCATCGCCACATCAGATCGCTACCCTCACGAATCCCGATCCGTACTCCATTGCCCGGCATGCTCGGAGGCGGCAAACCGTCGTCGACGATGCACATCCGTCCCGACCGGCCGAGGAGGCCGATCCCGTCGTCGGCACCGGTCAAGCCGAGAGCTTGCGCCAGCTTGGCAGGTCCACTACACAGGTCGTTCTCCCTCCGGGCGCGGGGGCGGCGTTCCCACATCTCCTCCAGACCTTCGAGCGGCTCGGCCCCGCGCAGAAGAACGGCGGACGCCACGCCGGCGGGCATGCAGACCACGTTCGCGCACCAATGCATGCCATAGGTGAAATAGACGTAGAGGTGTCCGGGCGGGCCGAACATCGTGGCATTACGGCGTGTCTTTCCACGATATGCATGACTGGCAGGGTCCGAGGACCCGCAATATGCCTCCACCTCGACGATCCGAGCCAGGATCGATCCCGAGATGAGCACCTTGTTGAGAAGGTCGGGAGCCACCACGCGGGCGTCGCGCTGGTAGAAACGGCGTGGAAGGACCCGGCCTCGGCTCAGAGGAGAGGAACGGCTTGCCGATCGGGGTTCCATCACATTTCCCCGGCTGGGCTGGCAGTACCGGCCCACGGGGACCTCACCGGAACGGAGGGATAACCGGCTTCATCCTGCTGGCCAGCGCATCCAGGCGCGAAGCCTCCTCCTCCAGGCACCGGGCAAAAGCGTCCGCCTGCAAACGCAATGGTACCGGCCCGGCACCTCCCGGGGTGGTCCGCCGGGTCACCGCGACACCGGGAGCCAGAAGCGACACCGCCTCGACACCAAACTTGTCGCTGGCCTCGACCAGCTCCTCCAGTGGGACCTGCCGCAGGAAAGACTCCTTTACCAGTGATGCAACCAGCCCGTGGGCTTGGCGAAAAGGAGTCCCCCGGACAACGAGCCATTCGGCCAGATCGATTGCCGCGCCATAGGGGGAATCGGCCGCCTGCTGCATCACCGCCACGTTCAAGCGCATCGTGGCCACCATGCCGGCCACTGCCACCAGAGCACGGCCCACTTGGTCCACCGAATCGAAAAGAGGCTCCTTGTCCTCTTGGAGATCACGGTTGTACGCCAGCGGCAGGCCCTTCATGGTCGCCAGCCACCCGGTGAGGTTGCCGATCAGGCGTCCGCACTTGCCGCGGGCCAACTCGGCCACGTCGGCATTCTTCTTCTGGGGCAGCATCGAGGAACCGGTCGAGAACTCGTCTGCGAGGGTCACGAATCCGAACTCGTCGGTCGACCACAAGACGATCTCCTCCCCAATGCGCGAAAGATGCACCGCTACCATGGCGACGACGAAAAGTGCCTCGGCGACGAAGTCGCGATCGGCCACCGCGTCGAGGGAATTATCGAAGCGCCTGGCGAATCCGAGCTCGGCAGCGACGCCGTCGGGGTCGAGGGGAAGCGAGGAACCCGCCAGGGCCCCTGCCCCGAGCGGAGACACGTCTACCCGATCGAGACAGTCGAAGAGCCGATCCACGTCGCGGGCGAGTGCCCAACCGTGTGCGAGAAAGTGGTGTGCGAGCAGCACGGGCTGGGCCCTCTGCAAATGGGTGTAGCCGGGCAGGTAGGAGTCCCCGGCTTCTACTGCCCGGGCCGCCAGCGCGTCCTGCAGGCCGATCAGCCCGGCGACTACCTCGAGTAGCTCCGAGCGCACCCACAGGCGCATCGCGGTAGCTACCTGGTCGTTGCGACTCCGGCCGGTGTGCACTTTGGCGCCGGTCTCGCCAGCCAGCTCGGTTACTCGCCGTTCGATTGCGGTATGGACATCCTCGTCGGAGGATCGGAACTCGAACTTCCCCGCGGCCATCTCCTGCCCCACCGCCTCCAGGGTGGCCACCAGAGTGTCGCGCTCCGACGAGTCGAGCAGGCCACCGCGGGCCAGCCCGTTGACATGGGCTATGGAGGCAGCTAAATCATAGGGAGCGAGGCGGCGATCGAAACTGAGGCTCTCGGTAAAGGCGACAAGCGCCTTGTCCGGCGCGCTATCGAGCCGGGCCTGCCAGAGGGTCATGCAGAGCCTTTCGATGCAGAGTCCTTCGATGCAGAGCCTTTCGATGCAGAGCCCTCCGCCCGGGCGGCCCACGTCTTCAGGCCGAGCCCCCACAGGCGCACGAACCCCTCCGAGTCCTCGTGGCGGAATGAATCCCCCTCGCCGTAGGTGGCGAGATCGTGGTCGTAAAGGCTGTAGGGGCTGCGGCGCCCCCCTACGGAGACGTTCCCCGGTGTCGGTGTGCCGTCGGGCCGGGTGCCGGGGCGCTCGCAGACGATGCGGACCTCGCCGGTCACCCGCCGGTTGGCATCGCCCATAAAAGCGTCGATCGCGCTGCGCAGAGGCGAGAACCACTGACCGTCGTAGACCAGGTCGGCGTAGCGGGGTTCCAGCCGCATCTTCTCATGGGCCAGGTCACGTTCGAGAGTGACGGATTCGAGATCACGGTGGGCCATGATGAGCGCCAAAGATGCAGGGCACTCGTACACCTCCCGGCTCTTGATCCCCACCCTCCTGTTCTCCACCATATCGAGCCTTCCGAACCCGTAGGAGCCGACCCGGGCTCCTACCTCGCCGATGATGTCGGCAAGACCCATCGGGACTCCCCCGAGAGCCACCGGCACTCCCTCCTCGAACGAGATGACGAACTCGGTCGGTTCGGTGGCGGTGATGGCGGTCAGCTCGTACACGTCCTCGGGGGGCGACGCCCACGGATCCTCCAGCACACCGCACTCGATCGCGCGCCCCCACAGGTTGTCGTCTATCGAGTACGGGCTCCCCTTGGATGTCTCGATTGGAATTCCCTCTGCTGCCGCGTAGTCGACGCACTGCTCACGGGTCATTCCCCAGGACCGGACCGGCGCGATGATGTCCAGGTCTGGCGCAAGCGAGGCAGTGGAGACCTCGAAGCGGACCTGGTCGTTGCCCTTGCCGGTGCATCCGTGGGCGACCGCCACCGCCCCAAATCGGCGAGCAGCCTCTACCAGGTGCTTTACGATAACCGGCCGTGACAGGGCGGACACCAGTGGATAACGCCCTTCGTAGAGCGCGTTGGCGCGCAGTGCCGGAGCGAGGAAGTCGCGCGCGTACTCATCGGTGCAATCCACCACCATCGCCTCGACGGCTCCCGCGGCACGAGCCCGCGCTATGAGAGCGTCCCAGTCACCCCCCTGCCCGACGTCGGCAGCCACCGCGATCACCTCGTAGCCCATCTTCTGGCGCAGCCAAGCGACCGCCACCGAGGTGTCCAGTCCCCCCGAGTACGCCAGAACGATACGGTCAGCCATTCTTTTCTCCTGTCACGATAATCTTGCGAAATCTTTGAGCCGGTCCGCCAGGGAGCCACCGCCGCCCTCGACCGCGATAACCAGGACAGTATCGTCCCCGGCGACCGTCCCCAACACCCCCTCCATGCTCGCCCGGTCGATGGCGGAAGCCACCACATGGGCCGACCCGGGCGGCGTTCGGATCACCGCCAGGTTGCCCGACGAGACCACCTCCACCACCCACTCCCCTAACACCCGCTGCAGGTGCTCCTCCGGGGCCACCTGGTCCTTGGGGAGCTCGGGTATCGCGTAGGCGGTATGTCCGCCGGGGAGCCGCACCTTCACCGCCCCCAGATCCTCGAGGTCCCGGGACACCGTTGCTTGAGTGGCAACCACTCCCTCGGCTTCCAGGAGCTCTACCAACTGACCCTGACTGGCGACCGCGTGGTTCTCCAGGAGCCGGACGATCCGATGCTGGCGCTGGTTCTTCGCTCGGCTCATGAGGGCATCCGGCCCGCGACGACGAGCCCGCACCGCGCGGTGGGCAAGCACGGGCATACTCGGCCCGGGCGGGCCGAAGGGCCCGGTCCCGGGAAGATCCGGGGTGGCCACACGGCGATCACGAGAACATCCACAAGAACAACCCCCTCATCGCGTGCATCCGATTCTGCGCCTGCTGCCACACCCGGCTGGCCGGTCCGTCGATGACCTCGGCCGAGACCTCTTCCCCCCGATGGGCGGGCAGGCAGTGCAAGAACACCGCGTCGTCGGTGCCGCCCATGAGGATCTGGTCGACCGTGTAGCCCCGGAACGCCTCCCTTCGGGCCGCGGTCTCCTCCTCCTGTCCCATCGAGGTCCACACGTCGGTGTAAACGACCTGGGCACCCCGCACGGCCGCCCGGGGATCTCCAACCAGGCTCACCTCCCCCCCTTGAGCGGCGCTCCCCGCCACCATCTCGATCACCGCCATGTCCTTGCCGGTGAGGGTGTACCCCTCGGGCGAGGCAACCGTCAGGTGCATTCCGGTGGACGCTGCCGCCAAGGCCAGCGAACGGCAGACGTTGTTGCCGTCACCGACGTAGGCGACCCGAGCGCCTGCGAGCTGGCCGATCTCCTGACGGATCGTGAGCAAGTCGGCGAGTGCCTGGCAGGGGTGCGACCGATCAGAGAGCAGGTTGACCACCGGGGTGCTTCGTTCCCGGTCGGCGAGTGCAGCCACCATCGCCTCCAGCATCCGGTGATCGAAGACCCGGGCCCCGATGACCGCGTGGTAGCAGGACAGGGTGAGAGCGATGTCTCCGGGCTCTTCCCTCCCGGAGGCCAACCCCACCTCGTCGGCGCGGATCGTCACAGGGTGCCCCCCAAGCTGCGCGACCGCCATCTCCGATGAGTTACGGGTGCGCGCCGAGGGCTTCTCGAATACCAGTGCCACTCCTTTTCCCGCAAGTACTGGAGCGGGGTCCTTCTGCTCTGCCCGATCGAGAATCTGGACGATTGACGAAGGATCCAGGTCGTCGACGTCAAGCAGGTGGGTGGTCACCGGACGCCACCAAGGAGCGCGTCGGCCAAGATGTCCACCCCTCGCGATATATCGCTATCAGAGATGATTAGCGGAGGTGCCAGACGTAATGTAGAAGGGGCGATGGCGTTGACCACCAGCCCGCGTTCTAGGGCGGCCCGTGCCACCGCCTTGGGGTCCACCCCTTCGGCGAGTCCCAGCCCGATGAGGAGGCCGGCACCGCGCACCTCGGTCACGGACGGGAGGCCGGATAGCTTCCCGGCAAGGGACTCCCCTGCTTCGGCGGCCCGAGCCACCAGGCCCTCCTTTTCGATGGTGCCAAGGGTGGCCAGGGCGGCCGACCCGGCGAGGGGTTGGCCACCGAAGGTCGAACCGTGGTCCCCGGGGCTGAATGCGCCCGCCACCTCGCCCCGCGCCCAGCAGGCGCCGATAGGCATCCCGTTTCCGAGCGCCTTGGCCAGGGTGACCACGTCGGGCACCACCCGGCTGTGCTCGAAGCCGAACCATCTTCCGGTTCGGCCCAACCCGGTCTGTATCTCGTCCATGATGAGGAGCGCCCCGTGCTCGTCGCAGAAATGCCGTGCCGCCGCCAGTATCGGAGCGGGGAGGGGTCGCACTCCCCTCTCGCCTTGTATGGTCTCGACGATCACCGCCGCCACTTGGTCAGGATCGTCAAGCGCGTCGAAGGCATCGGGATCTCCGAAAGGCACCTGGATGAATCCGCCGGGCAAGGGCGTGAAAGCAGCCTGCTTTTCCGGCTGGGCGGTCGCCGCCAAAGCCCCAAAAGTCCGCCCGTGGAATCCCCCTTCGACCGAAACGATGGTGCGGCGGTCGGGACCCCCCCTCCTGCGGGCCAGCTTGAGAGCGCACTCGTTTGCCTCTGCTCCCGAGTTCCCGAAAAAGACCCGTCCGGCCGACGCGCCGCCGCCGATCCGCTCGATCGCAGCGGTGATCAGCCGGTCAATGGTCGCGGCCAACTCCGGACCGACCGCATTGGAAAAGAGATTGGAGACGTGCGACAGGGTCCCAGCCTGCCTGCAGATCGCCTCGGTCACCTTGGGGTGTGCGTGACCGAGTGTGGTCACCGCGATGCCGCAGAGGAAGTCGAGGTACTCCTTTCCCTGGTCGTCGAACAACCGGCACCCCTCGCCGGAGACGAAGGTGACCGGAGCGGGAGCGTAGGTCGGCATGAGATATTCGCCCTTCACTGGCACACCATCGTCCCGGTGCCCTGGTCGGTCAACACCTCCAGAAGGAGCACATGGGGCACCCTCCCGTCGAGGATGTGGGCAGCGCGCACCCCCGAACGCACCGCCCGGAGGCAGGAGGCGGCCTTGGGGATCATCCCGCCCCGCAACGATCCGCCTGCCATCATCGCGGCAAGCTCACCTGAGCCAAGGAAACGAACCAGCGAGTCCGGGTCCTCCGGGTCGGCAAGGATCCCGGGTACGTCGGTGAGATAGATCAGCTTCTCGGCGCCGATCGCCTCGGCGACGGCACCGGCCACCGTGTCGGCATTGATGTTGTACGCCTGGCCAGCGGTGTCCGAGCCGATGGTGGCGACAACCGGGACCAGGTCCTCGCAGAGCAACCGGGTGACAATGGTGGGATCGACCCCGCCAACGTCACCCACGAACCCGAGATTGTCGGCCTTTGGCGCGGCGGTGATGAGCCCGGCATCCGCCCCCGACAAGCCCACAGCGATCGGGCCATTCACGTTCATCGCCGCCACGATCTCCGGGTTGATCTTTCCCACCAATACCATGCGGGCGATGTCCAAGGTCTCGGCGTCGGTGACTCGCAAACCATCCTTGAAGATGGGCTCTTTGCCCAGCTTCACCATCATCTCGCCGATCTGAGGGCCCCCGCCGTGGACCACCACCGGCTTCATCCCCACCGCGCGCAAGAGAGAGATGTCCTCCACGAAGGTGGAGAGGTCGGCCCGCAGGGGGATGCGCTCGCCTTCCCCGTCTTCGGGAGCTGGATCGCGCCGCACACTTCCCCCGTACTTCACCACGATCACCGCTCCGGCAAACCGGCGTATGTAAGGCAGCGCCTCGACCAGCACTGTGGCCCGCGCGTCCCCTGCAATCGGATGACCCTCGATGGAGCCGTCGCCCCCCAGGCCGTGTGCCTGCGCCCGCGCTATAGCAGCACCGACCACACTTCGACCCACTTCGGCCGCGATACGGCGGATCTCCCGCGGATCCTCGGCCTTCTCCTCGGGGACGGTCACAATGTCCTCGCGTTCCTATCGGTAGATCCCGTCACGATGTCCTCACGTTCTCGTCGATGTAGGCGTGGCTGATGTCGGTTGCATACATCGAACCGGTAGCACTCCCGATACCCAGATCGGCGACGATCTCGAGGTCGTGCCCGGCCAGGTGCGCCGCCACCGCCTGTCCATCATGGGAATGGGCGACCCCGCCCGCGCATACCACCACCCCACCATAGGAGACCGCGACCCGGTCGATGTCGAAGGCGATTCCCGCGCTGCCCAGCTCGGAGACGATCCTCCCCCAGTAGGGGTCCTCGCCGTGCAGAGAGCACTTCACCAGCAGGCTGGAAGCGACCTGCCGGGCACCCCGCCGGGCATCCTCGATCGACGCCGCTCCGGTGACGGTGATCCGGGCGACCTTGGTGCCCCCTTCCGCGTCGGCGGCCATCTGGTATGCGAGGCGGTCGCAGGCGTGGCGTAGCGGCTCCGCCAGATCCGCCCGCGTGGCGCGGGTCCCCGATGCTCCCCCTGCCAAGACGATCACCGTGTCGTTGGTCGAGGTCGAACCGTCCACCACCATCTGGTTGAACGAGGATTCGACTGCGTCGACGAGCGCGGCGGAAAGCTCTTCCGGGCTGCATTCGGCGTCGGTGGTGAGCACCGCCAGCATGGTGGCCATGGAGGGTTCGAGCATGGCGGCGCCTTTTGCCATGCCTCCCACGGTGAATCCCGCTCCTTCGACCACGATCTCCTTTGGACGGGTGTCGGTGGTCATGATCGCCCTGGCCGCCCGATGGCCGTCCTCCTCGGCTCCCCCCAACCCTTCGACCAAGGAAGCGATCCCGCTCTCGATCTTGGGAAAAGGTAGCGGTATGCCGATCAACCCGGTGGAGCACACCAAGACCTGGTGGGGATCCGCCCCGAGGGCGTGGCCGACCATCTGTGCAGTACGCCAGGCGTGTTCGCGCCCCGGCATGCCTGTAGCGGCATTGGCATTCCCCGAGTTGAGCACCACCGCGGTGCTCATCCCTCCGGTCGCCTCAAGATGTGCCTTCGAGACCCGTACCGGCGCAGCGGCTGCCTTGTTGGTGGTGAACACCGCGGCAGCCGGTACCGGCTTGCAGGCGGCAGTGGCGATCAGCGCGAGATCGGTTTCCCCACTCTCTTTGATGCCGCAGGCAATTCCCGACGCGGCGAAACCGCGCGGTGCGGTGACGGTCACGGGTACATCTCCTCTCGATGCTTGTTGCCGGAAGTCGCATCCCCACCCGATGTGCAAATCGTCATGGGTACACCCCGACCGCCGATAGCCCGGATTCCTCGTCGAGACCCAGTGTGATGTTGGCGCACTGGATCGCCTGCCCGGCCGCTCCTTTGACCAAGTTGTCCAGCGCTGAGAGAACGATCACCCAACCCGTGCGGGCATCCACCCGCGCGCTCAGGAGAGCGCTGTTGGAAGCGAAGGTCGACTTGGTGGAGGGAGAGTCGTCGCACACCCGGACGAACTGTTCTCCAGCGTAGGTGTCCCGCAGCGCCCCGAGAACCGATTCGGTGGTCTCGCCGGAACGGGGGCGCGCGTAGCAGGTAGCCAGGATACCCCGGGTCATCGGTGCCAGGTGGGGAGTGAAAAGCACCTGTGCTCCGCTGGCCTGCTCGATCTCGGGAGTGTGCCGGTGGGTGAGCAGCCCGTAGGCGCAGAAGTTCTCGTTTGCCGAGGAGAAGTGGGTAGTGGCCGACGGCGATCCTCCGG
>JAKAWH010000100.1 GCA_021817065.1 Actinomycetes bacterium
GGGCCGGCACTACTGCAGAGGCGTGGCAATGATCGGGGCCGGCACTACTGCAGAGGCGTGGCAATGACGGGGGCCGGCACTACTGCAGAGGCGTGGCAATGACGGGGGCCGGCACTACTGCAGAGGTGTGGTCGTAATGGTGTGGATGATCTGTGTCGGGGCGGTGGGGGGCTTGGGGCTGGCGGCGCTGCTCTGGATGCACGATGCGCCACCGGGTTCTACCGCACGTGGGAACAGCCGGTCCGTTCGCGGCGGCACGTCGATCGGGTGGCGCACAATCGGCTGGATGGTGACCCCTGCGTTCGTGGTGGGGTTGGTCACCCGCTGGCCGGTTGCGGCGATACTGGCCGGTGCCGCCGGAGCATTCATCCCGCATCTCTTCGGGGTGACCGCGGCGAGCAAGGCGATCGAGTCGACCGAGGCTGTCGCGGCGTGGGCGGAAATGCTGCGCGACTGCCTGGCAGGGTCGGCCGGGTTGGGACAGGCGATCGTGACGTCGGCTCCGATAGCTCCCCGTGCGATACGGGATGCAGTGGTGACGCTTGCTTCCCGAGTGGAGGCCGGTGTCCCCCTCGGGCTCGCGCTGCGCCAGTTCGCCGACGATGCTGAGGGGCCGGGGGCAGACCTGGTGGTGGCTGCCCTGGTGCTGGCGACCGAGCAAAGGGCCCAGAAGCTCGGGGACCTGCTCGGAGCTCTGGCGGTCGCCTCCCGGGAGGAAGTCTCCATGCGGCTCCGGATCGAAGCGAGCCGAGCCCAGGTTCGGACCGGGGTGCGGGTGGTTGCGGGATTCTCGGTGGGGTTCGCAGTGTTTCTCATGTTGGTCGCCCGGAGCTACCTGGCTCCGTTCGGTAGCGCGGGAGGGCAGGCGGTGCTCGCCGGAGTGGGATGCCTCTACGCCGCCGGACTTGTCCTGATGTTGCGGATGGCGCGACCCAAGCCTCAACCGCGCCTGCTGTTTGCAGGAGCCGAGAGCCGATGACGCGCTCGGTGCGGACGGCAGGAGGCGGCAGCCAATGACCCGCGCCCTGGGGGCGGTAGGAGTTGAAGGCCGATGACCCTCGTCGTTCTGTGCGGCGCAGGTATCGCCGCAGGGGTTCTTTTCTTCGCGCGCGCCATCCGGCCCCGACCGATGAGTGTCGGTGCCTTGATGTCCATCATGTCTGGAGCAGGATCGGCAAGCAATCCTGCGACCCTTCGGGATTGGCGGGAGTTGGTCGGTGGTGCCGTCGCCTCCAGGGTCACCGGTGGCCCGCTCGATTCATCCTGCCTGCGCTCGGATCTGTCGCTTGCCGGGATGTCACTCGAAGAGCTCGCTGCCGACATGGTGCTCGCCGGAGTGGGTGCGGGCCTCGCCATTCCCGCTGCCTGGGTGGTGATGGCGGCAGGAGGGATCGAAGTGCCCTGGGCGCTGCCTGCTCTGGTCACTTTCATAGCGGCAGGTGCCGGTGTGTGCGCTCCATGGCTCTCTCTGCGCCAACGGGCCTTGCAGCTCCGCCGCCAGCTGCGTCGTGCCCTTGGCACCTATCTCGAACTGGTGTCGCTGGAGATGGCGGGAGCGATGGGGGTGGAAGGAGCGCTCAAAGGAGCGGCAGGGATTTCCGACGACTTCGCGTTTCTCAGGATTCGATCGGCGATCGAGGCGGCGCATCATCGCGGGCACCCCCCCTGGCAGGCGCTCGGAGAGCTGGGTGAGGAGCTCTCGGTACCCGAACTGGTCGAGCTGGCTGCCAACATCGGCCTTGCCGGGTCCGAGGGGGCACGGGTGCGGGAGACCCTCTCGTCGAAGGCGGGCACGCTGCGGCGGAGAGAGTTAGCCGAAGCGGAAGCCGAAGCCAACTCCACCACCGAGAAGATGTTCGTACCCGGCGTCGTCCTCTTGACCGGATTCATGATCTTCGTCGGGTACCCGGCGGTGGCCCATGTCTTTTCCAGCTTGTAGCAACAATCCCCTCCCGGTCCGACGACCGGGACACAACATATGTAAGGAGAATGCCATGCCCATGTCCATCTTCACTCTCGGAGTCATGCTGCGCTGCTGTGCGGCGCGGTGTGCTGCCACCTGGCACGACGAGGAGGGCGGTGTCGCGGAAAAGGTGGTGATCGTGGCGGTATTCGTCGCCCTGGCCATCGCAGCCGGAGCCGTCATCACGCAAAAAGTCATGTCTGCCGCCAACAACATCAACATGAATTAGAAGTGCCTTTCGAGCACACACGATCGGAGGTCACCGCGGAGTTGCCCATGCGAATCCGTCCGGCGCGCCCGGCTTGGCGCCGTCAGCGGGGTTCGGCTGCGGTCGAGGCGGTGATCGTGATGCCTGCCTTCATGGTGGTCGTATTGGTCGCCATCCAATTCGCGCTGTGGTCCCATGCGTCGCACCTGGCTCAGGAAGCCGCATCCCGCGGCGAGGAGGCGGCTCGGATCTTCGGCAGTGCTCCCCAGTCTGGACAGGCGGCGGCGCAGGCGTTCCTGAGCCAAACGGCAGGCAGTCTGCTCACCGCGACGGCGGTGAGCGAGTCCGACGTCGATACCGAAGTGTCGGTGAATGTCAGCGGCGATGCGGAGACCATTCTGCCCTTCTTTCGGTGGCCTGTGAGCGCTACCAGTTCCGGGCCGCTCCAGGGCTTCCGGGTGACCGGATGAGGGCGGGTCTCTGGGTGCTGCGTCGTGGGCTTCTCGGTGACGCGATGAAAGAGCACGGCCCCACGGTGGGTCAGGGTGGCGGACTCACGGTGGAGATGGTGGTTCTCACCCCGCTGCTCGTGCTGGTCATAATGATGATGGTGGCCTTCGGGCGGCTGGAACGGGCTGCAGGAGAAGTCACCGATGCGACGCGTGCCGCAGCCGAAGCGGGGGTGGTGTGGACTACTCCCGCGCAGGCGACCGATGCCGCCCAGCAGACGGCGGCCGAAGCACTGGACGGCGATGGTGTCACCTGCTCGCCATTCGCAACCTCTCTCGATACGAGTCACTGGGGACCGGGTGGATCGGTGACGGCGACGGTTACCTGCACGGTGTCCTTTTCGGCGGTGGTATTTCCCGGCATCCCCGGCTCTTTGATGCTGACCAGGCACGTGTCCGCCCCGATCGAGACCTATCGGAGCTTCGGTTGAGACAGGGGACGAGGCGCTCCGCGGGCGGGAGAGGGCCGTGGTGTAAGGCCGAGCGGAGCGAGACCGGCTCGCTCACCGCCTTTACCGCCATCTTCATGGTGGCACTACTGGGAGTGGGGGGACTGGTGGTGGACGGGGGGCGCTTTCTCGCCCAACGCCAAGCAGCGATTGCCGAGGCCGATCAGGCGGCACGCGCTGGGGCAAGTGCCCTCGACACTGCCTCGTTGCGCGAGGGCTCTGTGACGGTCGACCCGGTCGCCGGAGTCGACGCGGCAGAAGCGTCGATGATCGCTGCGGGGCATCCCGGAACTGCCAGTGTGAACGGCTCGGTGGTGAGCGTAACGGTGAGTGCCTATAGGGTGCCTACCGCTCTCCTAGGCATCATGGGGATCACCCACTTCACCGTCAGTGCCACCGCACAGGCGACTGCGGTTCATGGGGTAGCGGCGGCCGATTCGTGACTCGCCGTATTGGGAGGCCGGGATCGTGATCCAGGCGGTGGATCGACGGAGGAGGTCTCGTGATCTGCTCGGCGGTCTTGTATCGTTGGCGCTTCTCGGCGCCTTGATGGTCGGAGTTCCGATCGTCCTTGCCCGGAATATCGGTTGGCCGCTTCCCCGGGGTCATCTCAGTACCGCGGTTGCATGGCATGCATTGGCGTCGCCCTTGCCGGACACTTTCTGGCCCAAGGCACTCGGGTTGGTGGGGTGGATCGTGTGGGGGTGGCTGGCCCTCGGAGTGAGCACGGAAGCGATCGACTCAGCGCGCCGAAGGACTACTTCCGGATTCCGTGGTGCGCGAATCTCGCGCCGCATCACCGGGCGATTGGTGGTCAAGGTGGTTCTGGCGATCGGGATCGCCTACGGATTGCTTGTCCACGGCACCAGCGCAGGTGCGTCGGAGCATCAGGTGGTCTCCAATACCCGGCCCGTGCCGGCAGCCTCACCCACCCTGCAGTTCGTCGAGCAGTTCGGCTTCGGATTCTCTGCGGCCGGCGCGCTCTTCGCGCTCGATCGATTGCGACGTGCGCAGCAAAGGTACCGTTCGGTGGGAGCCGCCATCGCCATGCCCGGGCCCGACTTGGTTCCCGTCGAGCGGAAGATGCGGGCCGGAATCTCCCAGCCACCGGAGGCGGTGGACGAGGTCTTGCGGGTTGCGGTCAACGGTGCGGATGTGGCACCGACCGAGTGGGCCCGCCCCGACCGGCGGGAGCAACCCGAGGTTGAAGTAGCCGTGCTGGGCCCGGTCGAGGTGCGGGGTGCGGTGCGGGAATTCACCCGGGCCCGCTCGCTCGATCTGGTGGTCTTTCTCGCATTCCATCCCGGTGGCGTCGAACGGGAGGTGTGGGCCGAGGTGATGTGGCCGGGACGTCAGGTTCCCCGCCAGACTCTCGATTCAACCGTGTCGGTGGCACGATCGGCGTTGGGAAGCGCACGGGACGGAAGCCGGCATTTTCCCACCGGACGCGGGCGACTGAGGCTGGGTCCCGGTGTCAGCTCGGACTGGGAAAGGTTCGTCGCGCTGGCGCGACAAGAGGTCGCTCTCGCCGAGCAGGACGGACGGACGGTGCGCGAAGAGGCTCTCGGCCTGATCCGCGGGCGCCCGTTCGAGGGACTGAAGAATGTTGATTGGACGCTGTACGAAGGCGTCGCCGCCACCATGGAATCGCATGTGGTGGACCTGGCGAGCCGGCATGCCATCGAGCGCTTGGATTCAGGGGACGCTGGCGCGGCCGAGTGGGCCTGCCGCCAGGGCTTGAAGGTGAGCCCCTACGACGAGCGGCTCTACCGTGCGCTCATGCAGGCGGCCGACGCGGCCGGCAATCGGGTCGGAGTCGTGGCGATCATGGACGAGCTCCGCTCGGTGGTTTACGAGGGCGTCGAGCCTTTTGACGGAGTCCATCCGGAAACAGAAGAGCTGTATTGCCGCCTGACAGGCGCCTCTGAGCTTCGGGGGACCCGCCGCGGGTGGGCTCGGAGCCGGCGGGCGGTGTCGGCGTGAGGGTGGAGCGCGGCAGCAACGTCCGAGCCGGCGTGAGTCTGCCGGCGTGAGGGTGGAGCGCGGCAGCAACGTCCGCGCCGGCGTGAGTCTGCCGGCGTGAGTCTGCCGGCGTGAGTACACGACCATGTATGCATCAATCTGACATCATATGATGTTTAGAATCGTGCTAATCTAGAAGACTGTGCGCACCACTCTTGCCCTTGACGACGCTCTGGTGGAAGAGGCCCAGCGGCTGACCGGAATGACCGAGAAGACTGCGCTGGTTCGCCAGGCTCTTATCACTCTGATCGAGAGGGAGAGCGCCCGGCGCCTGGCGCGCCTCGGCGGAGCGGAACCGGGAATCGTCGAGGTCGGAAGGCGACCTGTCGGAACCTCGTGATCCTGGTCGATACTTCTGTATGGGTCAGCTATTTTCGGTCCGGAGATCCGCTTCTCGCCGATCTCCTGGAGCAAGGCGAGGTTCTGGTTCACCCGTGGATCATCGGAGAGTTGCTCCTCGGTAACCTGCAACCTGGTGGGGAAGTTCACCTTCTCCTCCGCAATCTTCAATCGGTATCCCCCGCAGCCGATACTGAGGTCCTCTTCCTGGTCGCGAACGCCGGTCTTGCCGGTACCGGCATCGGGTACGTCGACGCGCAGCTCCTGGCGTCCGTCCGTCTCGTCGAGGGGGCAGGACTCTGGTCTCGGGATCAGAAGCTCACCCGGGTTGCCGAACAACTGGGAGTGGCGTTCACTCCTTCGTGATGAGCAAGAGCTCCTCGGGGGACGGATCGCGGTCGTCGGAACACAGTTCTGGATCAGCGCGGTCAGGAGTGGCCGAACCGACAGGAGTGGCCGAGCCGGAGGGACCAGCCGAGTGCCCAGGAGCAGCACCGCCGGTGGTCGACGCTGCGGTTGCAGCCCGGTTTGCAGCCGCCAGCGCGGCTGCTGCCAGCTCGCTCCCGGTCCGGGCCGCCACCATGGCAGCTTGTGACGCGGAAGTGGCCGCGTTGGCCGCCGCCGATGCGGCAGCAAGGTGATCGCGGGTCGCCCGGGCTGCCCGTTTCGCTTCGTACATCGCCTCGTCGGCTCGTCGCACCAGGGTCATCGGATCCGTGCTGGCGTCGCAGTTGGCCAGGGCTGTGCCCACACTTGCTTCGAGGGGGACGAACTGGCCTCCCCGCACCGGCACGCTTCTCCGGGAGATGGCGTCGTGGATCTGCTGCACCCGGACATCCGGATTGCGGCTGTGCTCGGAGCAGAGGATCACCAGGAACTCGTCGCCGCCCAGTCTCCCCACCACATCGCACGCGCCGAGGGCTTCGTGGAGTGCCTCGGCGGTGAAGCGGATGGCGGCGTCCCCCGCCTCGTGTCCATAGGTGTCATTGAGGGGTTTGAGTCCGTTCAGGTCCGCAAAAAGCACTGCGACCTTTTCCCCCTTCTTGCGCCGCCGCTCCACGTCGGTGGAGAGGAATTCAAAAGTCGCCGCCCGGTTCAGCAATCCGGTGAGCCGGTCGTGGGTGGCGGCCTCGTGAAGTTGCTGGCGCTGGCTCTCCCGTTCCCGTATACGGGAGACCAGCTTGTCCACCGCCGCCTGGAGAGCGGCGCCGACCCGGCCGGGAAGGGGCGCTTGCAGCTCCGGATTGGCGAGGTCCTCACTGGCCAGGGCAACCGTCTTGGCTTCGACCCCCTTCAGCGTGGAGGCCATGTTGTTGAAGGCCGCATTGACGGTGATCACTTCGGCTGGGCCCCGATCGGGCAGGTCGTCCAGGTCGAACTCGCCGTCGTGAATCTGCTGAGCAGCGTGGGACAGCCTGCGCAGCGGACGGGTGAGCGCCCGGCTGCCCCCCACCACCGCCACCACGCACACTGCGGAAACGACGCTCAAGATCACCAGTTCGGCGATGAAGGACGCCGTCGCATTGTTGGCCTGGGTGGTCGCTTCGTCGTGGAGATCGGTCGCGGCCGCGTGCACCAGATTGGTGACGTCGTCGAAGTAGGTGAGACCGGCCTGGAGCTGATTCCCGGCAAAAGTGGGATTGCCTATGTAGGGCGATTTGATCCCGTGGACCGCTACGTCGAATGCAGTTGCAACTGTCTGGTCGTACTTGACGTCTGCCGGATCGTGTCGCAGGCGTGCCCAGGCGGCAACCCCTCTGGGTCCCAGTGCCCCGGCAAGCTGCTGTTCGGCGACCTGGAGGGACCCGTAATCGGAGATCAGCTCCTCGCCGGCGGGCATTCCCGTCGAGGTGGTCTCCGAGGTACTGGATTCGAGGACAAGGGCGGTGCCCTCGGTGACGTGACCCACGTCGATCAGGGCCTGATAGGTCTGGCGGAGTGCTCCGACGTGGATCTCGAACTCCTGCGGCGCGTTCCAGGATCGGATGTCTGTCTGAAGGCGATTGAAAGTGGACAACCAGTAGGTGTCCAGGTCGTTGCCGAACCCACCGGTGGACTTTTCTATCCGGGGGTAGGAAACCGTGAAACGGGGTGCGTCCCGGCTCAATCGCTCGAAGTTCGCCTCGTCGGCGCGGAGGGTCGGTGTCGCCCGCAGTACCGGGTCGGCCGCCACCGCTGCGGCTTCCCGCGGGATCTCGTCCTTCAAATCCATGTTCATCACCGCGCTGGTTTGCGCCTCGGTGAGCCCGACGACCTGGACGCCGGCGGCCAGGGTTCCCAGTGGAACTTCTGCACTGTTCAGCCGCGCCCGGGACTGTGCGATGGTGGTGAGGCGGGTGACCTCTCCGGCGATGCGGCGGGAGTCCTGCCGGTTCGCCCAGCTCGCGTTGGCGGCGAGCGAGACGAAGACCGCAGTGGTGACGGCTGGCACCAGCACGATAAAAAGCAGGATGACAGCCACACCGGGATGGCGCCGAGCGCGATCGGTGGTCGTCATGGTTCCCTCTCCTCTCTCCTGGCCGGAGCCAGAACGTCTGAGAACGTTCTCGGCAGTTCGGGGGATCTCCTTGACCGCGCGGAGCCAACGGGGGCGGAGATAGCCTCGCAGCGCGGCCCGGGCTATGCCTCCAGGCCGGAGGGGCTCTCGGGCACGTCGACTGCCATCTCCCGGAGTGCGGTCAGTGGAACGATCTCCAGTGCCCGCTCCGACGGCGCCTACCTCTAACCCCGGCGCCGCTCCGACGGCGCCTACCTCTAATCCCGGCGCCGCTCCGACGGCGCCTAGAATCTGTTCTAATGGCCATGGTCACTCCGCCTCGGTATGGCTCGGACCCCTCCCTCGCCGCCACCCGGGTCGATCATGCAGTCTTGCGGGTGAGCCACGTCGGGGTGAGCTTTGGGGGAATACAGGCCCTGGTCGACGTGGACCTGGCGGTGGTGCGGGGATCGATCACCGGGCTTATCGGTCCCAACGGGGCCGGTAAGACCACTCTTTTCAACGTGATCACCGGGCTCCAGCCACCCGACACCGGTCAGGTAATCCTCGACGGGGAGAACGTCACCGGGCTGAAGCCCCACAAGCGGGCGCGCCTCGGGTTGGCCCGCACCTTCCAGCGGCTCGAGATCTTCGGCTCGATGAGCGTCTTCGACAACGTACTCACCGGGGCGGAGCTCTCCCAGGGGTGGGCCCACCCCGAGTCGGCCTCGCCTCGGGAGGTCGCTCGCCGGGCGATTGAGCGGGTCGGTATCGAGGCGATCGCCGACAACCGTGCCGATTCCCTCCCGGTGGGGCTCGCCCGGATGGTGGAGGTGGCCCGCGCACTGGCCACCAACCCGCAGGTATTGCTGCTCGACGAGCCCTCGTCGGGGTTGAACGAGGAGGAGTCGGTGCGCTTCGCCTCTCTGCTGCTCCAGCTGGCCAAGGAGGGCCTGGCCCTTCTCCTGGTCGAGCACGACATGGAGATGGTCATGCGGATCTGCAGCTTCCTCTATGTTCTCGACTTCGGCAGGCTCTTGGCGGCGGGCACCCCGCTGGAGATCCAGGTCAATCCGGCCGTGCAGGCTGCATACTTGGGGACCGAGGCCTAGAAAGTGGGCGAACCCGGGCGCAGACCACCTGTCGCGGAGACAATGCGAAGCCACGTGAGGAGGAACACGACGTGAAGCTGGGACTGACGCTCGGGTACTGGATGGCCCAACCCCCCCAGGGTGCGGCCGAGCGGGTACTCGAGGCCGAGAAGCTGGGTTATGACATCGTCTTCACCGCCGAGTCGTGGGGGTCGGACGCGTTCACCCCCCTGGCCTGGTGGGGCTCACAAACCTCCACGATCAAGCTCGGTACCTCCATCGTGCAGCTCTCTGCCCGGCCGCCCACTTCCACCGCCATGGCCGCCCTCACCATGGACCACCTCTCCGCCGGGCGGTTCGTGCTCGGCCTGGGCGTATCGGGCCCGCAGGTGGTGGAGGGTTGGTACGGCCAGCCATTCGGCAAGCCGCTCGCCCGCACCCGGGAGTATCTCTCCATCGTCCGCCAAGTTCTGGCCCGCCAAGGGCCGGTGGTGAACGACGGTCCCCACTACCCGCTGCCCTACAGCGGCCCGAACTCGCTCGGACTGGGCAAGCCCCTCAAGCCGATCACCCACCCGTTGCGGCCGGACATCCCCATTTTCATCGGGGCCGAGGGTCCCAAGAACGTCGCTCTTGCCGCCGAGATCGCTGACGGATGGCTGCCGATCTTCTACTCGCCCAAGGTGGCCCCGATGTACCGCCGCTGGCTTGCCGAGGGCTTCGCTCGTGAGGGGTCCCGTCGCAAGCCCGACGAGTTCGAGATCATGGCCAACGCGATGGTGATGGTAACCGACGACGTGGAGGCCACCATCGACTCGCTTCGCCCGATCATCGCCTTGTATGTCGGGGGCATGGGCGCTCCCGAGATGAACTTCCACAAGGACATGTTCGCCAGAATGGGGTACCAGGAGGACGTGGATCGCATACAGAGTCTTTTTCTCGAGGGGAGGAGGAACGATGCAGTAGCGGCCATACCCTCCCAGATGATCGACGACGTCTACCTGATCGGCCCGCCGTCCCGTATCCGGGAAAAGGTAGTCGAGTGGGAGGAAGCCGGGGTGACCACTCTGGTGGTCGGCTCCACCAGCTCGGAGGAGATCCGCCAAGTGGCCGAGGTTGTGCTCGGGGCCTAGGCTCCTCCAGGTGATCGAGGTGCCCGGTGACGGGCATCATGGTAAAGCCCGTTCATGGGCCCGACAACGAGATGTGGGAGTGTAGCGATGCGTGCAGCAGTGTGCCGTAACACCGGAGACGAGAAGGTCGAGATTCTCGACAACGTGGAGCTGGAAGAAGTCGGTCCCGGCTATGTCCGGCTGGCCATCAAGGCCACCGGGGTGTGCCATTCGGACCTGTCGGCGATGAACGGGGTGATTCCCCAGCCTGCACCCTTCGTCCCCGGACACGAGGGAGCGGGAGAGATCGTCGAAGTGGGGGAGGGTGTCACCAACGTCTCGGTCGGCGACCGCGTGATCGTCGCCTGGATCCCGCCCTGCGGCGAGTGCAAGTACTGCTTGTCCGGCCAGGCCCACCTTTGCTCAGTGCTCACCATGTCGGTCGGCTACATGCCCCGCTTCAAGCTGGAGGGGATGCCGGTGTGGGGAATGGCCGGCGCCGGAACCTTCGCCGAGGAGATGGTTCTACCCAAGCAGGCGGTTGTGAAGATCCCCCAAGACGTGCCCTACTCGGTGGCCTCGCTGATCGGGTGCGCAGTGATGACCGGGGTGGGTGCGGCGATCAACACCGCCAAGGTCCGGGTCGGATCCTCGGTGGTGGTGTTCGGGTGCGGTGGCGTCGGGATCTCGATAATCCAGGGGGCCAAGCTGGCCGGTGCAGCGGAGATCGTGGCGGTCGATCTGGTCGAGTCCAAGCGCAAGGATGCACTCCGCTTCGGTGCCTCCCACGCGGTTTCCCCT
>JAKAWH010000101.1 GCA_021817065.1 Actinomycetes bacterium
TCGGCGTCCGGGAGGATGGCTTCCATTTGATCGACGCGGTGATGGCGACGCTGGACCTGGCTGACCTGCTCACCTTTTCGGAGGGGGAGGGGCTGGAGGTGGTCTCTGACTCAGCCGGCGGGTTCCCGGTCCCGGCGGGTCCCGACAACCTGGTGAGCCGTGCCCTCCTCCTCGCCGGGCGAACCGCTCGGGTTCGATTGGAGAAGCGGATTCCGGCGGGTGCGGGCCTGGGTGGCGGGTCGGCCGACGCTGCCGCCGTGCTGCGATGGGCGGGGGTGAACGATCTCGGTTTGGCCGCCAGGTTGGGAGCCGACGTTCCTTTTTGCATGGCTGGGGGGATGGCGCGAGTCACCGGCATCGGGGAGGTGGTCACCCCGCTGGATTTCGAAACAAGGCACCTGGTGCTGGTGACACCCCCTTTCGGTGTGTCCACTCCGGCGGTCTATGCAGCGTGGGACCGGTTGGGTGGTCCCACCGCTGAGGGCCCCAACGACTTGGAGCCGGCCGCGCTCGCGGTCGAGCCCCGTCTCGGCGAATGGCGGGACTTGTTGGGGGAACTGACCGGGCTCACCCCGGTGCTGGCCGGCAGCGGGTCGACCTGGTTCGTGGAGCTGCCCATAGCGCCCGACCCGGACCTCATAGATTTCTTGCGGCAATCCGGGCCGGTGCTCGCCCGCAGGGGGTTGTCCCTCACCGTCGCCCGAACCGAGGCGTGACTCCAGGCGCGCTGCTTGGGACAGGTGAACCGCTGCTTATCGTGAGCCCGCCGCTGCCAGCGGGTCGCTGGTTACTTGCCCGCCGCCCGCCGCTGCCAGCGGGTTGCCTTCAGCATCTTCTTGTGCTTCTTCTTGCGCATCCGCTTGCGGCGCTTCTTGATCAGCGAACCCATGTCGTGCGGCAGGTTAGCCGGATTCGGGGAGCGCGCGCCACGTGGGGCCGCTTCGGGAAAAGGGGCGGTCCCTGGCACGCCCCCCTCGGTCCCTTCAGCCGTGGGATGATGCCTGGATGGGGAAGGCCCGGATCGACCCTGCGGTCGCCCGCCTGGGTGGTGGTACCGGGCGATGGGTGCGCGGTCGGCTTCTGCTCGGGGTGCTCCTTTTTGTGTTTCTCGCCGCAGGGTGTAGTTCGACCCACCGGCCTCCGTCCTCAGGTTCGGCAGCCTCCGCTTCGTCACGCTCGGCCGGTACGGAACCGGGAATGTCAAAGCACGGGCTGGTCGCTTTTCTCGATCAGCGGGGGATCGAGGTGGCCGATCCGGTAGGCGGAGCCGTTCGCCTGGCGGTACCGATCCCCTCGCCGATGCTGGGCAACTCCACTTCGGGCTCCTATATGGTCAACGGTCCGGTGTGGGGCGAGGAACCCGGAGTGTCCCACCCGGTCCTCTATTTCGTGGTGCATCCACCGTCCGGGGCTGCGGGGCCCGCCGCGGACGTGTTTTTCCGCGACGACCCCTTCACTGGCAGCCTCTCGGTGATCGTCTCGGTGCCCGATTACACCGGGCAGACCGAGAGCCTGGCCTATGTGCCCGGCGAGCTGGCCTACACCTCCGGGTGCTGCGAGGACATCGGGATCAGCGGCCTGCCCCTGACCGGCTCGGGGAAGAGCCAGCCTGTATCGGTAAAAGGACCGTCGAACGGGATGTGGTTCTCCCTGGTCGGTACCCGGGGCTCCAAGCTGGCCGCTTCTCACTCGGTGATCGGGGCGGGGCGGACCTATGACTGGGTGGACACGAGCTCGGGGGCTATTGCCCCCTTGCCGATTCCCCCTTCCTTTTCTCCGTCTACCCAATACATCGGCCAGGTGGCCATCGATTCAACTGGCACTGCCGAGGCCCTTTCGGTGGGGACCAGTGCCACATCGGGAGGGTCGCTGGTGGTCTACGACACCGCTTCGGGTGCGGTTACCACGCCGGACCCCCTGCTCGGCCAGCCGTCGGGCTTGGCTTTCGCCCCATCAGGGCCATGGCTGGCGGTCGCTTCGGGGGGATCGGTGACGGTGGTGGACGCTCTCGCTTCCAATGGGGCCGGTCAGGGTGCTGCGGCCGGGGTATCGGTAAGCGATCCATATCACCTTTCGACCCCTCCGTCGGGTGCCCAGCGCGTCACCTGGTCTGCACCGATTACACGGTTCGGCATCTCAGGTGTCGTTAGTCCCTCGAAGGGTGTTGTCACCTTGCTCGCTGGAATCACCAACCCGCCGACGTCGACGGCACCGCCGTCGACCACATCCACCTCGACTACCGTGGCAGCCCTCCCCGAGCTCTATGTCGAGACGGGTGCAATGCTTGGGTTTCTCTTTCCGTCGGGGAGCTTCCCGGACCGGATCCAGCTCGACAATCACGACTACATCGGGAACATCTCTTGGAGTTCCGAGGTGCCGCCGGTGGCGAAAGCGACCGGAAGCCTGGAGAACGACGACTGTGTCCCCGATTGCGCATCGGGGACGTACCATTCCGCGCCGGTGACCCTCACCGCCTCGCAGCCGGAGCATTGCACCGCGCAGGTCTTCGACAGCTCGTCAGGGAACCAGATGCCCGAACAGGCCTACGTCTTCAATCGCCTGACCGCCACCGATTCAGCGGGACAGCCGGCTTCGTCGACGGTGTTCCAGGGGGCGTGCTCGTAGCTCGTCCCATCGACATGAGACTTCGGACTGGGAATCTGCCCCCGGCCCCGCCTCTGCTCGCCGGGCTGGCGCCACAGGCTCACTCCTCACCCCCGCCCCGGCCCTGCTCGCCTGGCTGGCGCCGTGCATGTGAAAATGGGGTGCCAGTCGGTCCGGACATTCTGTGCCGGGCTGCGATGGCGGGTAGTTCAATCGGCAGAACGCCTGACTTTGGATCAGGAGGTTGGAGGTTCGAGCCCTCCCCCGCCAGCTGGATAATGGCAGGTCAAGTGGCATGGGATATTTCATTGAACCAGGCGCCAGGCCGAGACGGCCCGCGCCACCCTGGTGAGCTAGGTCATCTCGGAAAGGTACGTGAGTCCCGGCACGACCACCCTCGCCGAGTTGCTCGACCGGTGGATGGAGGTGAAGGCCCGCCAGGTGGGGGAGACCGCTCAGGAGGGATAAGGCTTCCTTGTCGGCCACTACATCCGCCCGGGCATCGGCAAGACCAAGATCGGTAAGCTCCGTGCCGCCGACCTCGACCGCTTCCACTCTCGGCTGCTGTCCTCCGCTGGGGAGAACGGCAAGTCCCTTTCGCCGCGGACCGTCCAGATGTGCCACCGGGTGATCCGCCAGGCCCTGGCCCAAGGCCGCAAGTGGGGAATGGTGGCCTTCAACGCCGCCGAGGACGCCACAGCGCCGAGGTTGCAGCATTCGGAAGTGAAACCCCCATCAGCACAGCAGGTTTGGAAGCTGTTGTCGGCCGCAATGGAATACGACCCGGACTTCGGCGCCTACCTTCGCGTGCTGGCGGCCACCGGCTGCGACATGCCGTTGAACCCGCCCTTGTCGTCGTGGTTCGCCTCGGAACGCAGACCCTCGGTGACGAGCACTTGGCGCGGAGTTGCGAGGAATCTCACGGTCGCCGGGGCATCTCGGGATCCTCGGTCCTCGAGGTGCCCTCGGGTGACTACGAGCATCGTGCTTGGCTGCGGCCGTTCGTCCGGGGGTGGTGGGCATTGCCGCGGGCAAGTGGGGAGCAGTTCGGTGGCCTGAGGGTCCGCCATGCGCGGCAGTCACCGAGCCAACCTCAAGAAGAAGTTCCAACACCACTTGAGGCCAAGGGTCGAAAACGGTAGCACGGAGTCGGTCAGAAGCTACTCGGAAACGGGGGCCTCGTCCACAGGTCCGGGCTCCACGGAGGCCACCTCGGGAGTGGCGGTGGCGGGTGCCGGAGCAGTCGACCTGGTTCGCCGGCTACGGCCCTTGGCATCGGCCAACCTGTAGCTTTCGCCCTTGGTCTCGCGGGTGGCGCGACTGCAGGGTGGGCCATCTTGTTCATGCAGGTCAAAGTACTCACCGGGGTGTTCGATCCACCGCCGTCGGCATTGGCCGTCCCTTGGTCGTACCTGATGCTCACGCTGGCGGTGGCCGCTGCGTCCATCATCACGGCGGGAGCCGTCGCCGTCCGGAATTCCCGAAGGGCCCCCGTCGAGGTCCTGCGCAGCCTGTAATTCTGGCCTGCCGGAACGAGAACGCCACGAGATAGTTGTGGCCTGCCGGAACGAGGACGCCAGGAGATAGCGACGCCGATTCGCGGCGGCATCAGGAGGAACGCGAAGCCGTATCACGAAGTAGCGGGAGTCGAACCCGAAAAGAAGTCCCCGGCGAGTTATCATCGATCGAGATCGAGCCACCGTGCGCGATGACGATCTCTCGCACAATGGAGAGGCCCAGCCCAGAACCACCGCCTCCTCGCGTCCTCGAGTCATCCAACCGGACGAAGCGCTCAAAGACGTGTTCGCGATCAGCGAGTGGGATACCTGCACCGTCGTCGGAGACAGTGATAATCGCCATATCTTGTTCCTTCCTCACATCCACAGCAACGTGCTTCCGTGCATGACGGACCGCATTGGAAAGCAGGTTCGTCACGGCACGGGCCAGTTCCCCTGGTACTGCGTCTACCTGAACCGGCTCGACGGTCGATGCGTCGATGGCTATTCCAGTCGACATTTGAGCGCGCACGACTTCGGTACTGACGAGTTCGTCGAGATCCACCGGACTTCGTTCCCGCGCAAGACGGTGTTCATCTGCTCGTGCCAGTAGCAGCAGATCGGAAATGAGATCAGCGAGACGGTCCAATTCTGCCCGTACACCCCGAACTGTCTCGGGCCAATCAGCGCTCTCGGGATGTGCCAAGTCGACGTCAAGTTGCGCGATTGCCGATGCTACCGGTGAGCGTAGTTCATGCGATGAGTCAGAGACGAACCTTCGCTGGAGCTCTGAAGCCTCTTCGAGACGTTTGAGCATCCCGTTCATCGTGTGCGCCAAGCGCGATATCTCATCCCTTCCGCCTGGATGAGGCACGCGTTGGTCGAGATCACGATCCGATATGTGTTCCACTCTTCTTCTGATCGATTCGACGGGCAAGAGCGCGCGATCTGCCAATAGCCATGCCGTTGCACCGACGAGAAGAACTATAAGGGGAATCGCAATGAGAAGTTCGTCGGTCACGCGATGCACCGTCGTATCTGACGCCTGAAGAGATACGCCGGCGACCACAGTGAGGGACCCATTCGGGACGGTTACAGACCGCTTGATCACGAGAAAGCGCCCCCCTTGTCCGACAGGGATTGCGGAGGTCAAGGAAATCATGGAGGTGGTATTACTCTCGGCGGAATCATTACGGGATCCGGTGCCGTCACCGCCTATCGTGCTCTTGGTGCCTCTGCGAATCGGAGGCGTAAGTGGCTCTTGTCCGGCGACGTTCTCGGTTGCGGAGATGACTCTGCCAGCCCCGTCGATCACCTGGATGAACGCCGAGTCGTCGCCTGGTGAAACAAGAACCGGGGGCAAGTTGCCTCCGGCAGCAAGATTGGCGACCGCCTGGGCGCGAAGTCGGGCCGATTCAACGACACCAGCGTCGAGCGACCTCTCCAGTGCGTGTACGATAAGGCTTGCGCCAAGTACGAGTGCCGATCCGACCACAGTGATTGCGACGGCAGTCGTTCGGAGGCGAACCGAGCCTCTCGCGGTTGCCCACCGAAGTTTGTTCACGCTTCGGCTATGAGCCGGTAGCCGAATCCGTACACGGTTTCGATTGAATGCCGGCCGAAGGGCGTGTCGATCTTCCGACGCAGGTAGCCGATGTATACCTCGACATTGTTGGGGTCGCCGTCGGAGCCGACTTGCCAGACGTGATTTAGCAATTCTGCCTTGGTGACCACGTCATCGGCGTGACGCATCAAGTACTCCAGAAGAGCGAATTCCCGCGCGGACAACTTCACTGGGATGGAGGCGCGATGAACCATGCGTCGCGCGGGGTCCAGGTGGAGGTCTCCCACTGACAATACCGTTGGCCTCTCCCGTACCCCGCGACGCATCAATGCCCTGAGCCGAGCCGAGAGGACAACGAACGAGAACGGCTTGGAGAGGAAATCGTCGGCACCCGTGTCGAGAGCTTCAGCTTCGTCGTATTCGCCGTCCTTGGCAGTCAGCATCAAGATCGGAGTCCAATCGTCCAGCTCCCGGAGCTTCCTGCAGATCTGGTAACCATTCAGGCCAGGAAGCAGAATGTCGAGAACGATGGCATCGTAGAGGTCCTCGGTCGCTTTCCAGAGACCTTCGTTCCCGTCGAAAGAGATATCGACTGCATACCCTTCAGCTTCGAGGCCCCGGCCAAGAGCGGACGCCATCCTCTTCTCGTCTTCGATCACCAGGATTCTCACTCTGTCGCTCCTCGGCACCAATTATGACTTTCCTCTCCTGTGAGAGTACTGAGAGAAGTCTGGGAACTGTCTCAGTGGCTCAGCAGCTTCCCAGCGACCCACCTTTAGGGTGTGAGAATCACCCAAAGTTCCTGGGTGCTCGAGACCAACGAGAGGACATCCACCAAGATGAGCGTGAAGAAGAAATTGGCCGTTGCAAGCGTGGGAGCGATCTCCTTCGCCGGCACGGCGACAGGCGTGGCGCTACTCGCCGGGACCTCGTCGGCGCAGACGCCGGCGAGCTCGGTCACTGTACCGGCTCCGACCGTCAATTCGAGCAGCATCGAGGCGCCAGCTGCTGCAGGGGCAGAGGCCGATGGGCCCGGAGGCCACCAGGACGCGCCTGGCGTTTCCGATTCCACCGGAGGCCACCAGGACGCTCCCGGGGCACAGGACCAATCGGGGCCCGACGTCCAGCAGGGTCCCGACGTCCAGCAGGGCGGCGGTGGTCCCGATGGACCCGAGACCGGTTCTGCTTCCAAGGGAGGAGAGAACGGCTGACTGTCTCAGTTGCCGAGCCGGGTGCCTGCCTCTGCGGAGAGGGCTGCGATCTGAGCCGGTACAGCGATAACAGCACTTCCCCACTTCGGCACACTCAATTGCAACCTTCCCCGAGTGTGCCGAAGTGGACTTGCATTTCGACGATGAGATCGGATCTCTGAAGTCGCCGGTGCGAGAGTATAAGGAGGAGAGTTGGCCCGGTATGCGCCCGGCAAGTTCGATCGACTCAGAGAGCTGACCCGGCTGATCTCGGCTGGCGAATCCGAGCGCCCAAGTCAATCGCACCTCGCCCGGCAAAGGCGGCGTCAATCGGTGCGTCACCCGTCGTCGGCAACACATCGCCCCGTGCCGTATCAGCGATCCGCCTTTCTTCAATCAGGTACATCGCGACAGCAGATCAAGCCCCGTTTGGGAGGAGCGGTCCGAAACGATCCTCCAATCGGACAGATTCGGCACTCGGAGCGGGTCCGCTCACGTCGTTCCCAGCCTCTTCCCACCCGATGTGGTCGCTGGATACGGAAGCATCCGAAGGTTGGGCTTCCAATGGTGGCGGCTATTCTCCTGATCCCGATTTGGTGGTCCTTGGCCTCCGCTCTCACCGATCCTTCTCTGGGGACGAGTATTGCGGCCCGAGCTGCCGAGTGGGTGCGCGACCATGGAGGTCGATCCGTCGTGGTCTGGGCCGAGAACGCCTGGTATTCTCACAATGCGCCCCCCGTCGGCGGCATACCGGCGCCAGGCACTCGGTGGAACCCGGGCGCACCGCAAGGAAGCGGCGACGCGGGTATTTACCCTTCGCAAATTCTTCGGCTACCCACCCCGGCCCCTCTCGCACCCTTTGCCGCCTCACCGCTTCCGGGAGAAGGCCGGTGGAAGCCCGCCGGGCGCACTGTGCAAGGGGTTCCCGCGGTATACGAAACTTTTGTGAGACCCGATGCCGTCCACACGGGCGTGGTAGACGCGGTGGCGTGGATGGACACCAAACTATTGTCGGCGACGCTTTACTCGGGCAGCTACATCCCCGGAGGCGGTCCATGGGAGTACACCGCTCCGATCAAGGCCGGTGCAGCGCAAACGCTTGTTGCCGCATTCAACGCCGGATTTCGCATGCAGGACGCCAACGGAGGCTATTTCACGCAGGACAGGGAAGTGTTCCCTCTCCGGACCGGAGCGGCTTCCTTCGTTATCTACGCCAATGGGACGGTGAACATCGGTGCATGGGGTACCGACGTGTCGATGAACCCCGATGTGGTCTCGGTTCGCCAGAATCTGGTTCCCCTCGTCGAGAACGGAAATGTCGCCCCGAACCTCAACTCCAATGACACCAACGTCTGGGGCAATACTCTCGGGGCCAGGGTCTATGTGTGGCGATCAGGCGTCGGTATTACATCCGACGGAGCCCTCGTATACGTCGGTGGTCCCGACCTCAACATCACCAACCTGGCCAATCTCCTTGTACGTGCGGGTGCAGTGCGTGCCATGGAACTCGATATCAACACCGACTGGGTGAACTTCGCCACCTTCGATCCCGCGACACCAGGAGGTCTGGCCGCTCCGCCCAATGGCACTGACCTCCTTGCGAACATGTCGGGATCGCCGGGTCGCTATTTCGCAACCTGGTGGGCGCGCGATTTCTTCACAATGTCCGCCCGGGCTTTAGCCCCGTGATAACGGCGTAGCGAGCCTGCGGAAGCCGAGATTCCGTCCGCTCGGCTCACACTAGGCAGTCCTTGTGGATCAAGTCAGCGCTTGACCCTCGGCTGGTCTCCTGGACCCCCGACCGCGCCTTCCCACGGTCTCTGGATGAGACCGTACTCCTGTATGGGAGACCATACTCTAGTAAGGTCAATACGTGAATCTCACCGAGTTCGGCTGGGCCCTGAGCGGCCGGCTTGCATTCCCCATCCTTCGCGTCATTTCTGGCCGGGCCAACCAGCTCACTGCCGCCCAGGTGACCCGCGCTCTCAACGACGAGGCGCGAAGCGACAAGGAGAAGGCAAGCGAGGAGGGGGTCCGCCGGGCTCTCGACCGACTTGCACGACACGGCTTGGTCGTCTCGACTTTGGTCGGCGGACGGATCGTCTATTCGTTCAACCGCGGGCACCTCTTTCACCCGGAGCTGGAGAAGATGATCCACTTCGATCGCTACCTCATTACGAAGGTCCGCAAGGAGATCACCTCCTGGGGATTGACCCCGGTGACGGCAGTCCTGTTCGGATCCGCAGCGCGGCGTTCGGGTGGCGAGGCAAGCGATATCGACCTCCTGCTCGTTCACCCGCCAAGGGCGACAGAAGCCCAGAAGAAGCGGTGGGCCGAAGACCGGCACAGCCTTCGGGAGAAGGTGCACGCGTGGACCGGGAACTCCCTGGCAGATATCGACTGGAGCGAGGCCACACTGAGAAAGCGTGTCGCGCAAGGCGAACCCCTCGTCAGGTCCATCCTCGCCGAAGGGCGCCTCGTCGTCGGGATGCCGTTGTCTGTGGTGGTCGGGGCAAAGCGATGACAGCGCGCGTGTCGACGAATACCTCGCCGTGTTCGCTCCGAGATGCGAAGACACGTCTCCGCCTGGCTGAGAGCTACCAGGAGGTGGCCGAGGCAGTACTCACCGACAAGGGGCGGCCCGCCGACCTCAACTACGACCATGTGGCCGGTGGGCTCGCGGTACTGGCGGCAATCGCCGCATCCGACGCGATCTGCTGTGGAGTTCTCGGGTTCCGTTCTCGTGGCCAGGACCACCGGGAAGCCGTCGGGGTGCTCGCATCGGCGGCTTTCGGGCCGGAGACCGAGGAGGAGCGATCCAGGCGCGCGCGAAATGCCTCCAAAGTGCTGGCTCAGGTTCTGTCGGAGAAGGACGAAGCGTGCTACGCCTCAGCCGAAGAGCCGAACCCTGCCCGACCCGTGGAAACGTCAGACATCGGGACACGAGAGTATAAGCAAGAACACCTTTGGCCAGGAGGGTGGATGTTCATCCCCGCCCCCGCCCCCGCCAGCTAGAGAGAGGTCGTCAGTACGCCAGCGGGTTGTCACCCGGTGCGAACGCCGAGACCTTCAGATTGCAGGCATTCCAACTGCTTTGGGTGGTTTGCTGCATTCTCGGTGCAAAAGGCACGGGTATGGCGACCGTGCCTCCCGGCAACTCGATGGTCAGGGAAGTTGCCTCCGGGCAGCGGCTCTTCTCCGAATCCGGCACGGTCATCGCGGATTCCAGGATGAACGATGCGAACTGAGATGGTCCGACCGATACCGGAACCGGCTTGGGATCGGGTCCCACGGTTCCCCCGTCGGATACCGTGATGGCAAAGCGTATCCCCGCAGCCGACATTTCCAGGGTCGGGTAACCATCCAATACGCAGGGGCTTGAGGAGCGGAGGGTGACCAGGTCCTGCACGGTACCCATGCCGGTGTCGGGACCGGTCGAGGTGGTTTCGGCACTCACCTCGCTTGCAGTGCACGGTTGTTCTCCCGGACTCGGTGGCTGGGGAAGCGTAGTCACGCAGCCGGCGCAGGGAGCTGGGCCCGGCGAGGTGGCCTTGCCCGCCTGTGGCTGGGAACCTAGGAACCGGGAATGGAGCAACCGATTGATTGCCGCGAATTTCTGAGCGGCACTCAGAGGAGATCGGGCGTGACCTATCACGAAACCGGCGACGATGACCGTCACAATCGCCGCGGCGCTCAAGCCTCCGACCAAGGTGATCCATCGCGCCGATCGTGTCCCTTCGCCGGATCGGAAGTGGCCGACGAGGGTGAGAACGCACCAACCAGAAAGGATGAGGCCGAGGGCCAGGAAGGATAGGTTCCAGGGGTTCATCGCGCGCCGCCCCGGGGCGATGCGGCACCCAGTCTGAGGTCACCGAGGCACGACCGAATCCTGGACTGCTCATTCGCGGGGTGGCTGAGACTTGGGGGCACCATGACATTCTTGCCCGTGACTTCTCTGACGGCTGAATCCGCCAGCTTCTTTTCAAGCCGCTTGCGCGACCGGAAGGGCCAGTCCAGCCCGGAGGATGTTGCGTGCGGCATTTACGTCGGCG
>JAKAWH010000102.1 GCA_021817065.1 Actinomycetes bacterium
CGGCGATCAGCTCACCGCTCTTGGTGTGTCCGTAGATGTGCTGGTCGGTCATCACTCGTCTCCGAAGAGCTCCTGGGCGGTCGAGCGCCGAAGTCCCATCGCGTGGATCACCAGCTCGTCTCCTCCGAGGACCAAGACGACCAGCTCGAGCAGGTTCCCAGCGCGGTCGGGTCCGGCGAGCAGGTAGCGCGGCGGATCGTCGCCCAGTTCTGCCCAGGCGACGGCATGAGCCAGAGCGTGTTCGATGTCCTCCTGGGCGACGCCGTGGCGCCGAGCTGACTCGTGGATCTCCACACGGGATAAGTGTACTACGAGAACGCACGATGACCGGCTCTGCCGACACCTGGATCCTCGGCCGGACCGGCGGGCGCCGGCCGATGCCGGCCCGCTCATCTGAAGGGCACGACCCTACGGCCACAAGGCGCAACGCCCCCACTGCTCTATCGCCCAGGTGCTGCTTTCGACCGTCTTGGCGGTCTCATCTGCGAGTGCCCCTGGCCGCCTGGAGCTGGGCGGACGGGATTCTCGGCACCCACAGGTCAAGAAGGCCGCCTGAGCGAGGTCAAGGGTTTAATTGAAAGCTCAGCCCTCCACTGCCGATCCGACCGGGCTGGCACTCATACCGCGTGCCTCCTGGACTGGACTTCCATCGGAATCGTGCCGGCCCTGGACTGCGAGTCGGCTCGGCCACCACATCCACCGGCCGATGTCCAAGTTGAGTGCGGTGACCAGAATAGATCGAACCACCAGAGTGTCGAGAAGGACCCCGAGAGCGACGGTGAATCCGATCTCGGCGAAGGAGGTGACTGGGAGCGTCGACAGAACGGCAAAAGTTCCCGCTAATACGAACCCAGCCGATGTGATCACTCCGCCAGTCGCTGCCAACCCGGTCAGGGCACCCGCGCGGGTACCGTGATGAGCCGCTTCTTCGCGGACCCGGGTCATCAAAAAGATGTTGTAGTCGATCCCCAGCGCAACCAGGAACACGAAGGCGTACAGCGGGAATGACGCGTCAGCTCCTCCGAATCCGAACAGGTGGTTGAAGGCCAAAGCACTGATCCCGAGAGCCGAGCCAAACGACAGGAGCACGGTGGCAACCAGGACCACCGGCGCGATCAGTGACCGCAGCAACAGCCCGAGTACGGCAAGAACTACTAGAAGCACCACCGGGATGATCAAGGCACGATCGTGCCGGGCAGCCTGCCTTTCGTCGAGGTTCACCGCCGAGTCGCCACCCACGAGTGCGTCGGCACCGGGAATCCGGTGCAGCGCGGTCCGCACCCGCTCGACGGTTGCGAACGCGGCGGAACTGTCCGGTCGGTAGTACGGCGTGCCCTGCAGGTACGCCTCTCCTCCCTTCACCACCGGACCCACGATCTCCCCGATTCCTGGAGTGGCCGCGAGGTCCGCCCGAACCTGCGATGCCGCCGGAGCCCGAGCGACAACGACTACCGGACTTCCTGCCCCCGCCGGGAACTCCCTAGTCAGGACCGCCTCGCCCGCAATAGAGTCAGGGTGACCACGAAACGCCTGCTTGTTTGTCAAGCCATTGGCATGCAGGCCCGTCACCGCCACCGCCAACGCACCCAGAACCGCCGCCGTGAGGACCCACACCCGCCGGGGATGCCGCCCTATTCGCTCGCCGGTCCGCGCCCAGAATCCGCTCGCAGCCGGATCATTTGAGCCGAACCGTGGCCAACTGGGCCAGAAAACCCACCTTCCGCAGACCACCAGTAGCGCCGGCAGAAGAGTCACCATCGCGAGCAGTGCAACGATCACCCCGATCGCCGCCACAGGTCCCAGACCCGCGGTCGAGTTCGTCTCGGCCACCAGCAGGCACATCATTCCCAGAACCACCGTCCCCGCGCTGGCTACCAGTGCGGGCCCCGCCCGGTGCAACGCACGAGCCATCGCTTCGTGCCGGTCCTCGTGCCTGCGCAGCTCCTCCCGGTACCGCGCCACGAGCAAGAGTGCGTAGTCCGTACCCGCGCCGAACACCAGCACCGTCAGGATACCCGCACTCATCGCGTTCACCACCAATCCGTGCCGCGCCAGGAGGTAGATCAATCCCTCTGCCACCATCAGGGAGATTCCGGTCGAGAGGACCGGTAAGATCCATAATATCGGGCTGCGGTAGGTTATAAGTAAGATCACGATCACTACCGCCATCGCCGCGTAGAGCAATGTCCCGTCGATTCCTTTGAACGCGCCGGCGGAGTCCGCCGCATATCCGGCAGGCCCGGTGACGTGAAACTCCAGACCGCGATCCCCCCGCATGATTGCCTTCATCCGGCCGACGATGTTTTCCGACTGGTTCCACCCGTTTACACCGAGATCGAGGGGAACCACTACCAAGGCCGACGACTGGTCCTTCGAAAAGAGGGGCCCCGTAATAGCACCGTCGACAACTCCCACCGTGGCGAACTTCCGGGCGTCCGAAGCGATCTTGGACCTGTCTGGAACAGTGAGGCCCCCTCCTCTCCGATAGACCGCCACCGCGTCGTAGGTGTTGGGCGACTGGAAGGCCGCCTGGAGGGATATCTCACGGGTCGACTCGGCTTTACCCGGCAGCCAGGCCTGAGCGTCGTTCTTCTCTGCTCCGGAGAGCTTGCTGGCCAGCGGACCGAGCAGTGCAACGAACAAGAGCCACAGCACCACCACCAGGTACTTGGTCCGTCGTCCCACGATTGTCCGGGTTGCAGCGTTGCTCACGTCCAACTCCTTGTGCCGGTGGCCTCCCGCCTACCTCAGCCTGCCGCCGATGCAGGCGGTGTTGCAAACCCGGCAACTAGCCGGCGGCCGCCGGTTCCAGCGGTGCTGCGGAGCCAATCATGCCAGGCACAGGGCCATTCGAAGTGCCACCGCAGCTTCGTGGGTCGCTTCGGTTCCGCTTCGACCGATCCCCAAGGCGTTCACGAATCCGTGAACAAGCCTCTCGTGACGCCGGACAACGACCGGCACGCCCGCCTCCTGCAGCCTTGCCGCGTACAACTCCCCCTCGTCCCGCAATGGGTCGAATCCCGCGCTGGCAAGATAAGCCGGTGGTAACCCGCTCAGGTCGTCCGCGAGCAAGGGCGACACCCGAGGATCCGAGGCATCCCGCTCGTCACGCAGATAATGGCCACGATACCAATCCATCTGCGACTCGGTGAGGAAATATCCAGACGAGAATCGATGGTACGAGGGATGCTTACGGGATAGATCGGTGACCGGGTAGAACAGGAGCTGGAATGCCGGCTTGGTCCCGGATGCGGTGCTGATCTGTGCTGCCACTGCTGCTAGATTGCCTCCGGCGCTGTCCCCGCCGACCGCGATCTTGTTTGGCTTGACTCGAAGGTCGGCGGCGTTCACCATGGCGAACTGGAGTGCAGCGACCGCGTCGTCGACCGCTGCCGGAAAGGTGTGCTCGGGTGCCCGCCGGTAATCCACCGAGAGAACCGACGAGCGCGCGTGGGCAGCGAGAAATCGACAGGTTGAATCGTGCGTCTCGATGTCCCCCACGACCCAACCTCCCCCGTGGAAGTAGACCAGCAGGCCCCCGGTGTGTCCATCGCTCCCAGGATCGTATAAGCGAGCGGGAATCCCCCCAGCGACCCCGGGAATACGCACCTCTCGCACGGCTGCCATCTCGATCGGCGAACCCCCGAACAGGCGCGCCTCGTGGGCGATCACTTCCCTCGCTGCATCCACGTCGAGCGTCTCGAACGGCGGCCGGGGATCTAAGGCCATCATCCGTAGGGCGAGACGAACCTCTGGATGGACGGTGGCCCCGTCCACGGTCACGCCGCGGCCCCCGATAAGTCGCTGGAGCGACTCAGGAACCGCTGCCGCCAGGCGGACCGCCGTCGCAGCGAGACGATCCTCGAGTTTCGATCCAACTCCACGCAAAGTCATCGTGACCGACTATCGCACAGGATCCTCAGCGCGCGCTCATCGGAGCCGGCCACCCAACCAGCCCTACGGGCGGGCAACCGGCCCGGCCCCAACTGCTGCCTGGCCGAATACCTGCTCCGCCTGGCGCCGACACATCGCCGCGGTCACCTGAAAAGTGGCGGCACGGCACTTCAGAGCGGTCCGTCTCGTCCCCAAGGCCCTCCTAGCCTTCCTCTCGCAGATTCTCGACCGTGATTTCAATTCTATTGTAATCCGATATAACCGTGAAATTTCGGCTTCCGCTGACCTAACTGCCCGTTGAGCAATCTGCAGGGCCTCAAGCCGGCTGACCGCCTCCACCTTCCCGGCACGCCGGTCGCGGAGGTTCTCCTCCTCCGTCGCGATCATGCGGGCCAAGTCCGCCAGGAGCACTGCAACCAGCTCGGACCGCTCGCTCGACACCCCGCTTGGGTGGCGCCCGAAGTCGACTGGCGGTCCCGAAGGCGCCCGCTCAGCCGCGAGCCCGGTGCGCCGTTCCGTGCCGAGTCTGCGCATGGGAAAAGATGTCGCTGAACACCCGGGCGCTCGCCGCCCGCCTCGATCGAGCTCGCTCCGAAGTCACTCGCTGGTAGTGAAGCGCCTCGACGGCAGCCTCGCATACCCCCGATGCCTGTTGCAGTGCAGCCGCCCGTGCACGATGCTCGATCCGACGTTTACCAAACGACACTCGAGCTCGGTTCTTCTGTTCCTCCGCGTGAAGCCATAATTCTCGCGGCACCCGTTGCAGACGGCGAAAATCGTACCGCGCCGCCATCACGATTCGCACTGCCGTGGCCAGACCGTCGATACGTCCTCGGGAGGCCGCTATGCCAACCGCATTGTCCGCTGCCCTGAACCCGCGCATCTTGGATCGCTCAGCCGACACCATGCGGTCTAGCTCGATTAGGAGCTTGCTCGCCGGTGCGTCGACAAGGCGCAACTGCCCAGTCCCCTGCTCGGGGGCGGCGTGCCACACCTCATCCTGATCGTTCGACATGTCCCCCACTCCGTCTTCCTATTGTGCCAATTGTCGGTTCCCGTCCTGGGCTTCCCGGAGGGCCGCCAAGAATTCTCGCGTCCCGCTGCCCAGAATTGGTGGATACTCGGTCGATCATGGTCCGGCGGTCCCGGGCCGGGACTCGCGCCGTCTCCCAGTGGGTCCCCCGGTCCCTCTGCCGACCTGCAGCCGGAGGAGCCCCCGCCCGGCATGGGGGGCAGCCCACGAGGCTGCAGCCTCGTTTTCCCCAGGAATCCACCCTTCTTGGTGCAAATCATGGCAAGAATAAAGCGTTCCCCGAGTGAACCTGAGAAAAGGAGCAAAGCCAGACATGAACAGACGTGAGCTCGTAAGGGCCGTTGCGGCCCACACGGGTCAGGAGGTCAAGCAGGTAGACAGCGTTGTCGCCGGCCTGACCGAGGTGATTACCGCCGTCGTATCCCAGGGCGAGAGGGTTTCCCTGCCCAGCTTCGCCAAGTTCGCCAAGGTGGAAAGGGCTGCACGTATGGGGCGGAACCCGGCCACTGGCGAGCAGATCCGCATCAAGGCCTCCAAGCGAGCCCGGATTACCGCCCTCAAGGGATTCAAGGACGCGGTAATGACCCCCTCCCAAGCACCGAAGCTAGCCAAGGGAGTCTGGCCCACCGACCCTGCCCTTCTGGTCAAGAAGGTTGCAACCCCTGCTCCTGCAGCCAGGGCAACGTCGGCCAAGCGCACAGCAACAGCAACCCGCAAGGCGACCACCGCCCGCAAGGCCGCACCGGCGAAGCGCAAGGCGACCACCGCCCGCAAGGCCGCACCGGCGAAGCGCAAGGCGACCACCGCCCGCAAGGCCGCACCGGCGAAGCGCAAGGCGACCACCGCCCGCAAGGCCGCACCGGCTCGCCGGACCACAACCAAGCGCCCCGCAGCACGGAAGGTGGCAGCTCGCCGTCGCTGACGTTGCAATGCCTGCCTACCCTTAGGACGGGCTGTGAATTCCTCAATGCAGGCATAAAGACGCCGCGGTGCGATTTCGCCCGCGGCGTCGTGGCGTATGCTGGATCGCATGGCACAACGTCAATCAGGCTCGCCGGCCGTCCGGCGGAATTTTTCACGACTATCCAATACCCGCGAGTTCCGGGTCACGACTGTATCGGCCGATGGTCCCTGGGGTGCCGGTCCTTCCGCTCCGGCTACCACCTTCTCGGCGGCCGGCGCGTTCGACAAGGTGCTCACCCTGGCGATCCTGGCGATGGCATCGGGGATCGGCGCCTACCTCCTCCATCTGTCCCCAGGATTCGCTCTCCTCGGTGCTCTGGTCGCTATGGGTTGCTTCTACGGGACCCAGTTCAGACCCACCACCGCCCGGTTCACCGCCCCGATCTTCGCAGTGTCGGAGGGAGTGGCCCTCGGGATTCTCTCCTCATGGGCCGCTCTCCAGGGATTCGGAGTGGTCCTTCTCGCCATCCTCGGAACGGTGGGCATCTACTTCGGCGTGCTCACCCTCTACCGCACTGGCCTGGTCCGGGTCACTCCGACCTTCGTCCGGATGGCTCTGGTTATCGGCCTCGGGACCGTCTTTGCTGCTTTCGGCTCCATCCTTCTCAGCTGGATCCACGTTCCCCTGCTTTCGACCACCGTTTCGTCCAACGGCGCAACCTTCCTCATTTTCGGCGTCATGTACCTCCTCACCGGGGTAACCCAGCTTTTCGTGGATTTCGCCTATATCGACCAGGCCGCTGCCTCCCGGCAGCTCAACCGGTCCGGTGAGTGGTTCGCCGCCCTCCTGGTGCTCGGCTCCCTGGTGATGGTGTTCCTCGGTCTGCTTCGGATACTCGGCGCGTTCGGCGGAGGCGGAGGCCGGCGGTAGAGAAATCCCTCGGCGCGTTAAGCGGAGGCAGTCGTTCAGCGGAGGGGGCGGAGTCTGAGACGGGGCGGGGGCCAAGGCCAGCCGTTGGCCCCCGGGGAGGGTTGCCGCCTCGTCCTATTCGAAGCCCTGGCCCAGTGACCAGGAGGTGGAAGACACCACGGTCAGCAGGAGCAGGAACGTGGTGACGTGCACGGTGGAGCACCACAGGCAAATGGTATGGAGCTGGAACACCTCGACGACGATCAGGTAGATCACGAAGCCGATCGCCACCAGGATCGCTGACAGGCGGAAGATTCCGATCCTCTTCCCCCACTCCGGGCTCGTAGGCCCGTAGCCGCCTGACGACCGCCACGCCCACGGCAAGAAGGCGATGAACATGACGAAGTGCCATGCGAGCCCGTACACCGCCACCGGCAGCCCGAAAATCACCGACTGGGGACTGGTGATGACTTTCTCGCAGTTGATCACCCCGGTGGTGATCGGGCAGGAGACCCCTCCGCCCCCTGGCGTGGCGTAGTGCACCACGGTGAGGTAGGCGGAGATCCCCAATCCGATCAGGCTGAGCACTCCCGACACGGGGACCTGCCAGGGAACCCGTCCCGGCCATCCGGCAGACAGCCTCCGGAGGCTCGCCGAACCTGCACCCGAACCGGTCTCGGCAACGGCAGCGGCGTCACTCACCATGAAAAGTCGATCACCCCGCCGCTCCCGGCGTGGCGTTCCCTGACGACGAGCTCTTGGCGGCCGATGACATCTTGGCGATCGCCTCGGGAATATAGGGCTGGTTGCACACCGAAGCGGGCTTGTTCTGGGTGATCGCACAGATCGCTGCCGTAAGGTAGTTGGCCGCCGAGTCGATCGCCTGGCCGGCAGGAGTGCCAGGAAGCTGAGCGGCCGCCGCGATGTTCTGGAAGCTCATCCCCTGGAGCACCTGGGGGACGAACTCGGCGCCCGACTGGATGTACTTGTTGCCGATGTCGATGAAGGGGATCGACCCTGAATTCCCCGATATATATGGCGGGCCGTCGTACTTGTTGATCAAGTCCTGCTGGTCCTTGGTGGCCTTCTGGAGCGGCTTACCGGCAACATCGGCAAGTTCCACCGGCACGAAGTCGATGTACTTGCTGGTATAGGTGGACTTGTAGAAGGTAAAAGTGGGGGTATTCGGATACACATCGGTCGGCGACGAATGCGTCTCGCCCAGACCGGAGAAGGTGCCGAAGTGGCTCAGCGCCTGTACCATCGCCCACCTCTCCGCAGCACAGAACGGGCAGTACTCCGCCCCTGCATAGAAGACCTCGGGCAGGCCGCCCGATACCAGAGGCGGTTGTGAGGAAGTGATCGGGACCGGCAATGTGGTGACCGCCCCGGGACCGCTGGTCACACCGGTTCCGAAGGAAGTGAGGACCGATTGGGGCACCGCGGACAAAGCAACTGCAACCTGGTTGACCCCGCTCCCGCGCGTCGTCGGCTTGGACTTCGGGCTCCCGCCCACCACCGCCACCAGCACGATCACCAGCACCGCCACCACCACCAGAGCGACCACACCCCAGAGGACCCGCGGGACGCCTCCACTTGCCGACGACTTGCGAGGGGCGCCCTTTCCCCCGCCGCTTCCCTGGCTTCCGCCGGGCCGGCCCTTGGACCCTTGGCCGCTGGTGGTCCTCTTGGCGGGCGCTGATCTGCTCACTGCCACGGTGTCGATGCCTCTCTCGGGTTGGTGGAAATCGTCCCCACATACTAGGGGCCGCCACCAGCGGACCTGAACGCGCCCGGGGCTGAGGTGGTGGGCCGGTGCCCCGGGACACCGGCGGAGCAGTTGGGCATGTTCCTCAGATCTCCGGACTAGCCTCGCCACCCATGGAGGTCACCGGGATCGCCGTCGAGCTCGCAGTGGGGGGGAACACCACCTTCTCCATCTCACGACCATCGATCGGCTCGCCAAGCTGGCCGGAGGGCACCCACCGGGTCGGTCCGCTGGAGATATCTCTGGCCGGCTCGCCTGAGGCAAGCGGAGTCACTTTTTCCGGAGCGATCGCCAATCCGGGCCGCAGTCCATACGTGGTCCGGAGAGTTGGCCTCCGCCTCGACGCCGTCCCCCGAACCGTCCTGGAGACCGGATACCAATCCTGGTCTCCGGTCCGGCGCTGTTCACCCAGCGACACCCGACCGGGCCGCCGGCTGCAACCGCTGATGGCACGAGGCAGCTACCATTCCGACCCCGGGAGAGCCGGCCGAGTGGTCGCCGGCGACCAGTACCTCGTCTGGGCCGGTCCATCCTCCGGCGGCGTCGCCGGTTTCCTCGACTCCCGTGAGCATCTTTCAACGATCGAATCACACACCGATGGCGTATGGGCCTGGGCCCTCCTCGACCGGATCGTCCTCACGCCCGGCTCGGTGCGACGCTTCGATCCATTCTGGATCGCCGAGGGCGACCCGGGGAGCCTGTACTCGGAGTTCGCCTCCCTTTGGGGCGCCACCGCCCGGGCTCGGAACAACCGCCCCAGCCCGGCGACCACCTGCAGGCCCGGGTGGTGCTCCTGGTACCAGCACTGGTGGAAGGTGAACCCCGACCACATCCGGCGGGCCCTCGCAACCGCGGAAGAACGCGATCTCGGCCTCCTAGTTCTCGACGACGGCTACCAGTCCCGGATCGGGGATTGGCTGTCACCGGGGGCGCGCTGGTCGGAGCCCGGCTCCACTCCCTCCGATCTTGCATCCGAGGTCCGCCTCGCCGGCCGGGAGCCCGGTATCTGGACGGCTCCCTTCCTCGCCGGCCGTCGCTCGAAAGTGGCCACCAGCCACCCCGAGTGGATCGTCCGGGCGGCGCGGGGGGCTTTTCCCCTGCCTGTCCTCTACAACCCGGTCTCCTGGGGGGGATGGGTCTACGCCCTGGACACCACCCAACCGGCGGTGCTCGACCACCTCCGCTCGACTTTTTCCGCTCTGTCGTCCGAGGGATTCGGCTTCCACAAGGTCGACTTCTGCTACGCGGCCACTATGCCGGGGCGGCGCCAGGGTGACGGGGTGCTCACCCGGGCCCAGGGGCTGCGTGCCGGGTTACAGGCGATCCGCGAGGGGATAGGCGAGGAGGGGTACCTGCTCGGGTGCGGGTGCCCTTTCGGACCGGCGGTGGGGGTGGTGGATGCCATGCGGGTATCCCCCGACACCGCCCCCTGGTGGAGACCTACCCTGCTGTCCTGGCCCGCCTATCACGACACCGCCCCGGCTGCGGTGAACGCAGTACGGGCGTCGGTACTGCGGGCACCCCTCCACCGGCGCCTTTTCGCCAACGACCCGGATTGCCTGCTCCTGCGGCCTACTGGTTCCCGCTTGACCCCTCCCCAACGCCAAGTCATCGCCGACACGGCGGCGGGTACCGGAGGTTTCACCCTCCTCTCGGACGACCTCTCCCTCTACGGGGAGCCTGAGTGGGAGGGACTGAGCGCCCTGGGAGCACTTGCCGAAGGCGCCGACACTCCGCTCGACATCGTGGATCCTTTTGCCCGGGCGGTGACCGTCCGCTCGGCCACCACCGAGCTGTGCGTCGACTGGGATGCGCCCAGCTCTTCCCTCACCCGGCGGCAATAGCAACAAAGGATGGCTGCCTGCCCCGGCGGCCGCGAATCTCTCACCCGGCGGCAATAGCAACAAAGGATGGCTGCCTGCCCCGGCGGCCGCGGATCTCTCACCCGGCGGCAATAGCAGCAAACGAACCCTTCCCGGCCGCCGAGCCGTAAAAGGCGGCATCCCCGAAGGAGAACACGCCCCCGTCGGCGGCCACCAGCCAGTAACCCTCGCCGTCGGGAGTGGGAGCAACCGACACGATCGGAGCGACCAGGACGAGCCCGCCGGTGGATCCCTCGTAGGGCGCATCCCCGAAGGAGAACACGCCCCCGTCGGCGGCCACCAGCCAGTAACCCTCGCCGTCGGGAGTGGCGGCCATAGCAACGATCGGCTGGACCAAGTCCAGTGAATTGGACC
>JAKAWH010000103.1 GCA_021817065.1 Actinomycetes bacterium
GAGAAAGAGTATCAAACATAAGGAGGATTCTACCGCTGAATAATCAATGCGACTAGGGAATATCCTGTGGATATCAAGGCGCCGGGGGGAGCCGGGGGGTGCCGGGGGGCGGTGAGGAGGGTGGCCATGCCCAGGAGGGTGGCAGCAAGGCTGAGGGGACGACGGTGAACGGGGGCAAACTACCCTGTCGGGCAGTAGGCGGGGGAAGGATCTCTCACCGCGGCGGCGGCTGCGGCCACGGTCGGGATGGGCGGCTCGGTGAAGGCACCCACCGGGGTGAGGTTCGATCCCGGTTTGGCGTGGGCGTAGGCGGCTGCCGCCAGGCGTTCCAGGACCGGCAGCACCAGCGGGGCCAGGAACCCGCCGCCCTGCCAGGAGACATGCACCCCATCGGGGCAGCGTACCGCCACCTTGTCGACGGTGGCGTCGAAGTGGTGGCCCGGGTCGAGCAGCGAGCCGGTGTCGATCAGCGTAACGGTGGACGGGTGTGCGGCGGCGACACGGCGGAGGATCCCGTTCCAGATGTCCACCCGGGCAGGATCGTCTTCGGGCCAGGGGGAGCCATTGGGGGCGGTGCCCTCGTCGTAGTAGGGGGCAGTGAGGAGCGCCACCCGGGCACCGGTCGACGACAAGAGGGTGACTGCTCGGGAGAGCTGGGAGGTGAGGTAGGCGTCGAAGGCGGGATCGCCGATATGGGTCCAGTGACCCTCGAAGAGACGGTTCACCACCTCCCAGCGGCCCAGCTCGACGGCCACCACGTCGGGGTGGTCGTGGGCGAGCGCCTCCCCCCAGAACTGCTGCCAGTCCTGGTGGGTGAATGGGTCGCAGGGAGCCTGGGTGGCCTGGACCCCTCCCAGAACGATGGTGGTGTTGCCCTCGACGATCCCGCAGCCGAGCTGGCCCTGGTCGTCGAGCTGCACGTTGTAGCGGGATACCTGGTCCTGCGGGCCGAGGCCGATCCCCATTGTCATCGCCACCGAGTCTCCGACCAGCAGTACCGATGCGGGGTGGGCTCCGGCAGGGAGGGGGACCGTAGCGGCGGTCGCAGACGGAGGGCGCGCCGTCGCTGCGGCGGGCGCCGAGGTGGCGATGAGCAGGGTGGCCACCACGCATGCAGCCCCGGCGGGCAGCAGGCCGGTGAGCTGTGCGCGCGACGAGAGCTTTCCGCGAAGTCCCTGGCGGATCGGGGTCTCCACCAGATGGTAGGAGGCGACCGACACGCCCAGAGTGATCCCGCAACGGGCGGCCAGCAGGGCCAGGCCGGTCAGTCCGGAGTCGGTCGGGGAGAGAAAGGTGAACACCGGCCAGTGGTAGAGATACAGGCCGTAGGAGATCCGACCCACGTAGCGAACCGGAGTGAATCCCAGCGCTCTCGATGCGACGCTCCGATCCAGCGAGACGACCAGGGCGATCACTGCAGCCACTCCCACCGCTACCAGGGCGAAGCCTCCCCGGTAGAGGAAGGCGGGGCTGCCCAGCACTCCGTGGAGGAACCAGCCCACTCTGCCGGCGAAGCCGTGGCCTGGATGGAGGGGAGCCCGCCCCAGCATGGCGTGGACCTCCCAGCCTGCAAATAGAGCTCCGAGGACCCCGGCCATCCAAAGCGAGATCCGGCGAGCCCGAGTGGCCGCCCAGGAGGCAGTAGGACCGAGGAGGGCGAGCAGAGCGCCGATCAGGATGACCTGGGCGTGGGTGTCGGTACCGTAGTAGAGGCGGGAGGGGTCGTGCCCGGCCTTGTAGAGGAGGGCCATCTCCAGGGAGGAGCCGGCGGCCACCGCGGCACTCACCCCGATCAGAACGCGGCGGGCGCCCTTTTCCCAGGAAGATGGGCGGAGGCGCCGGGCGAGAGCGACCGCACCCAGGGTGATCAGCGGCCAGACGAGGTAGAACTGCTCTTCCACCGCCAGCGACCAGGTGTGCAGGAGGGGAGAGGGGAGGCCGAAGCGGACGAAGTAATTCTGGCTGGCCACGATGTAGTGCCAGTTGGCAACGTAGGCAAGGGTGGAGAGGGCGTCGGAACGCACCTGGCCGAGCTGACCGGGCGCGTCGAGGAAAGCGGCGGCCACCGACACCCCGATCAGGGTGATTCCTAGTGCCGGGAAAAGCCGCCTCGCCCGCCTGCCCCAGAACGCCCCCAGCGACACCCGCCCGCTACCCGACCACTCGGCGGTCAGGAGCGAGGTGATCAGGTACCCCGACAGCACGAAGAAGACGTCCACTCCCAGGAAGCCGCCCGGCACCCCGGCCACTCCGAAGTGGTAGGCGATCACCGAGGTGACTGCCAGGGCGCGGAGGCCGTCCAGCGCGGGGTGGTAGGCGATTGTGCCGCGGTGGCTGGCAGGGCGTGCCGGCGTGCCGGCGGGCAGCGGTCCGGAGGCGGCCGCCTCAGGCGCGATCGTGCTCACCACAGCGATTGTACGAGTCGGTGTGGCGTGTCCAATCCGGGCGGGGAGAAGGGAGCCGGCGGCGTCGGGTACCGTGTGGCGTGCCGTGGCCAGAGCTGGTAGCCCTCATCGCCGGGGGACTGGCGATCGGGTCGTTCGCCAACGTGGTGATCTACCGCCTGCCCCGGGGCGAGTCGGTGGTGGCCCCGGGCTCGCGCTGCCCGGCCTGCGAGGTGCCGATCAAGCCCTGGGACAACCTGCCGGTGGTGTCCTGGCTCATCCTCCGCGGGCGCTGCCGGGCTTGCCACGCGGCCATCTCTGCCCGTTACCCGCTGGTGGAGGCGCTGTGCGGGGGGCTTTTCGTGGTGGCGGGGGAGCGGTTCGGGACCTCCTACCTCTCGGTGGCTGCCGCCTGCGTGCTCGCCGCCGCCCTGGTGACCGTCTCGGCGGTGGACCTGACCCGGATGATCATCCCCGACCGGGTGGTGTTCCCGGCGCTGGGTGCGGTGGCGGCCCTACTGGTGGCGGCTGCCATCCACGGGCACCAGTGGCATCGCCTGGAGGAGGCGGCCATCGGAGCGGCAGCGTCTTTTGCCGGGTTTGCAGCGATCCACCTGGCCTATCCGGCGGGGATGGGGTTCGGGGACGTGAAGCTATCCCTGCTGATCGGGCTATTTCTGGGGTGGATCCGCCTTGCGGTGGTACCGATCGGGTTCTTCATCGCTTTCGCGGTGGCAACGGTGGTGAGCGTGGTGCTCATTATCTTGGGAAAAGGGGGTCGGAAGACCAAGATCCCCTTCGGTCCTTTTATGGCGGTGGGGGCGATGGGGGCGGTGCAGTGGGGGGTTCCCATTGCCCGGGCCTGGTTGGGGCACTGAGAGCGCCGGGCGTCCCTCATCCGGCCGGCCGGGCGTCCCCGACGCGATGGGTTCCACCATCCGCGAATCCGCCGGTGCATGCCCGTAGGGTAGGCGGGAATGGGCTGGAGACCTGTCGAAAAACTTGATTTCTCAGGGAAACGCGCTTTGCTATCGATGATGCGATCTACGTGTTCAGATGGTTGTCGGTCTTTCAGAGCGTCGCCTAGTGTCATGTGATTACATTGCGTGGGCCAACCGGCGATGAGAGTTGCCAGCATGCCTGCAAGCGAATATTCACTGAGCCGAATGATCCGCACACCCGACGTGGGCGGGAGGGGACGAGAGCAAGCGCACCGATGCCGCCGGAATCGCGACTGAGAACAGTGGGCGAGGTTGCCGGGTCCGGGCGCGCCCGGGTGGCGCCCACCGGTGGCAGTTCTGGGCCAGCGTATTTCCGTGCGGCCCCCATGACTTCGCTCTGATGGCGAGCTACATCGGTCTGGATATCGGCACCATGGCGGTGCGGGCGGCGGAGGTTACCTGGCATGGAGACGCCCCCCAGTTGGAGCACTTCGGCCAGGTCGCGCTCCCTTACGGGGCGGTTCGCAATGGCGAGATCGCCGATGTAGGGGCGGTTGGGGAAGCGATCCAGCGCCTGTGGAGCCAGACCGGGTTCCGCTCGAAGAAGGTAGTGGTGGGGATGGCGAACCAGCGGGTGTTCGTCCGCCAGGCGGAGCTCCCGGCCATGAGCGAGGAAGAGATCCGCAACGCCCTCGCGTTCGAGGCCCAAGAGTTCATTCCCATCCCCATCGACGACGTGGAGATGGATTTCCGGGTAATCGAGAGCGTCACCGGGCCCGATGGCGAGCCTAAGGTGCGCATCCTTCTCGCCGCCGCGCAGAAGGACATGGTGCATAACCTGGTTTCCGCTGCCGAGCTTGCCGGGCTGCGGGTGCTCAAAGTGGACTTGATCCCCTTCGCCCTGGTGCGGGCCCTGTCGGGGATTTCGCTCCAGTTGGGCGGTGGCGACTCCCACGCCGAGGCGATCGTGTCCATCGGGGCTGGCATCACCAATGTGGTGGTTCATGAGCAGGGCGTGCCCCGCTTCGTCCGCATCCTGTCCATGGGCGGGGGTACGGTCACCGAGGCGATCGCCGAGCAGCTCGAAGTGGACATGGACACCGCCGAGGAGCTGAAGCGCTATTCCTACATGCGTCCCTCCGACCCTCGCTCGGCCAAGGTTGCGGAGATCGTCGCCGCCCAGGTGCGCCCTCTCCTCCAGGAGATCCAGGGTTCGCTCCACTTCTATTCCTCGCAGGCCGACGCCGCCCCTCTGGCCCGGGTCCTGGTGGCGGGTGGGGGAAGCCTCACCCCCGGGCTTTTCGATCAATTGGTGGCCCAGAGCGAGGCGCCGGTCCACCCCGCGCTTCTCCTCGGCTCCATCCACCTGGGGCGCACCGGCCTGTCCGAGCAGGATCTGACTCGGTCGGAGCCGGTGATGGCGGCTCCCCTGGGCCTGGCCCTGGCACCGCTGGACGGCGCGTCCATCTCCCTCCTGCCGGCCCATTTCGCCCACCGGCCTAATGTGATGGCCTCTGCCCTGGTCGGTGGCGTGCTGGTGCTGATCGTCCTGGTCGCTGTCTTCGCCGACTGGCATTCCAAGGGCCCAACCTTGACCAAGCTGAGGAACGAGACCGCTCAGGCCCAGCAGCAGGCTGCCCATTACAAGAGCCTCATTCCGGGGGCCTCTGCTCTCAACCAGCTCACCCAGCAGAACCAAGCGGAGGTGGCCACCGTCAAGGGGGTGCTAGCGGGGGACGTGGACTGGGTAACCCTCCTCGGCGAGATCGCGCAGGCCATGCCCGCGGACACCTGGGTCACCAGCATCCAGCTCTCTGCCTCTGCAGCAACGGCCACCACCGCGCCGACAACGGCCACCACCGCTGCTTCCTCCACCTCCCGGTCCTCCCCGTCGGGCTCCTCGACCTCCGGATCGACGACGAGCCCATCGGCTTCCAGCATCATCGGCAAGGCGTCGTTCAGCGTGGAGGGAGTGAACTTCACCTCGGCAGCCGAATGGATGGAGGACTTTTCCACCTCCAATTTCCCCGCCCTCGACGGGATGTGGTTGGCCGCTATCACCGAGAGCACGGTCCCTGACCAGTGGTCGCCCAACTCGGGTTCCTCAAGCGGGGGTTCCTCTACCGGGGGAAGCGTCCCTTCGACTGCCCCGTCGGGCATTACGGGGGCGGCTGCCGGAGCGAGCAGCCCGACTGGTTTCGGGGCGAGCGCACCCAACCCCGATCCCTCCGCGCAGCTCTGCATCATCCCAGGGCACTGCACCTTCTCCTTCACTGCCACTGCCTCGATCACCGGGGCAGCCGCCTCCCAGAGGGTTAACTGCTACGCCACTGCCGCGGGCTTCGCAGCTTCCAATTGCCCCACCCAGGACGTAACCGGGGCGGGGAGCTGAACGTGGGGCAACGACCGGAGCAACCCAGGGTGCGAACGAGTGGGCAGTCGCTGTTCGGCGTGGGAGGTAGTGGCCGGTGAAGTTCGACCTGCGGGTCCTGGGTGGTGGTGCTGCCCTGGCGTTCGTCGTCTTCCTCGGGGGGTGCCTAGGCTTCATCAACCCCCGCAATTCCGAGATCAGCAATCAGCAGACCCTTCTTTCTTCCGCCCAGCAGCAGGAACAGCAGTTCCGGAGCGAGTACCTCTCCATTTCTTCGGGGACCAAGTTCGCCGGTATCGAGTCCCAATCGGGTCTCCTCCAGCAGGCCATCCCTTCCGACGTCGACCTGGCTGGAATCATCAACAACGTCTATTCGGCCGCTGCCCTGTCGGGGGTGCCAGTGACGAGCTTCTCCGCACCTACTCCGGGTTCATCGGGCACCGGCGCGCCGGCTGCCTCCTCCGCTTCGTCCTCGGGTGCCCAGGCCGAGCATCTCAGCATCACCACCTCAGGTCGGTACTTCCAGATCGTCGATTTCATCGACCAGCTCCAGCAGCTTCCCCGTATCTACGTGGTCACCTCGGTCAGTCTCTCGGGTGGATCGTCGTTGCAATCCGACAGCCCGGACACCCTGTTCACGCCCGTACTCACCGCCTCCATCGCAGCTTCTACCTTCTTCACCGGCACCCCGCCGGTGGCAGTGGTCGGGCTGCCGTCCTCGGGCACCGCGGGGAACGGGACCGCCACATCGGTTCCCGGTTCGGCTGCCACCGTTCCGAGCACGGTCACCACCGTGCCCGGAGCCGCGCCTTCTACCACCACCGTGCCCGGAGCCGCGCCTTCTAGCACCACCGTGCCCGGAGCCGCGCCTTCTACCACCACCGCGGCGGCTATCCCGTGAGCGACGTCCAGGAGGGGACCCTTCCGCCTCCCCCGACCGGCGACAATGGCAGCGGGGAGTTCGAGGTCGACACTTCCGGCATTGATTTCGGCGGTGGGCCGCTGACCGGTGGAGGGCGTACCCAGCGGGAGCGGATACTTCTCATCGTTGGAGGGGTGGTGGCGGTTCTCTTGGTGGTCTTCCTGGTTACCAAGGTGCTCCATAAATCTTCGACCCCGTCGGCCTCCTCGGGTTCCTCGGCAACCAGCCTTACTACCCCCTCGGCTCCGGGCTCGGCGGGGAACGGAGGAACCGGTTCGTCGGGAGCCCTCGGTTCGTCCGGCGCGTCCGGTTCATCGAGTCCGAGCGCCACCTCGATACCGGCGGCGGCACCCTACCAGGTGTACACCTCGCGGGATCCCTTCGTGCCGGTGGCGCTACCGATCCTGTCTTCGAGTGCGAACCTGTTCGGAGTCACCCTGTCGGTTACCACCACTACCGTGGCGGTTCCGGTCACCCCAACGGCCCCCAGCTCACCGCCACAGCCTACTGCGCCCACCTCGTCGATTCCCTCGACCACCGCACCGCCGGTCACCCAACCGAATCAGAGTTCGGGCCCGCCGCCGTCCCAGACCCACATCATCGAGCTGATCAGCGTGTATACCTCCAACGGTCAACCCACCGCCAACCTCAAAGTCGACGGGACCACCTACGCGCCCGAGTACGAGGGATCCACCTTCGACTCCAACTTCACCGTGGTTACCCTCGACGCGACCACCAGTTGCGGTACTTTTCTCTATGCCGATTACGAGTTCCAGCTCTGCTCGGGGCAGGAGGCTACGGTCTAATGGGGGCGAAGTGATGGATCTCGGGGCAGTAGACCACGGTGTGATGGGAGTGTGATGGGTCGTTCACGTCTACGGCTTGGGGTCGCGGCCGGGATCGTCCTCGCGACGGCCGTGCTCGGTTCGCCAGCAGCGGGGGCTGCGCCTGCTTCTCCTCTCTCTACTACAGCAGCGCCGTCCCGCTCGCTCTCGCCCTCTTCCAGGAGCGCCGGAACCCGAGTGGTCACCGCTTCCCACGACCTCCGAGTCGGTTCCCTGGTGGCCGTGGGGGAGCCTGGGAGTGCCCCCGCCCCACTGGTTGCTCACGCCTCGGGCAGCCTCCCCATTTGCCCCACCGACCCGGTGACCGGTCAGGCGACCACCATTCCGGTGGTGGATGCAGTCACCCCTCCGTTTGGGCCGGTGACCGGCAACCAGACCATCACCATCACCGGTACCAATTTCACTGGATGCGAGACAGTTACCCAGACCGCCACCTACCAAGCAGGCACCGCCCCATCGCCGACCTCGGCGGGTACGCCTGACCAGGTGACCGTGTCCACCTCGGTCACCACCTACACCTTTTCGGTCTACGGGGTCACCCTCACCTCGACCGGCACACCAGCGGTTTCGGAAGGAACCCAGGGGACTCCGGCCAACGTCACCAACACCTCGATGACTGTGGTGACCCCTCCCGGCCCGCCCTGCAGCCCGACCACCGCGATGAAGGTGATCATCAACGCTACGGCCACCTCGGCCACCTTCACCTATACCAGCATCTGGTACGGGTTGGTGGGGGAGAACCTGGGCAACCCGTCGCTCAGCCCCTCGATCCTGCCGCCCCCCTTCCCCCAGAACCCCCCCAACATCAACTGGCCCAATGTGCCTCTGCCGATCACCTGTGACAACTTCGGGACCATCATCGTACCTACCGCACCGCCACCCGCCAAGCCCCCCGGCTGCACCAACGGCAAGCCCGGGACCCCAACTACTTCGACGACTCAGAGCCAGCCGGCTACCCCACCGATCACCTTCACCTACCAGAATGAGGGCAGCCAGCCAATCGCCTGCTCCTCCGGTGGCACGCCCTACGACCTGGCCAATGGCAACGCAGTGACCACCCAGATGTCCAACGAGCTGTTCGGTGACCTGAACGCCGAGCGAGCCAATTTCTCGTCGCTGAACCCATCGACACCCCTGGGTACGCTGGCAATCGACCCCACCCTGGAGACAGTGGCCGAGTACTGGGCCAACCAGCAGGCAAATGGGAGTGCAGGCGCCAGTGCTTCAGCGACCGCAAGTGTCACCAGCACCGACGGCTGCATCCTCCAGGAGGTGGCTGCCAGCGGGTTCGGATCCACCGGGGGGAAGCCCCCGTCATTGCTGTGGGCAGCCGAGAATGGGGGTGCTTTCGCCGGACCGGCATCCACGGGTCAGATGAGCCAGATATTTACTTCTGACACCACTCCGGAGAACACCACCACGGTCTCCATCTCCAGCGGGGGGGGTGGGGGATCGGGTGGCATCCCGGGTTCCTGCCCGCTGGGGGGCGGGGTGCTGGCGCCTCCGAGCTCGGGGGGATCCGGTGGATCGGGAACCTCCGGGGGATCCGGTGGATCCGGCACCGGTTCGTCGATATCCACCTATTCCACCGCCCACAACATCTTCTCCACCACCTACACCTCGGTCGGAGTGGCAGTTGCCTGCACCGGGGCCAACGACGGTTCTTGCTACGTGGCCGAAGTGTTCGGGGGGGTGAACACCCAGGTGCAGCCCGATTGCGCCGACATCACTCCTGCCAATCCAGCTCCCGACTGCCCGAAGCCCACCATCACTGGGGGGGGTACCCAGGCCCTCGACGTGCTCCCCGGTCCGCCCGAGAACGTCACTGCTTCCTTGACCGCGGTACCCGGAGGGGGGTATGAGATCACCGTTACCTGGTCGCCCCCCGCTGCAGGCGGCTACGACCCGGTGAACATGTACGCGGTGGCCGACACCGATACCTACACCGGCCAGCCCTGCTCGGAAGATGTCGGTCCGGCAGTTCTGGCCACTTCGTGGACAGGGTGCACCAATGGCACCAACACCACCATGGTCACCACTGACGAGTACACCATTCAGGTTCGAGCGGTGAACGACCTCTGCCAGCAGAACTGCGCTCCCGCCTACCTCTACCCGCCACCGGTGGCGCCGGGGACCGGGTCGAATTGCACGCGCTACGGCACCCCGGGCTACCCGAATTGTTCTCCGGACAGTTCCTCCCCCGACGGTCCCTGGCAGGCGGCCACTCCCTACCCGGTGGTGTGGGTCGGGCCCAACTGCAATCCCAACACGGTGACCAGCAACGGCCAATGCAATCCGCCCCAGCACCAGGCGGGACTGGGCTACCGGCTGGTCGCTTCCGACGGGGGGGTGTTCACCTACGGGGGTGACAACTTCTACGGGTCGGTGGGGGGCAAGGCTCCTGACGTACGTGGAGAAACGCGTATCGATTGGTGGTCTTCGGGCAGCCAATGCCCGGGTGATCAGATGATGGGGATCGCCTCCACGCCCGACGGTGGGGGATACTGGACTGTCGCCTCGGACGGAGGGGTGTTCACCTTCGGGGATGCCCCCTTCTTCGGGTCGCGAGGTGGGATTTCACCGTCCACCGACCCTAACGCCTGCGACGTAGCCGGCATGGTCGTGACCCCTGATGGTCAGGGTTATTGGCTCTTCGATCTGGACGGGAACGTGTACCCGTTCGGCGATGCAGCGTTCAAGTCCGATCCGGCGAAGACCTCCGCCTGTGGTGAGACATTGTCGGGTGACACCATCGTCTCGATGGCCGTGACCCCCGACGGCGGTGGCTACTGGCTGGCCACCGGCAGCGGCAAGGTGTTCGCCTATGGGGATGCAGGCTGCCTTGGAGACTCTTATGGTTTCACGTCCGACGCCAAGTGTGGACCGACTGGGACAGAGTTGTGCCCGACCGTCGGCATCACTCCCACCGCCGACGGTAAGGGCTACTGGCTGGCAGATGCCAACGGGTGGGTCTACCCCTTCGGAGACGCCACCTCCTA
>JAKAWH010000104.1 GCA_021817065.1 Actinomycetes bacterium
GAGACCCGCCCCACAACGCCGGGCGGGGCACCTGGCACCGGGGTACCCTGAGATCGGTGGCTCTCGCCAGCGTTCAGGGCGGTCGCGACGACCCGGGACTGGGAGAGGCAACCGCGGCCGTGGTTCCCCTACACCACACCCATGATCGCCATTCCGCGCTCGGACTGGTTGCCGACGACCTGCTCGGGATGTACCGAACGATGGTTCTCGCACGCGCCCTGGACGCCAAGATGTGGGCCCTCAACCGGATGGGCAAGGCGCCCTTCGCCATCTCCGGCCAGGGACACGAGGGTGCCCAGGTCGCCTCGGCCTGGGCGATTCAGGCGGGCCGGGACTACGTGCTCCCCTATTACCGCGACCTCGGGGTGGTTCTCACCCTGGGCCTCACTCCCTACGAGGTGATGCTCGGCGCTTTCGCCAAGCCCAGCGATCCCTGCTCGGGTGGGCGCCAGATGCCCAACCACTGGGGATGCTCGCGCCTTCGCATCCTGACAGGATCCTCTCCCATAGCGACGCACCTTCCCCATGCGGCAGGCGTGGCGTACGCCCTCAAGACAGCAGGTAAAGGGGAAGTGGCGGTCTGCTACTTCGGGGACGGCGCCGCGTCAAAAGGCGACTTCCACGAGGCGCTCAACTTCGCAGGCATCCACGACCTTCCCGTCATCTTCGTGTGCGAGAACAACGGTTACGCGATTTCGGTCCCGCTGTCCAAGGAGTCGGCGGTCTCTGACATCGCCGAGCGTGCTTACGGCTACCGGATCCCCGGGGTGATCGTCGACGGCAATCACCCCCTCGACGTGTACGAGGCGATGCACGCGGCGATGCGCCGAGCGAGGGCTGGGGAGGGTGCCACTCTCATCGAGTGCAAGACCTACCGCTATCTTGCCCACACCTCCGACGACGACGACCGGGTGTACCGGAGCCAGGACGAGATCGACATGTGGAAGCGGCGCGATCCCCTGGCGATGATGAAGCGGTACCTGATCGAGCAGCGGTTGCTTCCCGAGGCGCTGGAACAGGAGATCGCCGAGGAGGTGAAGGACACGGTGGAGGAGGCCACTCGCCGGGCGGAGGCGGAACCGGATGCCTCACCGTCCGAGGCGCTCCGCCGGGTGTGGGCACATCCGATCGTCCGGTCAGAGGCTGCGGGAGCCACGGTGCCCCCACCGGGTGGGACCGAGATGAACGTGATCGAGGCGGTGCGCACAGCCCTCCGTTCGGTGTTGGCCGCTGTGGGGAGGTCGGTCGTCCTGGGGGAGGACGTCGGGCGAAAAGGCGGAGTGTTCGGAGCCACCAAGAGCTTGGCCGAAGAGTTCGGCGAAGACAGAGTGGTCGACACCCCGCTCGCCGAGTCGTCGATCATCGGCATTGCCGTCGGGCTGGCCTTCGCAGGAATGGTGCCGATTGCCGAGATCCAGTTCGCCGACTTCATCCACTCCGCGTTCGACCAGATCGTGAGTGAGGCAGCCCGCATCCACTACCGGTCCAACGGGGACTTCACCATGCCGCTCGTCATCCGTGCTCCCTGGGGTGGCGGCATCCACGGTGCTCTCTACCATTCCCAGGCTATAGAGGCGTTCTATGCCCATGTGCCGGGATTGAAGGTGGTCGCGCCCTCTACCCCGTCTGATGTGGTGGGAATGCTGCGCAGTGCGGTGGAGGATCCGGACCCCGTGCTCTTCCTGGAGCACAAGAAGACCTACCGTTCGGTAAGAGGGTTGGTCCCGGATGACCCGGGATGGCGTGTCCCACTGGGCGTGGCGGAGATATCCCGGCCGGGGAACGACCTGTCGGTGGTCACCTACGGCTTACACCGGCACCTGGCTCTGGAGGCGGCCGAACTTCTCGAATCGGAGGCGTCGGTGGAGGTGGTCGATCTTCGGACCATCAGCCCGCTGGACAGGGAGACGGTGCTCGATTCGGCCCGCCGGTGTGGGCGGGTGCTGGTGGTCCACGAGGACAATCGCAGCTTCGGGGTGGGCGCCGAAGTGGCCGCGTTGGTCGCCGACGAGGCGTTCTGGGACCTGGACGCACCGGTCCGCCGCCTGGCGATGCCCGACGTACCGGCAATGGCCTATGCCCACACCCTGGAAGGGGCGGTCACCATCGGTACCGTGCAGATCGTGGAAGCATGCCGGGACCTGCTCGGGGCGTGAGTTCCCGCTCCTCCTACCGAGGGCCCCTCTTCGACGTGGTCGGGCGCGGCGTCGATCCGCGGACCTCGCGCTTTTCAGGCGCGCGCTCTGCCAACTGAGCTACCCGACCGGGATTCCTTAATCTAGCGCGCTCCGGAGCCGGGACGGATTGACCGGTGCACGCGACCGCGCGGATGTCCTCCGGATCGACGGCTCCCGAGCGTCGAAATACGGAGGCAGCTTGCCGGCGCAAAGTCCCACCCGGCGCACGAGATCGTGGTCGTATTCGAGCCGGCTGGGGACGCGATTGTCGCCGACCGGAACCGTGCTTGCCCACTGGCCGGTGCATGCGACCGCATGGATGTCACGATCGGGTCAAGGTCGTCTTCGGATGTACCGGCAGAATCACGGGCGGCCGGGGGTTCTGGGTGAAGTCGAAGTCGTAGATCAGGTTCCCGAGGATCTTCGCGTTTTCCCGCACGTCAGGTCGTGGGTCTGGACGACCGTCGGTGCGCGGATCGATGCGCTGACCGTGCAGGAAGTCGTCCTCGATGAACTTGTCGTAGGCATCGAAGCTGAGAGTCTGGTGGTCGATGTAGCCCTTCTTCGCATAGGGGCTTATCACCATGGCTGGCACCCTCAATCCGTAGCCGTTCGCGTCGACGGACGGAGGCACCAGGTGGTCATAGAACCCTCCCCAGTCGTCCCATGTAAGGAAGATTGCGGTGGAGCTCCACTCCGGGCTCCTCATCACCGCATTGATGAGGCTGGTCACGTAGGACTGCCCGGCGCTCACGAGAGCAGGGGGGTGTTCGCTCACCGCATCGGATGGCACCACCCAAGACACCGCCGGCAGGGTTCCCCTGCTTGCGGCGGCATAGAAGCGGGTCACGTCCTGGATGTTGCCGAGCTGGTGGTCGGCTTGCACCGTGTCGAACCAGGGGAGGGGGTTCCAGATCCCCGGGGTATGGGCATTCTGGCGCACGGGGCTACAGGTCATGTTCGCCGGGTTCTCACAGTCCGGCTCGTTGCCACTGACCACGTAGTAGCCCCAGCTCACCTTTTTTTTGTGGAGCAGGTAGGTGAGGTCGGTCCAGGCGTAGTCGGGCTGGCTGGTGTCTACCTTCAACAGTGGATTGTCCGGCGTTCCGCTGTAATTGGTCGGTCCGGCCTGGCCTCCGTAAATTGCGGGAGAGTTGGCGGGATGCTCGGCCGGTTTGGTCTGGAGATCGTTCACGCAGCTCGACGGGTTGCCCTTCACGGAGCAGTAGGCCGACCATTCCGACACCAGGAATAGATGGGAGGGAAGGCTCCACGATGCATTCGGCTCGAACATGTGATCCTGGAGGACGAAGTCGCTTGCGTAGGTCCAGTAGTTGGGTATGTCGCTCCGGACGTGGTACCCCATGACGTCGGTATTTGACGAATTGGTGCAGGCGGGATTGGTGGTGTTCAGGCATCCTCTTCGCCCGGATTCGGCCTGCCCGATGAAGCCGTCCATTCGACCACTATCTATGTCTGCGGTGGCATTGGGAGCAGAGTGGGGACCCCCCCCGTTGAGATCGGCGTGATCGACGTATGGTGTGACACACTGTCCGGATTTAGGATCGGGAATGCAAACGGTCGGGTCGCCGTTCTTCATGGGGATCCCGTCGGCGCCCGGAAAAGTGCCGAAATAGCTGTCGAACGAGCGATTCTCCTGCATGATGACGACCACGTGCTCGATCTTGTGGATGCCGGTGGGCAGGACGTAGCTACCGCTTGGGCCACCAGGGACCTCGTTGTTGGTCGACGGGGAGGGACCACTGCCGCAGGAGGCGGCAACACTGCCAGCCGCAAGCAGCACCATAGCTGCATGCCACGGAGAGATACCGGATCGTATGAGGTGACGAGCCATGGGGTGAGTGTAGGGCAGGTTCCAGGCCGCTTCTCAGAATGAGCCTGGAGGATACTGCTGCGGAAGGCGATCGCTGCGCCCTCGGGACCTTCGTCCCCGCCTGGCTGGAGGACTGCAGCAGCCGATCATGGCTGTATCGGTGTGGCTCTGGTCCGCGCTCCTAGGCGGGAGCTATGGCAACGATAGGAGCCGGGAGGGTGCGGCCGCCTTCCGAACCGACGAATCCGGCGTCGCCGAAGGTGAAGACGCCGCCGTCGGCGGCTACGAGCCAGTAGCCCCGGCCATCCGAGGTTGCAACCATCCCGACCACCGGGGCATTCAGTTGCTGACCGCCCATGGACCCGAGGAATGAGGCGTCGCCGAAAGTGAACACTCCTCCATCCGAAGCGACGAGCCAGTAGCCCCGGCCATCCGAAGTCGACGCTATCCCGTCGACTGGCTTGTCGAGGCGCATCCCTCCGGTCGAACCGTAGAAACCGGCATCGCCGAAGGTGAATACCCCCCCGTCTCCCCCCAGCAACCAGTACCCGCCGCTATCGGGAGTCGGTACCAGATTGACGATGGGCGCGTCGAGCCTCGTTCCTGAAAGGTCACCGAAGTATTTGGCATCGCCGCCGGTCAGGATCTGTCCTGACGAGGTGGTGACCCAAATGCCCTGCCCGTCGGATGTCGAAGCGACCCCAACTTCCGGTGAGCTGATGGCGGAGATCGCGGTTAGGGGGACAGCAACAAGGTCTGGCGTGTATCCGACGTTGTACAGTGAATTTCCGTTGTTGAGCAACCAGTAACCGTCGCCGTTGGGGCTTGCGGAGATAGCTCCGAAAGTGCCTGGGGAGCCGCTGAGTGGGCTAGCCGACTCGTAATCGGGGGCGGAACCGAAATTGTAAACCGTACCGTCCGACCCAAGCATCCAGTAGCCGGGGCCGGAGGGTGGTGGGGGAACTGTGGTGCTCGTTGGGGGAACGGTTGTGGTAGTGGTCGAGGTAGAGGTGGTGCTTGGTGTGGTCGTGGAGGTCGAACACCCGGCGACGCAACTTGTGGTCGTGGTGGTCGGACACCCGGCGACGCAACTGGTGGTCGTGGTGGTCGTCCGGGGGATCGTGGTTGTCGTGCTCGTCGGTGGAACGGTTGTGGTAGAAGACGTCGTCGGGGGAACGATGGTCGTAGTGGTGGAGGACGTTGATGAAGTCGAGGTAGATGGTGTTGTCGTGGACGGATTGCTTGTCGTGGTCGAAGGTGCTGGCTGGTAGCCGAGAGGTCCGATTATCGCCGTATTGCACTGAACTGCCCAGCTCAGCCAGTCCTGACCCTGCGGTGAATGGGTCAGATAATAAGGGTCGAAGTAGAGCGAGCCAACATCATCATTCACGCCAAGATTGGTAAGGGCACGCGCCACGGTCTGGGAGTACTGTTCGGCGCCATATTCATTGATTTGGAAAGCCTGGCCGCAGGCCTTGAAACCGGGAACGAAAGTGTTCTGCACCTGATCACCGTTGAAATTGGAGTTGTAGGTGTGAAGATCGATCACCAGGTTTGTCCCCTTGAAGGCGCATTGGCTCATATCCTGGTAGATGCTGTTCCCGAAGACGTCGATGAGATTGTTCGCATAGGTACGAATCGTGGAGATGCGCATGTTCATCGCTTCAAGAAACTGAGAATAGGACATGCCTTCTAGATTCTCCCCCAGTGGTTCGTTCCAGGCATCGAAAATGACCTGCGAATCGTTGGCGTACTCCTTTGCCAGCGTGCTTAGCGCCTGCAGGGCATAGGGCTGATAAGCGTCCATCTCCTTGGCCGGCGGGCAGCTGGAGATGGCCCCCGCTCCGGGATCGCTGTTGCCGAATATCCAGCCCTCGGGCCACTTGGAGGGGCAGCCCGTGCCACCCCCTTTCACATAACTATTCCAGTCGGTGTAGTCCTGAACCTGTGGAGGACAGTGGGAACCACCGGCTTTGCTACAGGGTGTTTCGGGGAACTGCTCGGCAATGTCGATCTCCACATAGTTGCCTGCAGCCTTCTGCTCTTGAATGAACTGGTCGAGAAGTTGGGGCACGGTCTGTCCGGGGTAGTTGGGAGGGATGTAACTATTGTCGTACCAGTAAGAATTGACCGCGACGCGGACTACGTTGATCGGCACCATGGCCTTCCAGCTCGTGATGTCGGCGAGGGACTGGATATCGACTGAATCTGAATCCATCCACCCGTAATTGAAGCCAACCAACTTGACGACGCATCCACTTGGATCGACGATTGTGCCATTCGCCACTCGAAGGGAGGCGAAGCTGAACGAGCCGTCCGGGTTCTGGGTCACGCCCGTCGTGTTGCAGGATGAAGCCGCAGCCACCTCGTGGTTGCGCAGGACGGAGGAGACACCGACGAGCGAGGCTACCGAAATCGCCAGCAAGGCGACGAAGCCCCCCACCCTTCGAATCAGAATTCGCCTAAATCCCAACTGTGTATGGATCATGCGCCGCAGTGTACCAAAGCTCCTATGACCGCACTTGGGGGAGGTACCTTGCTGAACGCCGATGTTGGTCCGGCAGTCACCTGAGTCCTGGACACGGCTTCGCCTCCGCTGGCGGTATCGTCAATTACCTCTAGACACCCATCCACGCCAGGCTGCCATCAATACTGCGACGGGCTGAGCGACGTCGTAGGAAAGGCTGTTGGAACGACGACCGAAGCCGATGAGGGTGCACCAACTCCGCTCCAGTCGACCGGCTGAAAGCCGACCGATGTCGCCGGCGAGCCCGCTTGCAACTCGAAGTCCCCCGAGGATGGACTGACGAATAGCGGGTTCGAGTCGATGGAGTGCATGTCTTCTCCGAGTCCCTGCCACTGCTTCGCGCTGTAGGTCTGTTGCTGGGGGGCGGCCCGGACACCGCCGGGCCCCCTCTTTCCGAAGGCGCGATCGACCCTCTCCCATGGTGATCATTGTGGCCTACATCCGACATGGAGGGATGAAGAACGTGTTAGGGAACCGTGAGGATCGTGTGTTCTCCCTCTCTCTCTGCCATCGCGATCCCTATGATGGCATCCATGCAGCGTGCGACCGGCGTCATGGTCTGGGCATCCTGTTTCACCGTGGCGGCGTGCGCTACCACCGGCACCCGGGGAAGCGGAGCGCTGGTCTCCAGTTCGTCCACCACCCAGGCGACGCCGGCGAGCGGACCTATCACCGGCGGCGCCGCTCCCTCCTGTACCTATCCGGGTGCGAGCACCGACACCAAGGTCGCGGACCCGCAAGCCCCGCACGGCCTCTTCGTGATGGGATCGTTCACCGGGGGTTCTCCGGGTACTTTCACGTCCCAGCTCATCGCCAATACCGATGTTTGCGGCGCGGATATCTTCGTCAACTGGAACCAGATTGATGGGGGGCCGTCGGCATCTCCCCGTTACGACTGGAGCTCGGTGGACCAGTCGATCTCCCCGTGGGAATCGGCGGGCAAGACAGTCAATCTCATCGTCTGGGGCGCATCGGAGGGCGGGACCACCCAGCACTCCACCCCGGCCTGGGTCGAGAGCCAGGTCCAGATGATCACCTGTGGCGGGAAGACCGCGCCCACACCGGTCTTCTGGCAGCCAGGCTATATGTCGAACTGGGAGGCGTTCATTGCTGCCACGGTCGCCCACTTCGACGGTGATCCCCACATCGGCTACATCCGGTTCGGCATCGGCACCGGAGGCGAGGGGCTGGCAAGCCCGGCGATCCGTAGACCGGACTGCGCCGACCAGTGGGATGCAGCCGGATATCCAGGGGCATTCTCCTCCTACACCCAGCAACTCATCGCCTACGAAGGTTCGCTTCATTCGAGTCACCAACTAATGGCCGCCCTCAACACCTTCGACGACGTACCTCCCGGCTCCGACACCGCCGCATGGGCCGCCGCCGCCGGCATCGGATTCGGTTTCGAGGGATTGCAGGCGACCGACGTCTCCGACATCGCACAGAATACGCCGTGTGCTGCCGATTGGTGCGGTCTCTTCGACGAATATGCCGGCAAGGTACCCCTCCACGTCCAAACCCTCGGGACATCCGACCCGGGGCCCGGGACAGGCCCGGTCAGCTCCAACGAAAACTCGATCCGCACAGGTCCACTCCCACCCCTACTCGAGGCCGCGCTGAGCCTCCACGCGCAGATCTTCGAGTTGTATCCGGAGGACTGGGAGCTGGCCTTCGATCCGTCCTATATCGGGTACGCGACCTACCACACGGCTTACAGCCAGGCAATCGACGCGGCAGCGGCAATAGTGGGTGTCGCCAAGCCGGCGGCGTAGGAAGTCGAGCGTATTGTCGTCATGACTCGACGATGCAGCAGTGTGGTGCACACACGACTCTTGATAGCCGGGACAATCCTGGTTGTTGGCCTTGGTTCGATCGTCGGTTCCGCATTCGCGGCGAACGGCTGGCAGGGTACTGGTCGTCATACTATGAGCACGCCCGGCTACTGGATGCTCGGCGCCGACGGCACTATCTATCCCTTCGGCTCGGCGGTTAACTACGGCGAGCCATCGCAGAGCTCCACCAATCCAGGCAATTGGGTGGCCATGGTAGCGACACCCGATGGGGGCGGCTACTGGGCCGCTTCGGCGAATGGGATCGTGCAGAGCTTCGGCGACGCTCCGAGCTTCCCGCTCAACGAGTCTGCCAGCGGCTTAGTCGTCTCGATCGCGGCGACTCACGATGGCGGTGGGTTCTGGTTGGCGACATCAAATGGACAGGTCATAACTGCGGGCAACGCCAGCGACTACGGATCCCCGCTCGAAGCGGGGCTGTCTCTTGCAGGCTCCATCGTCAACATGGTGGCCACCCCCGACGGGGGTGGGTACTGGATGCTGGGGTCCGACGGTGGAGTGTTCACCTACGGCGACGCCAAGTTCTACGGCTCGACGGGCGCAATTCACCTGAACAAGCCAGCCGTCGCCATGGCTCCCACCGCCGATGGAGCCGGATACTGGTTCGTGGCGGCAGACGGGGGCGTCTTCACCTTCGGCGACGCAGCATTCTTCGGTTCGATGGGAGGTACCTCACTCGCCAAACCGGTCAACGGGATGGTGGTAACCGGTGACGGAAAAGGGTACTGGCTGGTGGCGGCAGACGGGGGCGTCTTCACCTTCGGTGACGCCGGCTTCGTAGGGTCGCTAGGCGGCAAGTCCGTTCTCGCACCCATCGTTTCCTTCGCTTCCCTCTCGCCTGGCGCCTCCCCTACCTCGACCACCACCACCTCGACACCCGGTTCGACAACATCGACGACGCTGTCCACCTCGACCACCACCACCTCGACACCCGGTTCGACAACATCGACGACGCTGTCCACCTCGACCACCACCACCTCGACACCCGGGACGGGCCCGCCGCTGTGCGCGGGATGCACTGTTTGGTCCAATCCTCCCTATACGTTCAGCAACCAGACCGCTGGAACTTGTGGGGTCGCATCCAATACCAACGTCACCGGTTCCTTGGCCAAACCGCCGAGTCAGTGGTCGTACCCTGGAGCTGAGAAGGTATACACGGAGGGTTACCCCGACCCATCCACCGACGTCTCGCAATTGATGATCGCCGACATAGGTTCCCAAGGCCAGTCAGAGAACATTCGAACTCTCTCTTACAACAATCCGGCAGCCCCCCCCGCCAACGATTTCAAGTGGAATGCCTCGATGAGACCGCAGGGGGACTGGATCCTTGTCGAGGTAGAGAGCTCCATCGGTCCGACCATCACCCAGCAGAGCTCCCAGCAGCTCCAGGTGGAGCGGAACAACGGCTACTGGACCAATCTGTGGGTGACCAACATCACCGGAACGCAGTGGTACCAGCTGACCAACTACTCCGCACCGCCGGGTCAGCCCCCGGGGGCCTTCGGCTTCCTCGACCCCTCCTGGTCGCCCGATGGCACCAAGATCGCCTTCGCCGAGACTTACGGGGCACCCGACGCCCAAAATCTTCAGGGTTACTGGAACATGGACGTGGCCGACTTTTCCGTCAACAGTGGCGGAGTCCCGTCGCTGACGAACGCCCAGCAAGTCGACTACCCAGGCGACGTGTTCTACGAGATGCAGGATTGGTCCCCGGACTCCACCCACATCCTCGTCCAGACGGTCTTCCCCGGGTTCAATGCATATGCACCATCCATAGCCAGCGTGGAGATCGG
>JAKAWH010000105.1 GCA_021817065.1 Actinomycetes bacterium
CGGAGTGGTGCGCGGTGCATCGACGAATACGTCCAGCCCACCCGAAGCCTCCTGCGCAATGCGCTCCAGGGCGTCGGCGAGAGCGGCGAGCGTCTGGGGACTCTCCGTTTCGGTCGGCTCGATCATCAGAGCTTCCTCGACTATGAGCGGGAAGTACACCGTAGGAGGATGGAACCCCTCCTCGGTCAGCCGCTTGGCGACATCGAGCGCGCGCACCTTGGAAATCCCCTTGAGGTTACGCGCAGACACAACCAGTTCGTGCATGCACGTGCGATCGAACGGGATGTCGTAGAAACCACGTAGCCGGTGGCGCAACCAGTTGGCATTCAGCACGGCGACTTCGGCAACCTGGCGCAAACCATCGGAGCCGTTGGCAAGGATGTAGGCGAGCGCCCGAGCCAGCACCAGGGCATTCCCGTGCCAGGAATGGACTCGCCCGATGCTGTGAGCCGGCATCGACCACCCGTACCCACCATCGTCCCTCACCGGGCGGGGGCCGGGCAGGAAGTCCGCAACGCGCTCACTCACTGCCACCGGACCGGCACCGGGACCTCCGCCGCCGTGGGGCGTGGCAAACGTCTTGTGCAAATTGAGATGGACAATATCGAATCCCATGTCTCCCGGACGAACTACGCCGAGAATGGCGTTCAGGTTCGCTCCGTCGTAGTAGAGAAGTCCACCAACCTCATGGACACGACGAGCGATTTCGACGATCTCCTCCTCGAAAATCCCCAATGTGTTTGGGTTGGTGAGCATGATTCCCGCCACATCGCCGTCGAGAACCTCTGACAACGCGGCGACATCGACACAGCCCTTCGCGTCGGTAGGCACAGTGGTCACCTGGAATCCGCCCAGAGTCACCGATGCGGGGTTGGTGCCGTGCGCCGAATCCGGAATGATCACCCTGCTGCGCACCTGCCCGTTCGCCCGGTGATAGGCACGCATGAGGAGGAGGCCGCACAGTTCCCCTGCTGCTCCGGCTGCCGGCTGCAATGTTGCTGCCTCCATGCCCGTTATCTCGCAGATTGCCTCTTCCAGGCGGACCAAGATCTCCAGCCATCCCTGGGTCACTGACGCGGGAGCGGCCGGATGCGCCGACGCCAGCGACGGAAGCCCGGCAACCGAATCGCACAGCTTGGGGTTGTACTTCATCGTGCACGATCCCAGCGGGTACGCTCCCAGATCTACTGAATACTGCCGGTGTGTCAGGCGTGTGTAGTGACCCACCAAATCGCGTTCAGATACTTCAGCGAGGGGAACCGGCTGGCCTCGCAGATGGGATGGGGGAACCAATTCTTCAGCGTCCCACCGGGGTACCCCGGTCGTACGCGTCGAGAAGGCGTGACGACCGCTCACTGAGAACTCGAAGATGGTGGGTTCGGCTGCGCGCCCGATGAGCGGTGCGCTCGACGCCCGACCGCCCGGTTCGCTCCCGGAGGGTTCCTTGCGCTCTGCGGTGGCGTTGCTGCCCTGTGTCATCCCCATTTCAGCGCACCGCCTTGGCAAGTACATCGGCGAACCCGTCTATCTCAGCGCGGGTCCTCTTCTCGGTGACCGCCACCAGCAGCCCGTCCCGGCAACCGCTGGTCTCCCAATCCGGGCCGAGCGGTATCCCGGCTAAATATCCTTCGTCAGCCAGCCTCTCCACCAGGAGCTCGGGAGAAACCGGGGTACGGATAGCAAATTCTCTGAGCACCGGAAGATAGGTGATCGGTTCGACACCTTCGATCGCGAGAAGGCGTTCCCGGCAGTATCGGGTTCCGCGCGCGCACTGCAGCGCAACTTCCTGCAATCCCCGGGGTCCCAACCAGGCGAGGTGGATGGCGGCAGTGACCGCCATGAGGGTTTGGTTGGTGCACACGTTAGAGGAGGCCTTTTCGCGCCGGATGTCCTGTTCCCGTGCCCTCAGGGTGGTGACGTAGGAACGGGTTCCCCGAGTGTCGACGGTCTCGCCTACCAGGCGGCCCGGCATTCGGCGGACGTGGCTGGCAGCACACGCGAAAAGACCCAAGTACGGACCTCCGAATCCGAGAGGGTTGCCCAGGGATTGTCCCTCTCCCACCGCTAGGTCTGCATCCCACTCCCCCGCCGAACGAAGAAGTCCGGCGGCGACCGGATCGAACACCACCACGAACAGGGCGCCGACCGAACGGGCGAGGTCCCGGGCAGCCGCCATATCCTCCAGGCAGCCGAGAAAGTTCGGATAGGCAACCACCAATGCTGCGGGCGGTTCGGTCGATCCCGGAACGGGCCACTGGGTACCGCCCGCGACGAGAGGAACATCGAGCAAATCGTGCCCGGTACCCTGCGCCAGGGTGCGCGCAACCTCCCTCCACCGTGGATTGATACCCTCCGAGAGCCACACAGCCTGGCGGCCGGTAGCCGCCACCGCCAGGTTGAGAGCCTCCACCAACGACGAGGAGCCGTCATAGAGCGACGCGTTTGCCACCGGAAGGCCAGCCAGGCGGGAAACCACCGTCTGGAACTCGAATAGAGCCTGCAACACGCCCTGGGAGACTTCGGGCTGGTAAGGGGTATAGGCGGTGACGAACTCGGATCGCGAGGAAAGAGCCTTCACCGCCGCTGGAATGTCGTGATCGTAGGCTCCTCCCCCGGCAAAACACACCAGTTCTCCACCGACCCGGTTGTGGGCAGCCAACCCCTCCATGGCCGCCACTACGTCCGCCTCGCCCATTCCCAGAGGGAGCCCGAGGGGGCCTGCGATGCGTAGCGCTTCGGGAATCACGGCGAAGAGCTCCTCGACACGCGAGAGACCCATGAAGGCGAGCATCTCAGCGATCTCGCTATCGGTGTGGGGGACGAAGCCGCTCATATCGAATCGTCCCCGAAATCACGGCCACCACATAACAGCGCAACTCCGACCGCCCAACTCATGATGCGGCCGTCCCGGCCTTGACAAAGGGAAGAGCGGTCACCTTTGCGGCGATCTCCCTTCCCCTCCCTGCAACGGAGACCGAAGTTCCCGTCCCGATAGCAGGATCGAGCAGGGCCAAGGCGATCCCCCTTCCCAAAACAGGCGAGTAATTCCCGCTGGTGATCCTTCCGGCTTCTCGGCCGTCCAGGAGTACCTCCTGCTCGGCACGCAATGGTTGTCGCCCTTGGGCGACAAGTCCCCGGAGGATTCGCGTGACACCCCTTGCCCTCTCTGCGATCAAAGCCTCCTTGCCGCGGAATGCCGGTTTGTCCCAGCCGACCACCCATCCCAGGCCCGCCTGCAATGGTGAGATCCCCGGGCCCAGTTCATGACCGTGAAGGGGCAGACCGGCTTCCAGCCTGAGGGTATCCCGAGCCCCCAGTCCGGCCGGTTGCGCGCCAGCGTCCAGCATGGCTTCCCAGAACTCCCCCGCCACCGATGCGGGAACCGCGCACTCCACGCCGTCTTCACCGGTATAGCCAGTCCCGGCTGCCAGGCAGGGGCTCCCCTGCCACATAAATCTCGCAACGCCGAATCGTCGCACCGCTGCAGCCTCAGGACACACCCGCTCGACGACCGAACGTGCCAGCGGGCCCTGGATGGCGATCACCGCCCGGGTGTCGGTGGTGTCCTGCCCTCCGATCGCTGCCAGGACGGCGTCCGTATTCGACGCGTTGGGCATCACGTCGAAGGCCTGCTCGTCCACCCACCACACAATGATGTCGTCCACCACCGATCCGTCCCCCTCGTCGAGCAACTGGGTGTATTGGGCGCGGCCCGGTGCCACCCTCCCAAGGTCGTTGCACAGAGCACCCTGCAGCCGCTCGAAAGAACCTGGACCTTCTACCCGGACCGTGCCGAGGTGGGATACATCGAAGGCAGCCGCCTCCTTCCGGCAGACCATGTGTTCGGCCAAAGTACCGTGCGGATAGGAAAGAGGCATCTCCCAGCCACCGAATCCGACCATCTTGGCCCCCCGGGCGCGATGGTGAGCATCGAGCGGCGAATGTTTCGGCACGGCGGCAGTCTATTCTCCACCACCTCTTAGCCGGAAGTTGTGGCGACTGCGGTCAGTTGCTCAGTGACGGATCTTCGTCGGGTTGGCGAAGAGCGCGATGAAGTCTCGCGAGGACGGCTGAAAATACCGAGCCGTCGTATCTGCCATTGTCGAGACCAGCTTGGTCCCGTTTGACGGTGCGGCTAGCCCGCCCGGACGAGGGTGGAAGTAGAAGAAATCGACCCACGTCGTATTTATGTCAAGCTCCATTGCCCGCACCGCCCCCGCATGCGATAGCACGTTAGCCAGAGTGAACACCGACAAACCCGGCCCGCCGGCGTAGACCAGCGCCCCGCTCTTCGTTACCCCCAGCCCCGATCTCCAGACGAAGAGCTTGTTGCCCAAGGTGGCACCCCACCTGTGGCTGGTATCGGACTTCACCCCGGCGACAGGCCGACCGTGATCGACGATCAGGTCCAAATTCTGCCTCACGCTGGACACCTCCGGCGACATGGACGCGTCCCTCCCCCATTGTGCCACCGTCGCCCTCCCGTTCTTGTCGATGATCAGTGAAGCTGCTCCGGTACGCATCGTGTAGATCAGCCTTCCCTCGCTGTAGTAACCGCCATAGGCGTCCTGCATTCGAAACCCGGAATTGAACTCGGCAACCAGGTTCGTGTTCTCTGTGGCCGTAGTCGGCGCGACATTGTGAAACCCGAGTACGCCGGGTACATCCATTCCCGAGAAAAGAACCGCTTTGAGGAGATCCGAATCCATCCACGCCACTCCGGTCACCAGCCTGGTGTGGACCGGGTCGGGCCTCAGAAAGGTCACATAGACAGCGGGCAGCCCACCAACCAGCCGACCAACCGGGGTCCAGTCCCCTTCCCCGCTCATCGCCGGCCACACGATGGGGACCAGCGGCCGCGGCGGAGGAAGATGGACAGTGGTCGAAAGACTTCTTGCCGAGAAGACAGTCGGAGTGCGTCGGACCACGCTCGGGTTCGCCACCCCTCCCTTGGGTGGCTGGTGGTGGCTGTACCAAACCGATTCTGCCCATCGAACGATCCGACTCCCCCCGTGTGACCGGACCCACTCAACAGATCGTGCACCGATGCTATCGGTGCCGGGACTGGTCATCGCCCGCACATAGGAGAATCCGGTCACCACGAGTGCCGCGACGAGAATCATCACGATCACGGAGCGCACCGGTCGCTTCCGGATCATGTACCGAACACCACCACCCGGCTTCTTCGGGCAATAGGCTCTCTTCGAAAATGCGCGACAGACTCTTCGCCAATCGCCGATCGCCAGAACGGGGGATGGTCGCCGCCGTGCTTCTGCTCACCACCCTCCTGGCCGCGAGCACAGCCACAAATGTCTCGACGAACGCAGCGGCGGGCCCCATCCCCAACCGGCATCGCTTGGTCGCCGGGGTCACTACCGCCGAACTCCCCTCGGGACCAGTCGACATCTGGTATCCCGCGAACGCGGAGAGCACCCGAGGTCACCACCTGGCCCGCTATGACATCCGCACCTGGCTTCCTGCCGCGCTCCGGGCTCGGGTTGCCGGCGATCCCGCAACATTCGTCACCGCCGCCTACCGCAATATTCCCCCGGCAATCGGAAGGGCATATCCCCTGGTCCTCTTCGCACACGGTCTCTATTCCCTGCGGGACCAGTCCACCTTCCTCACTACCTGGCTGGCGTCCCACGGCTTCATCGTCGCCGCACCCGAGTTCCCCCTGCACGACCTCACCGCATACTTCGATCCGCCCGATTCTGCTCACACGCCAAACGACTATCAAGTACTGGTGGAAACCGAGGCGCTTGTGCGCCGGATGGACCTTCAACAAGGGAGCCAGTTGTACCGAATCGTTCGGCCCGGTACCGTCGCCGTGATCGGACATTCCCTGGGTGGCATGGACGCCATCCAGTTCTCCACCCGGCCCGAAGTCGCAACCTACGTTGCCCTCGCGGCAGGCTGGCAGAGCCCCCCTGCGAACCTTCCTGCCGCACGTTCTCTCTTCATGACCGGAACTGCAGATCATGACGTGGCGCCGGGGTGGGTGAAGGAAACGTATCGGCGTGCAACGCCTCCCAAAACCTTTGTAACCCTGGCCGGTGCTGGCCATCTCGTCTTCACCGATTTTTGTCAAGTGGGGAAGGGCACGGAAGGGCTGGCGGCATTGGGAAGGCATCTCGGAGTTCACCTTTCACCAGGCGCCCCGTTCACCACCCGCGCGATGGATGGCTGCAGCAAGTCGAATCCTCAGGTTGCCCGCGAGCACTCGATTATCGATCACGCGGTGCTCAGCGATCTAACTTCTGCATTCTCGATTAGCGCGCCAGCACCGCGAAGAAATCCCGGTTCGTCGAAGTGATAAATCGCGACGGGCCGAAATACATCCCGCCGATGAGGTTCCACCCGGTTAGATTCGCTGGGTCGGACTGGCCGGGACTCGTGGTGTAACTCGAAAATGTCACCCATTCCGGGTTGATGTCCAGTTCCATGCCTTCGATCGCACCGGCGGCAATCAGCAGGTGAGCCAGATCGCCCGGGAGGAGCCGAGGGCCACCGACATAGATCAGGTTGCCGTACCGATCGGTTCCGATTCCCGACCGCCAATCCCCGGACGGCCCGTCGCCCGAGAGGACGGCGCCCCAAGCTCCTACCCACAGATTGGATGCCGGCTGACCGCCATCGACCAGAAGATTGAGGTTCTGGCGAACCGACGCGATCTCCGGCGACATCGCGAAATCGCGACCCCACATACCGACATAGGCCCTTCCATCCGCCCTGATAACGAGCGACGCCGCTCCATCGCGCAGGGAGACGGGCATCTGCCCCTCCGAATACCAGCCCCCGTTGGAATCAGCCATCTGGAACCCCGCATTGAACGCAGATAAGAGACGCGGCCTATCGGACACCGCGACCTGTCCCGCGTGAATGAAATTCCCGGCCGGCTGGCTTGGAGGACCCGCGTACAAGCGGAGGGAACACCGCGACATGTCGACCCACGCGATTCCTGCAGTCGGTCCACCCACGTATGGACGCATGACCGTCGTGTAGACGGCCGTGGTTGAGCCGACCAACCGACCGTCGGGTACCCAATGGCCTTCTCCCGCCGGTCCACCCCCACCCACCGGCGTTAGGTCGGCGGGAACGGCACTTCCAAGACACCCTCCCGACTCCCCCAACCCTGCGATGGCGGCCACCGGTGCGGCCAGGGGTTTGCCGGCCATCGAACCTTTGTAGGAAGCGTCGCCAAGTGAAAACACCCCGCCGTCCGTGCCGGCAAGCCAGTAGCCGCCTCCATCCGTGGTCGGAGAAATACCGATTACCGCCCCGGCGAGCGGTATACCGGCCATCGAACCCTTGAATGAAGCAGCCCCGAAGGAGAACACCCCGCCGTCCGATCCCACCAGCCAGTAGCCATATCCATCGGGATCCGCAGCCATTCCTACAATCGGCGCCGCAAGAGGCTTGCCAGCCATACCGCCGAAGTAAAAAGCATCGCCGAAGGAGAACACCCCGCCGTCCGATCCCACCAGCCAGTAACCACTGCCGTTCGGGAGTGCAGCCATCCCCACGATCGGCGCCGCGAGAGGCTTGCCGGCCATACCGCCGAAGTAGGAAGCATCTCCGAAGGAGAACACCCCGCCGTCCGATCCCACCAGCCAGTAACCAGACCCGTCGGGTGTTTCGGCCATCCCCACGATCGGCGCCGCGAGAGGCTTGCCGGCCAGGGAACCCTGGAACCCTGCATCTCCGAAGGAGAACACCCCGCCGTCCGATCCCACCAGCCAGTAGCCGCCCGCGTCCTTGGTCGAAGCCATGCAGACCGTCGGGGCAGCCAAGGGCGTTCCCGCCATTGATCCGCGGTACGCCGCGTTGCCGAACGAGAACACCCCGCCGTCGTTGCCCAGAAGCCAGTAACCCGAACCGGAAGCATGGCGCACCGGCACGAAATGGGAGGGCGCTCCCGCTCCCTTGACACCTCCCGACGCCGTGTGCGCCCCGGCACCAGGGATTCCCAGTGCCACAATGACTCCCGCGACCCCAGCGAAAAGAAGAACCAGTCGGATTGCTCGGAGACGGCGCATGCGAAGGTTTGTCAGCAGGGAGGCGCGCACGTCGGGTACGGCGACGGGGTGACGTACGTGCTCGGGGGAGGTGGAGCAGTGGTAGTCCTAGTCGCCTGAACCGTCGTGGTCGTCATCGGTGGCGCTGTGGTTGTCGATGCGGTTGTCGTCACCGGCACGGTAGTAGTGGACACAACGGTCGTGGTCGGCATGCGGGTCGTGGTCGGCGGCGTGTTCGCCGAACCACCACATGAAGCCAGAGCCAGGGGTGCAGCCACCGTCAGCGCCGCGAGAGAACGCCTCAATCGATGGGAAAAGTGAGGACCAGGTGCAGAGCCGAGCACTGCGGTCACCATATCATTGCCATCTTCGTCGGAGCCGACCATGAACGACTCGATCAGACTGCGAGGTGCGTCGAGTCAGACCCGCTCGCTCCCAAGTGATGAATCGCCGCGTCCACCTGCTCCACCACGCCAGCCAGGGGAAGCACGTTGAACACTCCCTGCCCACCCCGTAGAAGGTCGAAGACGTCCTCTTGACTCTCGGCCAGTACTGTCCCTCCTTCGGCCATCACCAGGTTGGCGCTGGAAAGATCCTCCCCCAGAAGCCCCTCCAGGCACTGTATGGCACGCCGGGTCTTCTGCAGCGAAACGCCAGCATCGAGAAGCTGCTTGATCACTCGAAGGCGGACGATGTCCTGGTAGGAGTACAGGCGCCGGGTGCCACTGCCCGTGCCTTCCGGGGACATCGAGGGGGTGAGAAGCCCGGTCCGAGCCCAGTAGTCGAGCTGCCGGTAGGTGATCCCCACGATCTTGCAGACGACCGGACCCCGGAATCCATCGGCTGGCTGGTCATCTGTCACTGCGGTGCCTCCCCGGCAACGTTCACCCTCTTGTGAAACTCTAACTACCACCTCGTAGTTACAGCAGTGTAGATCACGGTGTGCTTCAGGTCCAGGGTCTTCTTTCCACCTCGGCAATCCCCGGGCCCGGTAAAGACAGAGCCGCAGCGGCTACCTAGGACTGGAAATCCTCCGGCCGCACCGACTCCAGGAACTCCTTGAACTCGGAAACGACTTCCTCCGGATTGGCGTCCGCATCTCCATTCTCGGCCTGCAGCTCGACTCCCTCGGCCTCCATCAGCTCGTCGGAAACGAATATGGGAGTGGCCATCCGGGCGGCGACCGCAATGGCGTCGGAGGGTCGGCTGGAAATCACGTTCTTGGATCCTCCCCGCGACAGGTGGAGCTCTGCGAAGTAGGTGGCTTCCTTCAACTCGGTGATGACCACCTCGTCCAATGTGGCCGACAGATCTTCGATAATTGTCCTGATCAGATCGTGCGTCATCGGCCTCGGAGTCACCACGCCCTGGAGAGCAAAGGCGATGGCGGTCGCCTCAGGGGCCCCGATGAAGATGGGAAGCACCCTCCGAGGCTCCTCGAGCTCCTGGAGGAGAACCACCGGCGTGTTCGACTGTAGGTCGACCCTCACCGCAAGGAGTTCGACGGGAATCACGAACCGAATCTACCAAGCACAGACCACTCAGGGCTTGTCGAGTCCCTGGAGCACAGCACGGACCATCGCCGTCCGCATCTGCTGACCGAGTTTCGACAACTCGTTCAAAGTCTGGCGCGCGTGTTTGCGGGCTTCCGGGTTCCGCTGCTTGAGGATCGGCACGATCACCTGCTCAAAGAGCCCCACCTCCCGTTCGGCAGCAAGCCGATATATCCGGATATGGCGTGGCTCGATCCCGAACCGGTAGAAGCCGGCAGCCAACCGGGCCACCGCCAGCGCATCCTCGTCGAAGTAGTCGGTGCCAGCTACGCTGCGCGAGGAGAGCAGGCCATAACGAACCAGCTCATCGAAGGTCGCCTCAGGCAATCCGGCAGCCGCGGCCACCTCAGCAGCCGTCATCGACCCTCCCTCCTCTGCCGGGGCGAGCTCTGGCTCCGGATCCGGCTTGTCAAGGCCGAGAGCGGTTCGCGCTGCTCGGGGACTACCCCCCGAGCGTGGCGCGCTCAATCCGAGAGCCTCCCGCGCCAGCTGGAGTCCATCGTCGGCCGGAGTGACCGATGCCGGGGCAATAGCTGCCGGTGGTGAGGGGGCCGGAGTGACCGATGCCGGGGCAATAGCTGCCGGTGGTGAGGGGGCCGCAGTGATCGA
>JAKAWH010000106.1 GCA_021817065.1 Actinomycetes bacterium
GCTGCCCGCTAACTCGCCTGTTCATGAGGGGGGGTCGGAGCCTGGCTCCTGCAATGGCGTGGGTGGCGGTGGTCGCCGCCCTGGTCGCCTTTCCCACTCGTCCGGTGGTCGCCACTCCGCTGACACACGCGGTACCCGGCCACAGCACTCCGTCGAGTGCGCGCGCAGCTCCCGACCTCCGCGTCGCCCCACGGCTGCATACCGTCCATGGCCTCAGCGCCACCGGGTTCTTCCATGTCACCTGGGCGGAGGGTCGATGGTGGCTGGTCACTCCCGACGGTCAGCCCTTCTACTCGAGCGGCATCGACCACGTCTCCTCCGCTCCGGACACGGACCGGACGACCGGCCAATGCCCCTACTGTAGGGCTATTGCCTCCCGGTACTCGTCGAGCGCTGCCTGGGCCACCGCCCAGGTGAGCAGGCTCCGGCAGTGGGGCTTCAACACCCTGGGGGCGTTCAGCGATACCTCGGGAAGCGACGGGGCGGTCCTGACCTCGTCGATGCCCTATACCGTGCTGCTTTCCATGGCAAGCGGTGACGACTGGTTCTCGCCCGAGTTCGCCGCCCACGCGCAACACGTCGCCCAGTCCCAGTGCGCCACCCTCGCCAACGATCCGAACCTGGTCGGCTACTTCCTCGACTCCGAGTTGCACTGGGGCCCCGATTGGCGCTCGACCACTCCCCTCCTGGACGATTACCTCGCACTCCCCGCCGGCTCGCCCGGCCGTACCGTGGCCGAGACCTACGCCGGCGATCCAAACGGGTTCCTCACTGCCCTGGCCAGCCGCTACTTTGCGGTGACCACTGCGGCGGTGCGTGCGGCCGACCCCCACCACCTGATCCTCGGCGTCAAGGCGGTTGCACGGTTGACACAACCCGAGCTCCTCGAAGCAGCTACCCCCTACGTGGACGTGTGGAGCATCGACGACTACCGCCTCGTCCCCGGGATCACCGCCTTCATCGACGCCTCGTGGCCCGGCTACATCCACACGCCAGATATCCTCGCCACCACTGAGTCGATCGTGAATCGGCCCCTGATGATCGGCGAGTATTCCTTCCGGGCCGCCGATTCCGGGCTCTCCAATTCCTGGCCTCCGATCTACCCGGTCTATCCCACCCAAGCGGAACGGGCCGCTCAGTATCGCCAGTACGTCACCAGCCTGTTCGCACGCGACTACGTGGTCGGCGACGACTGGTTCGAGTACGTCGACGAACCGCAGGGAGGACGTTTCGACGGGGAGGATTCCAACTTCGGGATCATATCCACGTCCGATGTGCCTTACCCGGTGATGACTGCCACGATGACCGTGATGCACGCTATCGCCCCCGATCGTGTTGCCACCTCGGGGTCCCGATGTATCTCGTGGGCAGCAGTCTCGACGCCGGTCGACAGTCCCGATGACGTCACCTGCTCCCGAACCGCCACCCCACCCGCCTTGCCCGATTGGGCGGCGAACTGGCTGGCGAACGCCCCGCAGATCCTCCCCTGGGCACTGGCCGGGCTGGCGATCGCCGCCGGGTGGCAGCCGGGTTGATCAAGTATCGATAGCCTGGGCGATCGTGCAAACACAGGGCAGCCCCGGCGATACTCCTTTTTCCGATTCCGGCACGCCACCCTCCGAGCCGCAACTCCCGGTACCGCCCTCGCCCACCAAGCGTCCCCATTCCCTGACCGCCCACGGCGATACCCGGATCGACCCGTGGTATTGGCTGCGCGACAAGCACGACCCCGCAGTCATCGCCCATCTCGAATCCGAGAACGCCTATACCGCGCAAGTCATGGCAAAGACCACGGCCTTGCAGGAGCGCCTCTATGCCGAGATCGTCGCGCGCATTCTGGAGACCGACTTGTCGGTTCCCGTACTCGACGGTCCCTGGTACTACTACTCCCGCACCGTCGAGGGCCTCCAATATCCGATCCACTGCCGCCGACCCGCCCCGACGGGTAACAACGGCCGCCGTGTCCGTCCAGGCCCGGCCCCCGGATTCGAAGATGGCGGCGCCCCTTTCGTTCCCCCGCCTCCTGCCGCACCCCCCGACGACGAGGCGGTGATCCTCGACGAGAACGCACTGGCGGGGACCTCCGAATACTTCGCTCTCGGAGCTTTCGACGTAAGCCCCGATCACCGGCTGGTCGCCTTTTCGATCGACCTGAACGGGGATGAGCTGTACGAGATGTGGGTAAAGGACATCGTCTCCGATGCGGTGGTGGACGGCCCAATACGCGACACGTACTACGGCACCGCGTGGTCGACGGACGGTTCGGTTCTCTTCTACACCCGGACCGACGATGCGATGCGTCCCTACCAACTCTGGCGCCACCTGTTGGGAACCGATCCGTCTGACGATGCGCTGGTCTACGAAGAGTCCGATCAGCGATTCAACTTGTCGGTCGGAATGACCAAGGACGAGAGCATGGTGGTCGTCGAGCTTGAGTCTCGGACCACCACCGAGACCTGGGTGGTCGATGCCGCCGACCCGATGAACGAACTCCGGCTGGTACTTCCCCGGCGCGAGGGAATCGAGCACTCGGTCGAGCACGCCAGGGGCCAGTTCCTCATCCTCACCAACGACGGGGCTGCCGATTTCCGCCTGGTCATGGCACCAGTGGACGATCCCGATCCCTCCCGGTGGGTGGAAGTGCTCCCCCACCGGCCCGGGACACGCCTGGAAGGCTTCGAGGTCTTCGACGACTATTTGGTGATCCTGGAGCGGGTGGACGCGTGTGCGCGCATGACCGTCCTCCCTGCGGTGAACCGGGCTGTGGCACCACCTTGGGACATCGACGCCGCAGTCCCGCTACCGGCGCCCGAGCAGGTCTCCACCACTTGGGACTCCGCCAATCCCGAGATGCATTCCACCTTCCTGCGATATGAGTACTCGTCGCTGGTGACGCCGCGTTCTCTCTTCGACTTCGATATGTCATCCGGCGAGCAGACCTTCCTGAAGAGCCAGCTGGTCCTCGGCGGCTACGACCCGAGCCTCTATGCAACGGAACGCATATGGACCGACTCCGGCGGTGTCCAGGTGCCCATCTCCATTGTGTACCGGCGTTCCACCGAATTTCCTGCTCCCTGCCTACTGTATGGATACGGATCCTACGAGGCGTCGATGGACCCGGTGTTCTCGTCGGTCAGGCTCTCCCTGCTCGATCGTGGCTTTGTCTTCGCCATCGCCCACGTCCGGGGTGGAGGCGAGATGGGACGCCACTGGTACGAGGACGGCAAGCTCCTTTTCAAGAAACACACTTTTGAGGACTTCGTAGCCTGCGGCCGAGACCTGGTGAACGCCGGCCTGACGTCGCCGGACCGGCTGGTGGCTCGGGGTGGTAGCGCGGGTGGCCTTCTCATGGGAGCGGTCGCCAACGCTGCACCCGAGCTGTTTGCCGCTATCGTCGCCGAGGTCCCTTTTGTCGACTGCCTGACCACCATCCTCGACGAGACCCTCCCCCTCACTGTCAACGAGTGGGAGGAGTGGGGAAACCCGGTAACCGATCCCGATGTCTACGCGTACATGAAATCGTATTCGCCCTACGACAACGTCCGTGATGACCAGTCCTACCCGCGCATACTGGCGACTGCCGGATTGAACGATCCCCGCGTCTCGTATTGGGAACCAGCCAAGTGGGTCGCCCGCCTGCGGGAAGCCGACCCGTCGAACCAGGTTCTCCTCAAGGTCGAGATGGGAGCGGGACACCAGGGTCCGTCGGGTCGATACGACGCATGGCGGGACGAGGCCTTCGTCCTCGCTTTCATCCTCGATGCGCTGGGATTGGGCTGAACGACCTTGCCGGGCGCTGTCCAGCGCACAGCAGCAGCAGTTTCAGAATGTAGGCCTGCGCTCGCTGGGAATCTCGGCCAGCCGCGGGCAGGACCGGTCCCTTTCGGAAACCACCGGGTCCCCGACCCCCCAGTCGATACCGAGTTCCGGGTCGTCCCAGGCCACGCCAAGCTCATCGGCCGGGTCGTAGTACCCGTCCACCTGGTAAAGCAGGGTCACATCGGTGAGGGCGGCGAAGCCGTGTCCGACACCGGGAGGGATGTAGAGACCCCGGTGGGTCCCGGAGCTCATGTCGAACGTCCATGCAGTGCCCTCGGTGGGCGAGCCGGCCCGCAAGTCGTAAAGGCCGACCCGAGCGGTTCCGGCTACCACGTACCAGTAGTCCGCCTGGCGGAAATGGAAGTGAAGCCCCACCACTGCACCCGCCTCCTTGGTGGACACGTTGGTCTGGAGCATCTCGGGGACCCCGGGAAACCACTCCTTGCGAAAAGTCTCCACGAACATACCTCGCTCGTCCCCGTGTGGGGCCAGCTCGACAAGGCGGACTCCGACGATACCGGGGTCCACGTCGAGGCTCACGAGAGTCGCTTCCACGGGCAAGGCAACAGCCGGGACAAAGTCAACGCAGGATCCGCCGATCGATCATGAGGTGAATGCACCGAACCCGCCTCGGTAAAAAAGGATCGGTGACCCCTTGGAGGTCCCCACCTCCGACACCCGTAACACCACCAGGAAGTGGTCGCCGGCGTCATAGGCCTCGTCGACCGTGCCCTCGATCCAGGCGATGGAACCGTCAAGGATCGGCGAGCCGTTGTATCCCCGCCGGAACCCCACTCCCTCGAACTTGGATTCCCCCTTGCCGGCGAACGTGCGGGCGATGTCCTCGTGGTCTGAAGAGAGGATGTTCACACAGGCCGCTCCGCTGGCTGCGATCCGGGGCCACGTGTCGGAGGTCTTGGACGGAGAGATCGCCACCAGCGGCGGATCCAGGGACAGCGACATGAACGACTGGCACGTGAAGCCGGTGGGACCACGCTCGTCGTAGGTGGTCACGACAGTCACCCCTGTGGCAAAGTGCCCGAGCACTTCCCGAAACCGAGCCTGGTCGAAACTCGACGATCCTGCTTCTTCTATGTCTCCCATCAAATGGCTCCAAGAGGGCTGGCGGCTCTGGTCAGGGCGGTCACGAAGTCACGACCTTAGCTCGAACGAAGTCCCTTCCATCGCCACGAAGGCGTCCACCCCCCGCTCGCGCGCCTGCTCAACCGCCTTAGCCGCCAGGGCATCCATCACTCCGTCGTCGTGGGCCGGATCGTGATGGAAAAAGGCCAGCTGCCGCGCAGAAGCCTGACGTGCTACCTCGATCGCATAGTCGATGGTGCAATGTCCCCAATCGGGCTTGTTGGAGAACTCCTCGTCGGTGTACTGGGCATCGTGCACAAGCAAATCGACCCGCTCGCAGAGCGAGAGTACTCCTACATCGACCACACCCCGCTCTGCAGGCATCTGATGATCGCTCACGTACGCGATGGCCGCACCATCGCCCTCAACCCGGTAGCCCACCATGGTCCCCGGATGCGGAACCGTACCGGCCCACACGGTGAAGCCCCCTACCGTGAAGCAGCCCGTCGCAACATCGTGAAAGACAATGTCTCCGGAAAGGTCCCGCCACGACACAGGGAACACCGGTGGCGCAATGGCGAGATCGAATACCTCGTTGAGCGAAAGCCCGCCCTCGGTGGGACCGTAGACGTCGAGAGTCGCGCCCGGCCGGTTGACCGGTGCGAAATACGGGAGGCCCTGGATGTGGTCCCAGTGGGCGTGGGTTACCAGGGCGGTACCTCGAAAGGGGCTGTCAAGAGCCTGTGCGGCACCGAACGCCACCATGCCCGTACCCATGTCGAGGAGAAGGGGAGGTTCGCCGACGCGGGTAAGAACCACGCAGGCAGTGTTCCCCCCGTAGCGGGCCCATGCTGCGCCCGGACAGGGGTAGGAACCCCGTACTCCGAAAAAACCGATCTGCACGCTGGCCGGGCCGGTTGCGTCAGGCGGCGCCAACCGAGGGTGGCTCCACCCCCGTGTCGGCCACCCCGACAGTGGGAATGAGACCGCGGTTCTGCAGTGTCACCCGGAGATCGTGCGGGTTGCTCGCCGCCATCAGAGCATCTTTGAGCCCGATCGCCCCCGCCTCGAAAAGGCTTGAAATCGACTGGTCGAAGGTTTGCATCCCGTAGTAGTCGCCCTCCTCGATGATCTGCTTGATCCCGTCGGTGTGCTCCGGATCGGTTATGCACTGCTGGATACGGCCGTTGGGAACCATGATCTCGGCGGCAGCCACCCGATGTTGACCGTCTATCGTCTTGATGAGCCGCTGGCCGATGGTTCCGCGCAGTGATGCGGAAAGCGAGAGGCGCGCCTGCTTCTGCTGATAGGGCGGGTAGAAGTCGATGATCCGGTGGATCGATTCGGTGGCGTCCGTAGTGTGGAGGGTGGAGAGCACTAGGTGGCCGGTCTCTGCTGCGGTGAGTGCTGCCTGCACCGTTTCCAGGTCGCGCATCTCGCCGACCAGGATCACGTCCGGATCCTGCCGCATCGCCGCCCGTAGCGCAGAAGCGAAGTCCCGGGTGTCTATGCCAATCTCTCGTTGCTCAATAGATGCCATCTTGTCGCGGTGGAGGATCTCGACCGGGTCCTCGATGGTGATCACATGGCAGGCGCGGGTCCGGTTGATGTGCTCGATCATGGCCGCCAGAGTGGTCGTCTTGCCCGAGCCGGTGGGACCGGTGCACAGCACCAGGCCGCGTTCCTCTTCGGCAAGGCGAGCGACCACCTCGGGCAGGCCGAGCTCGGCGATGGTGGCCGGATCCGGCATCACCCGCCGCAGGGCGATGGCCACCGTCCCACGCTGGTGATAGATGTTCACCCGGAAGCGGCCCAGCCCCGGCAGCGAGTAGGCGCAGTCGGCCTCCAGTTCGCGCCGGAACGACTCTGCGATGTCGGGCCGCATGATCGAGGCGGCCATCTCTGCAGAGGCGTCCGGTCCGACACGCTCCTCGCCTTCCAGCTCGTACAGAGTCCCGTTCACCCGTATTCGAGGAGGCGCTCCGACCTTGATATGCAAATCAGAGCCCTCCACCTCACACAGCTTGGCGAGGCATCGGTCCAGCCATTCGTGTGCCACTAGCAACCCCTCCGGGACAGCATCTGCCCAGTCTCTCATGTAAGGCCACGACGTGCCCGGATCACGAGGGCGGGGCCAGGGAGCCGCGGCTGCCTCACGCCGAGCTGCGGTGGTGCCCACCCGAGCGGGACGGCGACACACTATGGTGCCCCTAATGTCTGAAATCACCGACAAGCTGGAGAGAGGAGCGGTCCCGGCCAATGGACTCACTTTCTCCTACCTGGCTTGTGGTCCCGAAGACGGCGAATTGGCGCTATGCCTCCATGGTTTTCCCGATTCCGCGTGGACCTGGCGTTACCTCCTCCCCGCGCTAGCAGAGGCCGGGTACCGAGCAGTAGCTCCGTGGCAGAGGGGATATGCCCCCACCGGGATCCCTGCCGACGGCCGCTACCAATCGGGAGCGCTGGCAGCCGACGCCTGCGCCCTCCACGAAGCGCTCTCCCCAGGGCGGGCGGCGGTGATCGTCGGACACGACTGGGGCGCCTTCGCCGCATATGGGGCAGCCGCCCACCGCCCTGCAATGTGGCGCCGGGTGGTCACCGCAGCGGTTCCACCGGTCAGCGCACTCGCCGAGGCGTTTTTCTCGTTCGACCAGCTCAAGCGGAGCTGGTACATGTTCTTCTTCCAGAGCCCACTCGCCGAGGCTGCGGTCGGGATGGACGATCTGGCGTTCATCGGGCGGCTCTGGGAAGACTGGTCCCCCGGCTACGACAGTTCAGCCGACGTCGAGTGGGTCAAGCAGTCCCTGCGCGACCCGGAGAATCTAAGTGCGGCGATCAGCTACTACAGGGCGATGTTCGACCCCACCCGCCAGGTCCCCGAGCTGGTCGACGAGCAGGCTGCAACGATGGCTCCGACCCCTCAGCCCCTCCTATACATCCATGGGATCGACGACGGGTGCCTCTCCATCGACCTGGCCCGGACCGCCGGGAAGCAACTGACCGCCCCGTCACGCCTGCACCCGATCGTAGGGGCCGGGCATTTCATGAACGTGGAGAGGCCCGGCGAGTTCAACGCGGCGGTACTGGACTTCCTCGGTCCTGCCCAGGTTCGGTCCCGGTAGGAGTATCGGTAGGGCCGCCGATCAGTCCCAGGTGCCGTCTCCGTAGGGCCGCCGCCGGGCCGGAGCGAATTCCCGCTTCCACACCATCAACTTGCGGCGGAAGTAACAGATCTCCTCGCCTCGCTGGTTGAAAGCCTTGGTCTCCACCTCCACCACCCCACGATCGTTCTTGGACTTCGACTCGGTCTTGCCTATCACCCGAGTCTCCGCGTAGATGGTGTCGCCGTGGAACGTCGGGTACCTGTGAACAAGGGACTCGACCTCGAGATTTGCGATGCACGAACCCGACACGTCGGGCACGCTCATCCCCAGTACCAGTGAATAGACCAGGTTCCCGACCACTACGTTCTTACCGTGCACCGTCTCGTTCTCCGCGAACCACTCGTTGGTGTGGAGCGGGTGGTGATTCATGGTGATCATGCAAAAGAGGTGGTCGTCTGACTCGGTCACCGTCTTGCCCGGCCAGTGCCGGTAGATGTCTCCGGGTTCGAAATCCTCGTAATAGCGCCCGAAGGGGCGTTCGTGAATCGTCATATGTCCTTTGGTGCTAGTTCGCCGGTGACCTCCTTGGCAAGGCGAGCGAGGTCACCGGCATTCGACGGCGCAAACGGGCGTTCGGGTTCTCGCCGGCCTCACTGCTCCGGGACGGGGCGAGTCGAGAACGAAAGGGCCCACGATCCGTCGGTCACTCCGTCGATGGTCAGGCGCCAGGTGTACCGTTTCCCAGGTTCGAGCGGAAGGGGACCCATATTCACTGCCAGCGAGAAGTCGACCGGGCTACCTGGCGGCAGCCCGTCGGGTCGGGTGACTTGGAAGTCGCCCCGTACCTCCAGTGCCTGGCTTCCTTCCGGGGTGTCTACCAGCACCGGGTGACCGTCCTCGTCCAGCAGGAAGAGCTCCCAGTGGTGCGGGGAGTCGATCTCGTTCCAATCCACCTCCACCTTCACCGCCACCGCCGAGGGCATGGGAAAAGGGCCGGTCACCGACCACCCTCCTCCCAGGATGTAGAGCTTGCCGTCGGCCACCTGGGCGGCGTCGGCCAAGAGCATGGTGGCTTTCATGCTGGGCCACCCTAGGCGGATCGGTTCACATGTACCACTTCCCTCGCTCCGGCTTCGCCCCGACGCAGCGTTCCCGCACTTTCCGAGCACGGACCCCAGGGCCGGTATAAGGTGATGCCAGATAGGGTCCGGCAGCCAGCGTTTATTCGGTTGTGCATATGGAGGCACCCGCTTATCATGATGACCAAGGCATGAACAACTTCTTGCGCCGCTTCCGGCGGGGAATGGAACCTGCCAGCGGAATCGAAACCCCCGAAGTCACCGAGGCTCACTACTGGACGCTGGCGAGCACGCTGCACCACTTATTCGTGGTGGGAATCGCCCTTGCCGCAGCGATCCACATGCCCCCGGGCGACAAGCGGCTCGGAATCACCGTAGGTCTCCTCACCCTCGGCCTGGGCTCCAGTATCGCCATCGACATCTGGACCCGCCGAAGCTCGGTGGTCCATTTCCAGATGATGTGGTTGGACCAGATATACATCGCCGCCACACTCGCCGTGTTCCCCAGCTACCGGGCTCCGATCATGATGGCCGGCGTCGCCGCCCTGGCCGGGGAAGGCGTTCTCTTCCCACCTGAGACGGTGGCAATGGCCGCCGGCATCGGTACGGTGTCGTTCTGGGGGGCGATGCGCATCAACACCGCTTCGGTGTGGGGAGAGGACCTCCATGCGGCGATCGCTTATCTGGTGGTCGGCCTCGCCGTCGCCGGCGCCGCAGCGACGGTGTCGTTTGCGCGCCAGCGCACCGAGACGAACCTGCGGCGCTTCGCCAACATCATGGACCGGATCCCTCTGGGCATCTACGTCTTCCGCCTCGATCCGCAGATCGCTCCCCGTGGCCCGATCAGCACTGCTCACGTAAGCCTCTTGTCCGCCAATCCGGCCACCATCGCGACCACCGGGCTCGACATCTCGTCCATGGTCGGTCGCACCTTCGCCGAGCTGGATTACGAGCTCCCCCAGCACTCGGAGTTCTTCGCCATGCTCCGCAAGGTCTGCAATACCGGGTCCCCCATCAAAGTCGACACCGCCATTTCCGCCGCCGACGCGTCTACC
>JAKAWH010000107.1 GCA_021817065.1 Actinomycetes bacterium
ACCCGCTGAGCTTGCCCGTAGTAGGCGTCGTAGTATCCAGCCGAGAGAGCATAGGTACCAAGCATGATGCGCCTCTTCACTTCTGGACCGAAGCCGGCCGAGCGGGTGGCGGTCATCATCGAGGTGACGTCGGGCGCGTCGACCCGGAGCCCGTACCGCACCCCGTCGTAACGGGCCAGATTGGAGGATGCTTCGGCCGGGGCGATCAGGTAGTAAGCGGCAAGGGCGTGGGACAACTCCGGAATGGCGACCTCGTCAACCTTGGCCCCGGCGGCAGCCAGTGCGTCAGCAGCTTCGGCAACCCGTTGGGAGACGTCCTCCGACGATGCAGCAAGAAGGTCGGTGACCACGCCCACTCGAAGCCCCTCCACTCCCATCGCGCAAGCGGTTACCAGGTTGTCGGAAGCGTCCTCGTAGAGGGAGGTGGAGTCGGCAGGATCGTAGCCCCCGATCACCTCACACGCGAGAGCCGCGTCGGTGACGGTGAGAGCGAAGGGGCCGATCTGATCCAGCGAGCTGGCGAAGGCCACCAGCCCGTAGCGGGACACCCGACCATAGGTGGGCTTGACCCCCACCACCCCGCACAGCGAGGCCGGTTGGCGGATGGAACCACCGGTGTCCGACCCCAATGCCAGCGGCACGAAGCCGGCAGCTACCGCCGCAGCACTCCCCCCGCTGGAACCGCCCGGCACCCGGCTCAGGTCGTAGGGATTGCAGGTCGGCCCGAACGCGGAGTTCTCCGTCGACGATCCCATGGCGAACTCGTCCATATTGGTCTTCCCGACGATCACCGCCCCCGCCTCGTACAACCGGCGAACCACCGTTGCGTCATAGGGAGGAACCCACCTCTCCAGAATCCGTGAGGAGCAGGTGGTGGCGATCCCCCGGGTGCAGATGTTGTCCTTGAGCGCGACCGGCACTCCGGCGAGGGGCCCCGGGTAGCCACCGGAGGCCACCAGTGCGTCGATTTCGGCCGCCCGCACCCGCGGAGCGTTGTCGAGGACGGTGTTGAAGGAATGGACCTGCCCATCGCCGGCAGCGATCGCGGTCAAGTACTCGTCCAGCACCGACACTGCCGACCGGATTCCCGAGCGCACTGCCGCTGCTATCTCGCGGGCGGTGCTCACTGGATTCTTCCCGGTGCGCCTGGAAATGCCGACAGGCCCGGGGCGGGCGCCGCGATCACCCCTCCTCCAATATTCGTGGCACCAGGAAGCGGCCGTCCTCGTCGGCGGGTGCTCCGCTCAGCGCTTCATGGCGGGAAAGACACTCCCCCATCACATCGGGCCGGAACACGTTGACCAGAGGAAGCGGGTGCGACGTCGGGGGCACCCCGCCCAGTTCGAGAGAGGCGATGGTGGACGCATGATCGAGGATGTCGCCGAGCTGCCCGGCATAGAGCGCCAACTCGTCGTCGGTCAGGTTCAGGCGCGCCAACCGGGCGACATGGACGACTTCGTCGGCGGAAATCCGGCTCACCCGCACACCTTCGCGGCGAACTGCACCGCTCCCCGAGCGATGTCCGGGCCGTCGTAATCGAGGGTGGCGACGTGGAAGCTGCGATCCAGCATGATCCGTTCCAGCGGTCCGGACAGCGTCGAGGCAAGGAAGTCGCCGTTGGAGGGGGGTACCACGTGGTCGTGAACGCTGGAGTACAAGAGCACCGGGCAGGAAATCTCCCCAAGGTGCGGTGCCTGATCCGCCACGGCTGCGAAAAGAGAGAGGGCCGCGGCAAGCGGCGTCTCAGGATACGACCGCTCGGTGATTCCCTCCAGGGCGATGTCGTTTCCGATGCCGGGGATGGTCTCCATTCCCCCCTCCAGAGTTGACCGCATCATCTCCACAAAGCTGTCGGCCAGCGGCTCCACCATCGGGTTCACCAGGACCAGCCCGGCGATCTCCGGGTGAGCGATACCCAGATGACAGGCGAGGGTTCCCCCCATGGAAAGACCCGCTGCGACAACCCGATCACACCGGGAAGCCAGGTCGCCGTAGGCGGACTCCACCGCCGCCACATAATCGGAGAATCGGGTGGGCACCATGTCGGCCACATCGGTACCGTGACCGGGCAACAGCGGCATCTCCACTGTGAATCCTGCCGCCACAGCAGCTTCCGCGACAGGTCGCATCGAAAAAGGGCTGCCGGTGAAGCCGTGGAGCACCAGAACCCCCTGGGAGGAACCGGCCACCGACATGGGCTCGGCCCCGGGTACCACCGGAGCGGGCATCAGAGCAGCCCCTCGATCTGGCCGGCCAGCTCCATGACCTCCCAGCGGGCGCCCTTGTCCAGGTCCTTACCCATCTGCCAGGGCACCATCACCTGCACCTTCCCACCCTGTACGAAAAAGGTCTTGCCGGTTGCAGGGCAGTCCTCCATGGCCAGGCAGGCCACCAGGGGGGAAATGTGCCCGGGGTCCCAGGCGTCGAATCCGGTCTCGGGCGCCTTCACCACTTCGGAGAGACCGGGGGTGGTCTCGGTCATCCGGGTGCGTGCCGCCGGGGCGATCGCGTTCACCCGCACTCCGTAGCGCCCCACCTCCTGGGCGGCAATGAGCGAAAAGGCGGCGATCCCCGCCTTGGCCGCCCCGTAGTTGCACTGGCCCGGATTGCCCAGCAGTCCAGAGGTGGAGGAGGTGTTGATGATCGACGCCTTGACCGTGTGGCCCGCCTTGGACTGCTCCCGCCAGTATGCTGCCGCGTGCCGGGAGGGAACGAAGTGCCCCTTGAGGTGGACGTGGATCACCGAGTCCCACTCCTCTTCGCCCATGTTGACCAGCACCCGGTCCCGGAGGATACCCGCGTTGTTGACCAGCACGTGCAGTTCGCCGAACGCGTCCAGGGCGCTGCGCACCAGGCGCCGCCCCCCCTCCCAGTCGGCCACGTTGTCGGCATTGGCCACCGCCTCTCCCCCGGCTGCCTGGATCTCGTCGACCACCTGCTGCGCAGCACCCACGTCGGACCCGGACCCTTCGATGGATCCACCCAGGTCGTTGACCACCACCTTGGCCCCCTCCCGAGCGAAGAGGAGAGCATGCTCGCGCCCGATACCCCTCCCGGCTCCGGTGATGATGGCGACCCGCCCGTCCAATGCACCCATGATCACACTCTTCCTATTCTGTGTCCTCTGCGACGGCATTCATCGAGGAAATGCTGCCAGATCCTCGTCGTACCGTACATGCTTGTGGCAGAGAGCACCGTTTCCAGCGAGCGGGCAGCCGAACCGTCGGGGTCCTGGGCCACCCGTCGAGCGAGTTCACTCCAGTCATCCACCGTCCCTGCCGCCAGGACGTCCTCGACCGCTTCCACCGAGTCCTCGAACCCGGAGACGATGTGACGATGTCGCACCTGTGCCCTGCCTACCGCTCGAGACCCGGCTCCCGACCCTCGGGGATTTCTCTCACCAAGTCGGGGTCCAGACCGAAAAGATTGGCGATCGCGTTGGACATCTCCTCACAGCGACGCTCGACGTTCCGCCAGTCGTCCCAGGGCGGGCGCAGGTCCCGATATCGCCTCAGCTCCGCCTCGCCCGGGACGAGATCGTAGGGAAGAGGTTCGGCGAGCTGCTTGGCCAACTGGCGCAGGACACTCTCCGTACCCGTTTGCGGGTACAACTCGTCAATCCGGCGGAGGGCAACCACGTACCGGGGTCCCGCCAGGTGCGCCAGCGCACACAGATCGACATAGTCGCGCAAGGCATTGCGGGTGACTACCAGCCACGCCTTGACCCGCACCATCTCTTCCAGGGTCGGAACCTTGATTCCGGCTATCTCGTCGGTTTCGAGAGGGACCGTGCGGACAAGCTGGCGGATACCGGTTTCCACTCCCTCGAAGTTGCCCAGGACGAGCACCGGGGGGCGCAGGCGATTGGTCTTCCACCCGGCCAGCTCCTCCAACTTTGCCACCACCTCGGCGAAATGTTCCCGGAGGTCGGAGAGAACGTGGTCGCCGTCGAGGGAACGGCGGTGCCTGGCGTGCAGAGCAGATGCGGTGCCGCCCACCAGAACCAGATCGGGAAAAGCCTCCTGGAGACGGCGCTGCGCGGCCAAAAGGCGCTCCCACTCGTCCTCGGTCGCCACCGCCTCAGTTTAGTTTCTTCACGCTCCTGCACCCACCAGCAGTCGCTCAGCTTGGTGCGGTGTAGAGGGACACCGGCGTGCCCTCGGGCTCCTTGGATCCGGCAGGTGGGTCGGTGGTGAATACCCGGGCATTGCCTCCGGGCGGACCGTAGACGTTCTGGGGAGTGAGGCCGGCGGCAGCGAGAGCGGCGGTTGCCGCCTCGACAGTGTCCCCCGCGACATCGGGGACGGTGACGATGACCGGTCCTTTGGAGACATACAGGGTGACCGTGTCTCCCTGGTGGGTGGTCTGCCCGGCGGCGGGATCGGTGCCGATCACCTTGCCGGAGGGAACGGTGGAGGAGTTCTGCTGCTCAGAGGTGACGGTCAGGCCCAGTCCCTGCAGCTCACTTGTCGCCGCGGCGGGGTCCTCTCCTGCCAGGTCCCCCGGGATCGTGACCGGTTTTGGGCCCGCTGACACCTCCAGGGTAACCGTGTCGCCCCACCTCAGCCCCGACGCCGGCGACCAGGAGACGACGTCGCCAGCGGGGACGGTCTGGCTGTAGAGCGAAGCGTCGGCGACATGGAGTCCGGCGGCTCCCAGGGTGGCTGCAGCGGTTGCTTCCGGCTCGCCGTCCAGGTTCCCGGGAACCGTCACAAAAGGCGGTCCCTGGGACACCACCACCTCGACGGCATCGCCCTGGGCCAACATCGCCCCGTCGCGTGGCGACTGGGAGGCGATCTCACCGGCAGGGACCCTTTTGTCGTAACGACGGGACGCCACCCTGAGGCGGAGGTGGTGAGCCACGACAATCTTCTGCGCAGCTCCGAGGGCGTCACCGGTCAGAGCCGGAACGGTTCTCTTGGGGACGAACATCTGGGTCTCCACCGCCGTGGCAATGGCACCTCCCACCACCACCAGAACGGCGGCGAGTGTGAGCATGACCCGGAACCGCCTCGGACGGGGCTGGCGAGGTACCCGCACCCGCCTGGGCGCCTTTGTTCGGGGGACCGGCCCGGTCAAGGCATCCGCCGGACCCTCCAGGTCTCCCGTCCCGAATTCGCCCATCACGGTGGCACCGGCCGTGCCTGCGGCGCCGATCACCGTCGCGTCTACGGCACCTCCGCCGAGACCCCCCGAGGTTCCCACCAGAGGAAGCTGATCGGGGGCCGGCAGGTTCCGCGCAGCGAGCTCGAGCTCCTCGATCAACCGTCCAGCGTCGATCCTGTTCCTCGACTCGGGTTCCATCGCCCCTTCGATGACCACCCCCATCACCCCGGTCGCCTCGGGCGCCTCGATTCGGGCCCCCACCCGTGCCATCACCAGAGACATGGTGGAATCGCCACGGAAGGGAGTATCGCCGACGATCGCCTCGTAGAGCGATAGGGCGAGCGAGTAGACGTCCGAGCGCCCTTCGGCGGGCCGTCCCTGAGCCTGCTCGGGCGACGTGAAGCGAGCAGTCCCGAAAAGCGCCCCCGCCGGTTCGGTCCAGGCCGCCTCCGCGAAAGCCCGCGCCAACCCGAAATCGGCGATAGCCACCCGGCCCTCCTCGTCGAAGAGGATGTTGGCCGGCTTGATGTCCCGATGGACGAGACCCCGCCGGTGGGCATAGTCGAGGGCACGGGCTGCGTCGAGCCCCACCGCTGCGGCCTGGGCCGGAGAGAGCCGCACCCCGGCGGCGATCATGGCAGCCAGGCTCCCCCCTCCCAAGTACTCCATCACCAGGTAGGGGCCCGCCTCGTCCTCCCCCCAATCGAACACCCGCACGATGTGGGGGTGGTTAAGGGCTGCGGCCGCTTTGGCCTCAGCGCGGAACCTCTTGAGAAAAGTGGGGTCGCCAGCGAGAGCGCCGTGCAGCATCTTGATCGCCACCACCCGGCCCAGGCGGGAGTCCTCCGCCTGGTAGACGGACGCGGACGAGCCGGTGCCCGCGAGAGACACCAACCGGTAGCGGCCACCCACCACGCGGCCCACGTACTCGGCGACCTGAGACATCGCCACGGACCAAGGCTAACGGCCGGGGTCCCCTAACTGGTGGCATTCCCTGCGGGCGGGTCCTGTCCTGCCGCCGCAGCAGCTAGTCCCCCATCCTCCCCGTCTTCAAGAAGTGCTCGAATGCGGCTTCGTCGAGGATGGGGACCCCCAACGATTCGGCCTTGGTGACCTTGGACGCGCCGGGGTCGGCGCCGACTACCAGGGCATCGGTCTTGGCCGACACCGATCCGGTGGCCTTCCCTCCGTGGGCCCGGATGGCGGCCTCGGCTTCGTCCCGTGAAAAGCCACTGAGGGTCCCCGAGACCACCACAGTGCGCCCAGCAAGGGTCTGTACGAGCTGGCCCGCGCCTGGATCACGCTCGCCTACCTCACCTCTGCCCGGGACGAATGCCGTCGAGGCCAGGTTCACCCCCGCCCGGCGGAACTTCTCGATCAGCTCCCTGTTGGAGGGCACCGCGAAGAAGCGCACGATCGACTCTGCGATGACCGGACCGATCCCCTCCACCTCGGCCAGCGATTCCTGCGGTGCGGAGGAAATGGCATCCAAGTCCGGAAAAGCCGCCGCCAGCTCCCGTGCCCCCGCTGCTCCCACGTGGCGGATTCCCAGGCCGGTCAGCAGCCGGTCGAGTGCCCGGGACTTGGATGCCTCGATGGCGCCGGTGAGATTGGAGGCCGAGAGGGCGCCGAATCCCTCCAGCGGCTCCAAGTCCTCGGGAAGCAGGGCATAGAGGTCACCGGCATCGACCAGCAGGCCGAGCGAGGTCAACTGCTCGACCCGCTTCTCGCCCAGTCCCTCGATGTCCATCGCCGAGCGGGAGGCGAAGTGCGCGATTCTCTGGATGCGCTGCTCAGGACAGTCAACGTTGGTGCAGAAGGTGTCGCTCTCCCCCTCCAGGCGTACCAGGGGCCCTCCGCAACGGGGGCAGGTGGTCGGGAACCTCCACGGCTTGGTCCGAGGCGGGCGCAGCCCCGCGACCGGGCCGACCACCTCGGGAATGACCTCCCCGGCCTTCCGGACGATGACGGTGTCACCGGGGCGGACGTCCTTGAGGCGGACCTGGTCCTCGTTGTGCAGGGTAGCCATTGACACCGTCGACCCGCTGACCCTGACCGGCTCCAGGACCGCGAACGGGGTCGCCTTGCCACTTCGCCCGATCGACACCGCTATATCTCGTAGAAGGGTGTACTCCTCCTCGGGAGGGTACTTGTAGGCGATCGCCCACCGGGGTGCGTGGGAGGTGGCACCAAGTCTCTCGTGGAGAGATAAGTCGTTCAGCTTCACCACCACCCCGTCGGTCTCGTAGTCGAGATCGTGCCGATCGGCCAGCCATCGCTCGCAGTACGCCTCCACGTGGGCGAGGTCTCCCACCACATTGATGTGCGGGTTGACCGGGAACCCTGCCTCGGACAGGAACTCAAGCGACTCGCTGTGGCGGGTGAAGCTCGGTCCTCCTTCCTTGGCTCCCAGTTGGTAGGCCCAGAAGGAGAGTGCGCGGGTGGCGGTCACCGCCGGGTCCTTTTGCCGGAGGGAACCGGCCGCCGAATTGCGGGGATTGGCGAAGACCTTGGCACCCGACACCGCCTGGTGCCGGTTCAGCTCCTGGAAATCGGAGAGCGCCATGTACACCTCTCCCCGCACCTCGACCAGCCGAGGTACATCTGCCCGGGACAGGCGAAGCTCCTTGGGCACCGCTTCGACGGTGGCCACATTGGAGGTGACGTCCTCGCCCTCCACCCCGTTCCCTCGGGTGGCCGCCCGCACGAAGACCCCGTTCTCGTAAGTGAGCGACATGGCCAAGCCGTCGATCTTCAGCTCGCAGACGTAATCGGTCGCCTCCCCACCTACACCCGCCAACTTTCGCCACCGGGCATCCCATGCCTCCAGCTCCGCCCGATCGAAGGCGTTGTCAAGGCTCATCATGGCGACGGCGTGGCGAACCGGGGCGAACAGCGGGGAGGGAGCTGCCCCCACTGTCCGGGTAGGCGAACCGGTCTCGGCCAGCTCGGGGTTGGCGCTCTCCAGCTCCCGAAGCTCGCGCACCAGGGCGTCATAGGTGGCATCGGAGACAACCGGCGCGTCAAGTTCGTAGTAGGCGCGGTTGTGCTCGGCGATCTCGCGGGTAAGCGCAGCGATTCGCTCGGCGGGCTTCACCGTCTCGCGTCCCCGGCGATCTCGGCGCGCATCGTCCATGCGGAAATCAGGCGAGGGCCTCCAGCACCTTCGCAGCGTGGCCGTCGGCCCGCACGTTGTACCAGCATCGGGCGATCTTCCCGTCCGGACCCACCAGGAAGGTCGATCGGATCACGCCCACCGACTTCCTGCCATATAGAGTTTTCTCCCCCCAGGCAGCGAAACCAGGTTACCGTCCTGGTCAGGGAGGGCGAAGGCCGGCGCCTTCCCACCCGCTTCAAGTCGTGGCATGGATGACCTCCTCGTCCGCCGGTCCCCTATCGACCGGTCCGCCTCGAAACTACCCGCTGGCGGAATGCTGCCTGGCTGAAGGTCGCCCGATTGCTTTGCCCGACTCGGACGGGTGGGACTGCTTAGCCAGGTAGGTCGTCCGGAAAGGGATTCACGATAGCCACCCCGAGCATGGTCATCCCATGGGAAAGATCCTCGGTCGGAAGGGTTGAAGCTCCTTGGAACCTGTCAATGATTTTGAGACACCGATTCAAGATTTGCTCTGACTGAGCGTGGTTTTGGGTTCTGGGGTGGTTTCCTCCTTGTTGTTTTGTGAAAGCAGCGATGGTGGTCACGTGGACGGAGCCCATTCCTGGCCGCGAGATGAAGGCAATCGAATACGGCGCGGATGTGACGGCGTACTGGACAAAGCAAGCACAGGAAGGCAAGTGCAGCGTCCCCGAGAATTTTCTCTCGGAGCGGGGATGCGGTCTTTGGATGGTCAACGGCGATCGGGATACCCTGCTCGACGTTCACGATATTGATGAGCCGCAGGATCTCATCATGCGAGGTCAGCTGCTCCTGGGCAGTTTCAGCGTCGACTTCTTCACCGCAGAGACGGCTTCCGACAGCTTCCTCCCGCGGTTTGCCAATCTTCCAGGAGCTCTCTCGTAATCGTCTTTCGAAATCAGAGAGCGAGATGCAGCCGCAACGCCTCGTCGAGTGAGGCCAGTGACTCTGGTGGAACAACACCAATTCGTTGACCAATCCGCTGCACGTCGACGGAACGAATCTGCTCTGCCTGTGCTTTGGAGTCTTGGCCGAGGCCCGTTTCACTTGCTCGGAGCAGGACTTGAAACGGATAGACGCGCTTGGTGCTCTTCGTCACTGGTACTACGGTGATCACTCCCCGTCCAAGATGCTGAGCGGTGCCGTTTGCACCGTCGTTGCTCACGATGACAGCAGGTCGGCGCTTATCAGCTTCTGCACCCCGCACTGGTTCGAGATCGACAAGGCGGATCTCGCCTCGCCGCATCAGGCCAATCCATCATGTGCCGTTGTTTCCCATAGATCGCTGTCATCTCCCGTCGTCCACTCTTCCCACGCATCCTCGTATGCGGCACCGAGCTCCAAAGCGCGCAGGAGGCGAACGGCCTTGTGAACGACCGCCGAACGAGATTCGAAGCCTTGGTCGTGGGCATAAGAATCCAGGAAATCAACGTCTTCGTCGGGAAGACTCACGCTCACCTTCATACTTTCATGCTACCACAGGTAGTATAACTGGCGGAACCCCACCGTAAGCTCTTTGTCTAGGAGCGTGGGTCAGAACCCGACCAGTTCCTGCCTGATGGGCTGATCGCCCCCAAGGGTGTCCACTCTCCCGCGGAAGAGTGGAAATCGTCCCTTTTCGATTCGCGACTTGCCTGCTGGTCAGCGAGAATGACTCCATCAATCCGCCCCGAGGGGACTGGCGGCTTCAGCCGTCAGGGGAATCGGGGCTCGGGCCGTAAGCCCGACATCTCGGTCGGATGTCACAGCTCTCCCGTAGAGTGATTGAGCAATGTCTACTGCC
>JAKAWH010000108.1 GCA_021817065.1 Actinomycetes bacterium
ACCACATTGGCCGGAGCGGACCTTGCCGATGTGGAGGGGCTGATCCGTTCGACTGGGTTCTTCAGGTCCAAGGCGAAGAACCTGGTGGGGATGGCGCAGGCGTTGGTCGAGCGTTTCGACGGGCAGGTGCCCGGGGCGATGGAGGATCTGACCAGCCTTCCCGGAGTCGGTCGCAAGACGGCCAATGTGGTCCGCAGCGTGGAGTTGGACTTGCCGGGTTTGCCAGTGGATACCCACGTTGCTCGATTGGGGACCCGTCTGGGACTAACCGCAAAGACCGATCCTGAGAAGATCGAGGCCGAGTTGAACGAGATGGTGCTCCCCAAGGAGCGGGGGGTCTTCTCGATGAGGCTCATTCTCCACGGGAGGGCGGTGTGCGTGGCCCGATCTCCGCGATGCGGGGTATGTGTTCTTGCCGACGTTTGCCCGTCTGCAAAGGCGCCCGGCGTCACTCCACAGGGTCGGGAGCCTGGCAAGGTGACACCCGGGAGGGTCAGAGGCAGAAGCAGTCTAGATAAATCTACCAGACAAGGGCGCGACCGCGCGGACTGAAAAATTGTGATTGAATATTGGATGAAGGAACCGGTTCCCGCCACCTGGTTCCTTTACGAGCAAGTCGGGATCCGCCGCCCGGCTGCTCCGTCAGCGGCGCCTTCGGGCGCCGCTGGTGTTTTAACACCGTTCTAGGCGCCGCATTGCTTGTTGCCGGCTCCGCCGGGTGGCGCCTTCGGGCGCCGCTGGTGTTTTAACACCGTTCTAGGCGCTTTTCAGCGCGAGCTGAGGAGCCGATCCAACCTGCGGATCGCTGTCTCCAGCGACTTCTCCACTGCGAGCAAGCTACCCGACCGTTCCTCGTCCCCGGCAGCCCGGAGACTGCCTACCAGGGACCCGAGCCTGCCTGTGATGTCCGAGAGGGAGGAGGCGAGCGAGGAGATTTCGGCGTCGGCCGAGCGGACCACCTCGGCTCGGACGGAGCGTTGGGCGGCGACCCTCATGGAGTGGCGGGAGGTCGGCATCCCCCCACTCTGGCATGCGGCGGAGCCGGGTACGATGCAGCGGTGCTGAGACTGATCGACCTGCGGGGATGTTCCGATCCGGCTGCCAGCCTTCCTCGCCCCAAGCGCCCGGAGGAGATGCCCCAGGATGCAGTTCGCGAGATCATCGCTGCGGTCCGCGCTGAGGGGGACGTCGCGCTTCGGCGCCTCACCCGTGTTTACGACCGGGTGGAAATCGACGCGATCCGGGTAGACCCGGAAACCGTGAAACGATCCCGGGAGGCAGTCGCACCTGAGCTGTGGGACGCTCTGAGCGCGGCTGCCGGCAGGATCGAGGCGTACCAGCTCCAGCGGGCACGGACCATGGGAATCGGCGATCTGGTGAGCTCATCGGGATCGCCCAGTGGGTCTGGCAGAACCGATTCGCATCAGGAGGGTACCGCCTTCTTCCCGGATCTGTTCGCCCGGGACGGGATTGCGGTTGCCACCCGCCGTGCTCCGGTGAGCAGGGCAGGGCTCTACGTGCCTGGGGGGAGAGCCAAGTATCCCTCCACCGTTCTCATGACCGCCATCCTCGCTCGGGTAGCCGGAGTGGAGGGGATCGCTCTGTGTGTCCCGCCCGGTCCGGACGGGGATCCGCCGGTCGAGACCCTGGCTGCGGCGGCCATTGCCGGAGTCGACGAGGTATACCGGGTCGGGGGAGCCCAGGCGATAGCCGCCATGGCCTATGGCACCGAGAGCGTGCCCCGGGTGGACGTGATCGCTGGGCCGGGCAACGTCTACGTGTCGGTGGCCAAGCAGGAGGTGGCCGGGGTGGTGGGCGTTCCGGGCGCTTTCGCCGGCCCGTCGGAGGTGGTGGTGGTGGCCGATGGGTCCACTGCCCCCGAGCTGGCAGCGATCGATCTTGCAGTACAGGCCGAGCACGGTCCGGACGGGTTGGCCTGGCTGGTGACCTGGTCTCTGGAGTGTGCCGAGGCGGTGGGCGCTGCTCTCGACGAGGTGGTCGCCACGTCCCCGAGACGCGATGACCTGGAAGCGACCCTGGCGGCGGGGGGCTATACGGCACTGGTCGACGGGCCATCGGAGGCGATCCAGGTGGTGGACCTGATAGCGCCGGAGCACCTGGAATTGCTGGTCGCTGGGGCGGGCGAGATGGCCAGGAGGGTCCGCAATGCGGGGGTGATCTTTTGCGGCGCGATGGCGCCTGCTTCGGTGGGCGACTACCTCGCCGGGCCCAGCCATGTGCTGCCCACCAACGGGACCGCCCGCTTCGCCGGTGCCCTCTCGGTGATCGACTTCACCAAGGAGATGAGCATGGTATCTGTGGATCGCGATACCTTCGGGCGAACGGCAGGAGTGGTGGCGACCATCGCCACTGCCGAAGGGCTCGACGCGCATGCACAGTCGGTCCTCCGAAGGAGGGACCGCGCATGAGACCGTCGGTCCTCCGAAGGAGGGACCGCGCATGAGGCCGTCGGTCCTCCGAAGGAGGGACCGCGCATGAGACCGTCGGTCCTCCGAAGGAGGGACCGCGCATGAGACCGTCGGTCCTCCGCGGGGCGCGATGATGGCGGCGTTGCCACCCCTCCGGGATGGTCTCTCGCTTGGCGAGGGGTACCACTCGCCGCGAGTGGACGTAGCTGTGCGCCTGAACGTGAACGAATCGCCGCTCGGTCCACCGAGAGGATGGGTGGAGGAGGTGGCCGAGGCGCTGGGTGCGATTGACTTCAATCGCTATCCGGATCGCTCCGCGTTGGGATTGCGGGAAGCGATCGGGGCCTGTCACGGAGTTGGTCCCGAGCAGGTCTTCGCTGCAAAAGGCTCCAACGAGGTGCTCCAATCGCTCCTCCTGGCCTTTGGGGGGCCGGGACGGGTGGTGGCCACTTTCGAGCCGACCTACATGCTCCACTCCCATATCGCACGGGTTACCGGCACCGCGGTGGTCTCCGGTGGACGCAGGGGCGACTTCCGGATGGACCTGGACGAAGTAGAGCGGGTTACCGCCGAGTACGAGCCGGTTATTACCTTTGTCTGCTCACCGAATAACCCAACCGGCGGTGCGGAGCCTCGTGACACGATTGAGAAGATTGTCGGTATTGCGCACGGCCTGGTGGTGGTGGACGAGGCGTACGGTCAGTTCGCCCCCTGGTCGGCATTGGAGATGGTGAGCGGCGGCACCGAGGGAGTGGTGGTGGTGCGGACTTTTTCCAAGACGTGGGCGATGGCTGCGTGCCGTCTCGGCTACCTGGTGGCCGCCCCGGACGTGGTGCGCGCCTGCGAGGAAGTTGTGCTTCCCTACCACCTGGATGCCTTCACCCAGGTGGCCGGGCGGCTGGCCCTGGACCACATCGACGAAATGAACCGCCGGGTCGCCATGGTGGTCGAGGAGCGCGGACGCCTTGCCGCCGCACTTTCGGTCCTCGACGTGGACCAGTGGCCATCCGACTCCAATTTCATCCTGTTCCGACCCCGTTCGGTGGGCGCTTCCACCGTGTGGCAGCAGCTCGTGGAACGATCGATCTTGGTTCGCAACTGTGATACGTGGCCCGGCTTGTCGGGCTGCTTGCGGGTCACGGTAGGCACCCCCGGTGAGAACGAGGAATTCCTGGTGGCGCTGACCGGTATCCTGGCATCAAGATGAGGGGCGTCACCCGGACCCGGGCAACCAAGGAGACACGCGTTTCGGTCAGCCTCGACCTGGAGGGGGGGGAGAGCGGGGAGGTAGAAACCGGTCTTCCTTTTTTCGATCACATGGTCGCACAACTTGGCAAGCACGGCGGACTCGCCCTTTCGGTGAAGGCGGTGGGGGACCTGGAGGTGGACGCGCACCACACCGTCGAAGACGTCGGGATCGTGCTGGGGGAGGCGCTCGCCGAGGCGCTGGGGGACAAGATGGGAGTTCGGCGGTTCGCTTCCATAGCGGTGCCGCTCGACGAGTCGCTGGTCGAGGTGGCGCTCGATCTCTCCGGCCGTGCTTACCTGTCGTACTCCGTTGCGTTTCCTCTGGATGCGGTGCCTCTGGGCAACCCGGCCTTCGAGCCCCAGCTCGCCGAAGAATTCTGGCGAGCTTTTGTCACTGCGTCGCAGATCACCCTGCATGTGCGTTCAATTGCCGGACGTAATACACACCACCTATTGGAAGCCTCCTTCAAGGCGGTGGGACGTGCTCTTCGTGATGCGGTGCGGGTCGAAGGTCATGCCATCCCCTCGACCAAGGGAACCCTGTGATCCCTCCTCGGAGAGCTCACCCGGTCCGTCGGAGCTGGTCGAACAAGGGGCGCACGGTAGCCTCGTTGGTGTGATAGCGGTCCTCGATTACGGCATCGGCAATCTGGGATCGGCCTGCAAGGCGCTGGTGTCGCTCGGGTGCGACGCACGGCTCGTGTCCGATCCTGCGACGGTGGGTGGCGCGGCCGGAGTGGTGCTCCCCGGGGTGGGCGCATTCGGACGCTGCATGGAGGCGCTCCGCGGTACCGGTCTCGATGCGGTGGTGAAGGAGGTGGTCGGCGGAGGAGTGCCTTTTCTCGGGATCTGCGTCGGGTTCCAGATGCTCTACGAGTCTTCCGAGGAGAGCCCGGAAGTCCCTGGTCTCGGGCTGCTCCCCGGCCGGGTCGGCCTGCTCCCCCCGGGACAGAAGCGACCCCAGATGCAGTGGAACGCCTTGGAGCCACGAAGTGGCACCTCGGCGATGCTGGCCGGTCTGGGCCCGCGCCCCTGGGTGTACTTCGTCCACTCGTTTGCTCCGGTTCCGGCCGGATGGGGTCCCGACCGCCCGGCGGTGGGTGCGGTGGTAGCTACCTGCGACTACGGAGGCCCTGTGGTCGCCGCGGTGGAGCAGGGCAATCTCTGGGCCGTTCAGTTCCACCCGGAGAAGTCTGGAACCACCGGGCTCGCCCTGCTCGCCAACTTCGCGCGGCGCTGCGGCGAGGAGGTACCGGGGGTGCCCGCTGCCTCGCGTGCAGGCGGGAAGTTCGCTGCGGCGCGGATACGGGTTGGCGCCCCGGATATGGGGGCGTAGGGCGATGTCTTCCCTGACGGCCGGAGCAGCTAGCTCCCTCGGGGCGTTTTGATGGAGCTTTTCCCGGCGATCGACGTACGCGACGGGAAGAGCGTGCGGCTGGTCCAGGGCGACTTTTCGCGCGAGACAGTGTACGGCGATCCGGTTGAGAGGGCGCGAGTGCTGGTCGGTGCCGGTGCCCGATGGCTCCACGTGGTGGACCTGGACGCGGCGGTGAGCGGGGTACGGGCGAACCGGACGGTGGTCGAGACGATCGCCACCGTTGTGGGGGATGCGGGGGGATCTTTGCAGGTGGGTGGAGGGGTAAGGGACGAAGTGGCGGTGCGCGAGCGCCTCGATGCGGGGGTGACCCGGGTGGTGATCGGCACGGCCGCTCTCGCCGACCCGGAGCTGGTCGCTCACCTGGCTGCCTGCCATCCCGGACGGATCGTCCTGGGACTCGACTACCGGACTGGGCAGGCTGGAGGGAAGGACAAGCGGGAGCTGATCTCCCGGATGATGCTGTCTACGGAAGGATGGACCTCGGGCAACACCGTATCCATGGAGGACGCCCTCGCTTGGTTCGAGGGGACCGGGGTTGCGGCGGTGGTGGCGACCAACATCGGTCGTGATGGGACGATGGCCGGCCCGGATCTGGAAGGGATGCGGGCGATTGTCTCGGATACCGAGATAGCCGTGGTGGCCTCGGGCGGTGTGGCCGGCTTGGCTGATCTGGTCGCGCTGCGAGAGGTCGAGGGGAACGGTCGGGTGGTAGGCGGGGTGATCGTGGGCAAAGCGCTCCTGGAGGGGAGCTTCACCCTAGAGGAGGCGCTCCAAGAATGCGCGGGGGCCGGGCGGTGAATGCGGGGGTTTCCGGCGAGGTGTTTGGCGGTGGCCGGTGAAGACCGTGCGGGTGATCCCCTGCCTGGACGTGGACGCCGGCCGGGTGGTCAAGGGTGTGAATTTCGTGGGGTTGATCGACGCGGGCGACCCCGCCGAGTTGGCCGCCCGATACGACGCCGAGGGTGCCGACGAGGTGGTGTTCCTGGACATTACCGCGTCGTCGGATGGCCGGGGCACAATGGTGGAGGTGGTGGAGCGTGCCGCACGGCAGGTTTTCATACCGTTGACGGTGGGGGGGGGTGTACGTAGTGTCGACGATGCCCGTCGTCTCCTGCGTGCTGGAGCGGACAAGGTGGCGGTCAACACCGCTGCGGTCCAGCGTCCCGAACTCGTCTCCGAGTTGGCCACCGAGTTCGGTGCTCAGTGCGTGGTGGTTGCGATCGATGCGAGGCGCGCTCCGGTCCCAGAGGGGATGGCGTACGGGGCGGGATGGGAGGTGTTCATCCATGGGGGCCGGACTTCTACCGGTTTGGACGCGCTCGAATGGGCGGGCCGCTGCGAGAAGCTGGGCGCTGGGGAGCTGCTGGTTACCTCGATGGATCGTGACGGCACCCGTGAGGGGTTCGACACCGAACTGTGCCGGGCCATCTCGGATGCGGCGACCATCCCGCTGGTGGCCAGTGGGGGAGTTGGGAGCCTGGACCATCTGGTCGAAGGCGCCACCGCCGGGCGGGCCGATGCGGTATTGGCAGCCTCGATCTTCCATTTCGGGGAGCACAGCGTGGCGGAGGCCAAGAGGTACTTGGCCCGCCACGGCGTGCCGGTGAGGCCGGTTGCCCCATAGGTACCGAGGGCCGAGTGGACGGTCCCTAGCTGGGCCAGCTCGGTCATCCCGGCGGCTGCACAGGCTCACCTCCAGGCGCAGTAGCGTAAGCGGATGCCCCCCGAGAAGACGGCAGCGAACAAGGTCGCGCCGGCCAGGTCGACACCTTCAGCACGCCGAGCCACCTCTCCCAAGCCGGGTAACGTTGCGAAACCGGGTACCGCCAGGGGCCTCCCGGGTGATGCCAAGAAGCCGCTCACCATGCTGTCGGACCGGATCCTGGTGCAGGTCCCGATGGCCGACGGCGAGCGACGCAGCCGGGGCGGCATTCTCATACCGGCCACCGCGCAGGTTTCCAAGCGGCTCGCCTGGGCGGAGGTGATGGCGGTGGGCCCCCACGTCCGCTCGGTCAAGACCGGCGACAGCGTTCTCTTCAACCCGGAGGACCGGTTCGAGGTGGAAGTCCGCGGCGAGGAATACCTGATCTTGCGCGAGAGAGACGTCCACGCGGTGGCTTCCGAGCGAGTTGGCGACGGGACGGGACTCTACCTGTGAGAACGAGGGATTACCGATGAGTCCGCAGAGCGCCTTCTCCGCCACCCCGGTTCCGGTAGTGGAAGCCGAGCTGGCTCAGGTGAAATACGACGACCGCGGACTGGTCACCGCGGTGGTGCAGGACTACCGCAACGGCAGGGTGCTCATGGTGGGATGGATGAACGACACTGCCCTACGCCGGACACTGGAGACCGGACGCATGTGGTTCTGGAGCCGGTCCCGGCAGGAGTACTGGTGCAAGGGGGAGACCTCGGGGGACCGGCAGTGGGTGCGGCGTGCCTATTACGACTGCGACGGGGACACATTGCTCTTCGAGGTGGACCAGGAAGGCCGCGGTGCCTGCCATACCGGGGACGAGAGCTGTTTCCATCGGGAGTTCGGTGCCGCCGGCCGGGCGTCGGGGGCGACCGACCGGTCGTGACCACCCGACCCGGGCTGGACGAGTTCCTGGCGCTGGCCCGCGACCACACGGTCATCCCGGTGTGGCGGGAGCTGGCATCCGACACCCTGACCCCGGTCGCCGCCTTCTTGCGCCTGGCGGGTGTCGATGGAACACGGGGGACCGATCTGGAGCCGCGCTCCGGCAAAGAGGGCACGGAGCCATTGCCCGGCGAGCCTGCTTTTCTCCTGGAATCGGTAGAACACGGGATGAGTTGGGGACGCTTCTCCTTCGCCGGTCGACGTCCGGCGGCAACCCTGGTGTCGCGCCGCGGGCGAATCACGACGGAGGGCGCTCCGTTGGCGGGGGTCCCGTCCGATTCGGGGATCTTGGCTTCCCTGGAGGCGCTCCTGGAACGCTGCGTAGTCCCGGACGCAGCCTCAATGCCGGGTATCGCCGTTCTCCCACCTCTGCACAGTGGAATGGTCGGATACCTGGGTTATGACGTGGTTCGGGAGGTGGAGAGGCTTGCCGACCCGCCTCCTGACGACCTACGGGTTCCCGACGCGGTCATGTCGGTGATCGGAGAGCTCGCCGCCTTCGACCATTGGCGCCAGAGGGTGTACTTGATCGCCACTGCGTTGCTGCCTACTGGAGCCTCGGGGGCCGAGTCCGCTTACCAGCGTGCGGTCAAGAGTCTCGACGCGATGGAAGTCGACCTGGAGCGTTCCCACCCGGGAGAGAGGCTGGACTCTCCTCCCGTCGTCGTCTCGAAGGAGGAGGCGCTGGCGACTGTCAAGCGGAGCATGTCGTCGGGCGAGTTCGTCACCGCGGTGAAAGCGGCCAAGGAACGCATACTGGCAGGAGATGCTTTTCAAATCGTACTTTCCCAGAGATTCGATCTCGATCTGGACTGCGATCCCTTCGACGTCTATCGGGTGCTCCGGCAGGTCAATCCGAGCCCCTATATGTACTTCTTCCGCCATCCAGAGGTTACCCTGGTCGGTTCATCGCCCGAGCCGATGGTGCAACTCAGCGGAGGGAGGGTGATCTCGCGTCCGATAGCTGGGACCCGTCCCCGCGGCACCACCGACGAGGAGGACAGGCGGCTCGCCGCAGAGTTGGTGGAGCACCCCAAAGAGCTGGCCGAGCACGTCATGCTGGTGGATCTCGCCAGGAACGACGTCGGGCGGGTGGTGCGTTTCGGGACGGAGAAGGTCGACGAGATGATGACCCTGGAGCGATACAGCCACGTAATGCACCTGACCTCCCAGGTATCCGGTGAGCTGTCAGGGGGACGTGGGCCTATCGATGTCCTTCGGGCCACCCTCCCCGCCGGCACCGTGTCCGGCGCGCCCAAGGTATCGGCGATGACCATCATCGACGAGTTGGAGCTCACCAAGCGGGGGCCCTATGCGGGCGTAGTCGGCTATCTCGACTTTTCCGGCAATGTCGACACCGCCATCGCCATCCGTACGTTGGTGGTTAACGCGCAGGGAAGGGCGTCGGTCCAGGCGGGTGCTGGGATAGTGGTCGACAGCGATCCTGCCATGGAGGACCAGGAGTGCCAATCCAAGGCGGCAGCTCTTCTCACTGCCGCCGGGGCGGCCAGGCGGGCGGCCCGTCAGCGGCGCGGGTGACCGAACCCCCGAGAGCCGATGGCCGGTCGTGGGAAGCATTCAGCACGACTGCCGGCATAGCTCCCTATGCGCGGGATTTTGTCGTCGTCTCCGGGGTGGATGCGGGGAGCTATCTACAGGGCCAGCTTTCGGCCGACGTGCTCGCCCTGGGCGACGGGGAGTCGGTTCTCTCCTTCGTTCTGGCGCCCGACGGCAAGGCCGATGCACTCCTCAGGGTAACGGCCCAGGAAGGGGGATTCCTCCTCGACTGCGACGGCGGATTCGGCACGAGCATCGTGACACGATTGGAACGCTTCAAGCTGCGGGTGAAGGTGGATATCGAGCAGGTTCCGCGGGAGTGCTGGGCGGTGCGAGGACCCCGATCGGCGGGGTGCCGGGAACGGTTTGAGGCGGAAGCCATCCCCGGTGCCCTGGTGCTCGAGTGCCTGTGGCCGGGAGTGGTCGGATTCGATCTGGTGGGCGCGGTTGGAGTCGCCGCCGCTGAGCGCGAGAGCGATCGCGGCACGATGGCGGGCGATCCCCGCTTCGAGCCGCTGGATATAGCGGGCCTGGAGCGCTGCGACCCGGCCACCCTGGAGGCGCTGCGCATCGCTGCCGGGATGCCGAAGATGGGCGCGGAGATCGTGGAGGGTGTGATCCCGGCGGAGACCGGCATCGTGGAGGAGGCGGTGAGTTTCACCAAGGGTTGCTACACCGGCCAGGAGCTCA
>JAKAWH010000109.1 GCA_021817065.1 Actinomycetes bacterium
GGCGGTCGGTGCCACCGCCACCGGGCACATCGTCGCGCACTTGGCTGCTCCAGAGGCGATCAACGAGCTGGTGCGGGTGGGGCTGGTGCGCCAGCAGACCAAGTGGATGCTCGACATCCTGACCGACAGCCGAATCACGGGTCTGACCGTGGTCACCACCCCGGAGGAGATGCCGGTCAACGAGACCATCGAGCTGGTCTCCAGCCTCGGCCAGAAGACCCAGATCGACCTGGCGGGTGTCATCGTCAACCGGGTGCTCCCCGAGCTCTTCGGGCGGGCTGAAGAGGAGGTGTTCGAGTCCCTGCGGACCGAGTCGGGTACCGCCGCGCTGGCCAGCGCTACGGGGGGGGACCCGGTTCCCGTTCTGGACGCCGCCCGGCTGGCGGTCACCCTCCGGCGTACCGGTGCTGCCCACCTCGATCGCCTGCGGGAATCACTGGGGAATGCACGGGGGACCGAATGCGAGATGGTCTATGTGCCATATATCTTTTCACGATCGTATGGTATGAGGGCGATCCATCAGGTAGCCGAGGCCCTCGGCGCCGAACTGGGGTTCGATGGTTGATCCGGCCCGCCGCCCGAAACGGGGTACACCCGGCGGCACAACTGCCCGTAGGTCGGGTCCCGGCCCGCGCCCGGGGTCGGGATCGCTGGACAAGCTACTGGCCGCAAAAGAAATCGCGATCACCTGTGGCTCGGGCGGGGTGGGCAAGACCACCACCGCCGCGGCCATCGCCACCATGGCGGCCGTTGAGCTGGGCGGGAAGATCCTGGTCCTCACCATCGATCCGGCCCGCCGCCTCGCCAACGCGATGGGGTTGCAGGGCATCGGGAACGAGGAGCGTAAGGTTCCCACCGAAGCCTTTTCCCAGTCGGGGGTCAGCCCGCGCGGCCAGTTGTGGGCGGCGATGCTCGACACCAAGCAGTCCTGGGACGCACTGGTCCGCCGCCATGCACCGGATTCCGCCACCGCGACCAAGATCCTCGCCAACCCGATATACCAGAGCTTCTCCGGCCGTTTCGTTCAGAGCCACGATTACATCGCCATGGAGCGCCTCTACGAGTTACATGCCGAGGGTGGTTACGACCTGATCGTGGTGGACACTCCACCGACCCGCCATGCCATCGATTTCCTCGCCGCGCCCGAGCGAATGGCCGACTTCTTCTCGTCCCGTTTCTTGCGGTGGTTGATCGTCCCCTATCGCTCCCGGCTGGTCAATTTCGCATCACGACCGTTCTATCAGGTGGCCGACCGGGTCCTCGGCTCGCAGTTCCTCGAGGACATCGCCGAGTTCTTCATGTTGTTCCAGACCATGTACGACGGCTTCATCGAGCGGGCCCGTGCGGTCGGCGCGCTGCTCAAAGATCGTCGCACGACCTTCATGGTGGTCTCTACCCTGGAGGCAGCTCCCCTACGGGAAGCGGAGTTCTTCATCGAGGAACTGGTCGAGCGGAAGTTCCACCTGGGCGCAGTGGTCCTGAACAAGGTGCTTCCCGCCTACCTGCGCGACCGGCAGGTGGCGGCGGTGGCGCGCCGGATGGCCGAGGAGCCGGGACGGACTGCCTCCCAGGTGGCTGCCACACTGGGGGACGTTCCACTGCTCGAACGGGTCATCTCCGAGGTGGGGGAGAGCTACATGAACTTCTCCCTGGTGGCGCGGAGGGAAGCCGAGCAGAGGGAAGAGCTGTCGGTCACCCCCGAGGTGCTCACCACTGTGCCCTTTTTCGAATCGGACATCTACGATGTGTCCGGATTGGTCGAACTGGGCCGTCACCTCTGGAGCTGAACGCCGGCCCTATTGTTCGCTTCACCGTACTCCGGTCATTCGCTTCACCGTCCCCCGCCTGGCCAAGCCGTGCCCGGCCCTATTGCTCGCCCAGCGACTCTTTCAGTGAAGGAGTCGGGTCGATCAGATCCAGCTCCGACCCGATCGAGAAGTGGCGGGGGTCGGGGAACCTCCCTCTGAATGGACTGATCACCTCGTTGCAGGAGATGTCGATTCGGCAGCCTCCCACCGCGTCCGGAGTGGCGACCGTCGAGAGTTCGGCATCGGTGAACTTCCCAGCCGGCCAGATGGTGACGCTCAACCGGTAGTCGAAGTTGACCATGATGCACCCGCCGCGGGCGATTCCGGGCGGGTAGGTATCCTTCAGTGACCAGTATCCCAGGAGTCGGCGGGCTGATTCATCAGCGGGTTTGAGTTGGGCAGCTCGGCTCAAGGTGCGGGTCCCCGATATGGTCGCCGGACCGTCCGCGGTGGTGGAGTCGGTCACCGTCCACCCCAGGGAAATCAAGGTCTCCTTGGACCGGATCTCGACTTCCGATGGGTTGGCTTGGATGGAGGTGAAAGCGGAGAACGCCGTATTGCGGTCCCAGCCGATCTCCTCGGACGTTTGACCCGGCCCTCCCGCGGCCGGGTGAGTGCTTCCCAACTCGAAAACCGGCATGTCGGTGTAGAGGCGCACGACGTCGGACGGCTTGCCCGGCTGACCGCGGTCACTCATCGGCCTCCACGCTACCAAGGCGGGTGCGCACGTCCTGAGATCCCTGCTCACGGGACCGGTGACGGGTTCTCAGGAGGCGAAGTTGTGGTGAACCAGGGGAGTGGCCAGCACCTTCTTGAGGAAGGCGCTGGAACCAGCTACGCCTGCCACCGCTCCGTGACGGACGCTGCAGCGGGTCTTGTCGGCTTCCATGAAGTGGTCGAATAGGCGGGCGGTCGCCTGGGGGAGTGCCTCGTAAGCTCCGAGGACGCCGCTGGTCTTCGGGGAGAGCTCTCCCTCCGGGAGACTTACCCTGCGGAGAGCAATGGCCGGTCCGCGGGAGCGCATCCACTCTCCGACTTCGTCGACCGGCTGAGGACTGGCGGTGGCGACCCGGATACCAGCGGGAGAACGATGTGAGCCGTTCGACAGGTTGCGGTTGCGCAGGTGGCTTCCCGCTTGCCAGAGAGGCTTATTGCTCTCTCGCAGTCCTGCTCCCATATCAACTCCTTATGGCTCCGGCGTCCACATCTCTCGAAGACGCTCTACCTGCAGTATCCGCTCATTTCCTCAGGGCTTCAAGCAACGCCGGGACAATGATTCACAACGGACGGCGGGATTGCCTTCCGGGTGGAGCTACTCAGGCGCAGTGTTCCGAACCCCACAGAGTGGTGCCAGGGGTGCTGCCCCGCCCCCCGGGAACATGCAGCAGGCTCCGGAGGTTCTACTCTGGTGGGATGATCACCGCGGAGACCAGGGAGGAGCGCCTTGGCGCGCTCGACGAGCTGATCGGGCTGATGGCCCCGTCCGTGCAGGTGGATGGCGGTGACCTCCGGTTGGTAAGTGCCGATCCGGAGACTGGCGTGGTCGAGGTCGAGCTGGTTGGCGCCTGCTCGAGCTGTGCGATCAGTTCGGTAACCCTCCAAGAAGGGGTGTCCAGGTTGCTCAAGGAACGCCTCGACTGGGTGACCGAGGTGGTCGGCTCGGTGGACGAATCACTCTCGGAGGAGGAATCGATGCTCTTGGGGCGCGGGGGCTACGTGCCGCAGTACCGGTACTGAGCGATCTTCGCCCCGCATGGTGCGGGCCGCTTCCTCACGAACGTCCCACTACGTGAACCGGCTCTGTCCCCCCTTCCGGTCCCACTACGTGAACCGGCTCTGTCCCCCCTTCCGGTCCCACTACGTGAACCGGCTCTGTCCCCGCTTCCGGTCCCACTACGTGAACCGGCTCTGTCCCCGCTTCCGGTCCCACTACGTGAACCGGAAGTCCACCCCCTCCCACAGCTCGCGGATCTCGGGCTCGTGGTCCTTCTCCACCCGGCACTGAAGATCGAAGATCATGGTCGAGCGGGTGTCCAGGTCATAGGGAGGCCAGTCGGGCATTCCGGGTCCTGCCGGGGAGCGCCCGTGGGCGAAGGCGGTCCACGCTGAACTCATAGTGGTCGCGAGGGGCTGGCGTCCCGGGGCGTCCGGACCGCCGGTGAACATGTCGACCCCCTGCCGGTCGAGATTGTCGAAGACAAAAGGGATCTCCAGGGAATGCGACGACCCGATCATCCCCCCGAACGCCGGGCTCGCCCACGAGAAAAGGTAGTAGTAGACGTTGGCGAAGGCCGATTGCTCCTCGGCGACCTTGGTAGCAGGCATCCGGAATACGTAGTCGGTGAGCATCTGGAACCAGAGCGCACCGAGGTCCAGGTCGGGGAACTGGTGCCGGTAGGCGGAGATCAGGCCGCGGGCTCGTTCCTCGTCGAAGAGGTGACCCCCGAGAGAGGTCATCTGAGCGATCATCTGAGGCTCATCTACATCCCGCAGCGAAGGGTCATCGATTCCGAAAAGTTTCATCTCTTCTTCGTTTGTGCCCACGATGATGTCCACCCCAGCCGCGGATTGGAGGGACAGCGACTCGAGAGGCGAGCGGGGGAGGTGGACTCCGTCGACCACCGGTTGGAAGGAGAGGTAGGCGCCCCGCATGTCGGCCACCGTCTGCTGGGCTGCGAGAAGCGCGTCGACCGGTAGATCAGCCAGTTTGGCTGACTCGCCGGTGGAGAGCCCGAGAGTCTCCAGGACTTCCATGGTGATTCGGGTGGCCTTGTCGGGAGGCGATGTGTTAGAGCAGGCACCACTCTGGAGGATCGCACGGCGGAAGAGACCCGAGGCGGCAGGGGTGCCCAGCAGGGTCCCTACGCTCATCGCTCCGGCGGACTCGCCGAAGATGGTCACCTCGGTGGGGTCTCCGCCAAGGGCGCTGATGTTGTCGCGAACCCATTCGAGTGCGGCGATCTGGTCGAGGATGCCGTTCATCCCCGAAGAGGCGAAGCGTTCGCCGGCCATCTCGGCGAGGTAGCAGAATCCGAGGATCCCGAGCCGGTAGTTGAACGTCACCACCACCACGTCCCGCATGGACGCCAGTCGGCTTCCCTCGTACCAGGGGGTGCGGCCAGTCCCGGTCGCAAAAGCCCCGCCGTGGATCCACACCATCACCGGACGCCTTCCTTCGGTCGACGGAGTCCAAACGTTCAGGGTCAGGCAATCCTCGTCCTGGGGCATGTCGCCGGCGCCTAGTAGCTTCTCCAGGTCCCACACGTTCTGGGGGGCGATCGGCCCAGCTTGGGTGCAATCCCGCACCCCTGGCCAGGGAAGAGCCGGTTGCGGCGGGCGGAAGCGCAGATCGCCTACAGGAGCTTGGGAAAAGGGGATTCCCCGGAAGACGGCCACGCCGTTTCGGAGCGATCCTCGGATGCGGCCGGAGGCGGTGTCGGCGATGGGGCCGTTCGACGTGGAGGAGCCGGGCACCATCTAAATATAGGGGCGGATTACCGGATCTCGCCGCCAACGACCACTTGGGGGAGCCACAGACCCACGCAAGGTGACCCATTGGTTGGTAGGATCGCTGTGCACCACGACGTGGTAGGGCCTGTCAGGAGGACGGGGGGAGCGAGTGAAGATCCAGTCGATCGTGATGAAGCTGGCAAGGAGGAAGTCACTTCTCGTCCTGGCTGTCTTGGGCGCTGGCCTCTTCGCCGTGTGGCTGGCGAGGCGAGCCAGGGAGGTGCCTGAAGCTGCGCCGGCGGCGGTGCGCCAGGTGGGTGAAGTTGCGAAGCGGCACCGGGTAGCTCTGCTGGTGGGGGCCGCGGCCCTTGCTGGGTGCGCCACGGTCCTTGGCGTGTTCGCGGGGGGGGTGCGGCAACCGGCGAGTGCGTTTTCGGGGACGGTGTGCACCTGGACGGATGCTTCAGGGACGCCTGATATCAGTGTTGCTGACAACTGGGCGCCCACTGCATCTTGTGGCGGCACCTCGACAGCTCCCGGAACGGCACTGTTGGGCGGGGCCCAGCTTTCTTTTCCTTCGAGCCCTCCTAACAGCATAACCAGCTTGACCGACAATTACCCTGAGAGTGCTGATGACATTGTGTTGGGAACCAGCTATTCGATCTCTGGAAGCTACGCGCTCAGTCTAAGCGGTGCTTCCAATGCAGGTGTGGGTATCGAAGTCACCTCGGGAAGTCCCAGCATCGCTGTTCCACTCACCCTCACCGCTAGCCAGACCTTCGAGGTCGCATCGGGGTGGTCGCTTACCGTGACGGGGGCGATCAGTAGCCCAAACTACTCTCTCATCGCCGGTGCTGCGGGCTTCACCGGTTCGGTGGTTCTCAACTCCTCTACTGCCCCGTCCAGTCTTGGTTTCACCGCCGCCGCCGGTACCCTGGTTGCCGACACCTCGCTATCGGTGGGGACCGCTCCGATCACCGTGGATGCGGGAGCGACCCTCGCGTTGAGTCCGGTGTGCCCGTCATCGCAGTCATTTGGCAATACTCTGACCTTGAACGGCACGCTGTACGACAAGCCCTCAGGAGGCAGCTGTGGGGACACCTGGACCGGTGCGATAACCCTAGGCGGCGCAGCGACCATCGAGTCCAACAACGCAATCTTCACCGTGGCATCGTCGATCGGGGAATCCGTTGCATCGCCGCTCACCATTGTTGGTGACACCAGTGGAGACTCAGTGGCGCTCTCGCCTCCCGCTTCCCCTACAAACACCTACACCGGCGGTACAACCGTCCGATCGGGGCAGCTCTTCCTGCACAACAACACCGCTGCCGGCCCGAGTACCTCAACTATTACCGTGGACGACAATGCGTCGCTGGTGCTAGACGCCAGTGGAACTTATCCCTATGGGCTCACCCTGGGCAGCACGAACGGAGGTGCATCCCTGCAAAGCGCTGTGTCGGGGACAACGTGGGGCGGAAGCATTTCGCTTGTGAGCAATGCCACCGGATCTGATTCCATTGCCAACAACGCCAGCAGCTCGACTTTCAATATAAGCGGGTGCATTACCGGAACGAGCCTGTATTCAGGTGGAGTAAGTGGAACGGTCAATGTTCTAGGTTGCGGAACCAATTCGTATACGGGGCAGACCACCGTTGCCACAGGAACCCTGAAGTTGGGCGCAGCCAATGCAATTCCTTCTGGTTACTCCTCCAGCGCTCTGAATGTGGCGGCCAGCGCCATCCTTGATTTGAATGGATATTCAATGGGAATCGGGGCGTTGGTGGGCCTGGGAACCATCACAAATGGAAGTTTGGCTACGGCTGCGGTAACCCTCACCGATACTCAGACCACGCCGTCGTTCTTTCAAGGCACGATCACCAATGCGAGTACGAATTACCCGCTCTCACTTGTCATGAACGGAGTCGGCGGCGATCTCACCCTGGGGGGATCGAATACCTACGCGGGCAATACGATTGTCCAGGGGGGAACCCTGACATTGGCCTCGTCCGGAGCAGCGCCTACCGGTACGACGTTTACCGTTGATGCAGGTGCTACCCTCGCCATGAACAACAACGGAGGGTCGGCACTCTCATTCAACAATGCGTTGACATTGGGAAGTGGGGCGGGGGGAAACGGCACCCTCGACGACGCCAGCTCCGTAAGTGGAGATTCGTGGACTGGAACCGTCACTCTCCTCGGAAGCGCGATGGACTCGATCATATCGGGCAGCCCTTCATTCACCGTATCCGGCGCGATCGTCAGTTCAGGTGGTGCCCAGTTGCACACCAGCTCACCGGGATCAAGCTCCCCGGTGACCTTGACGGCATCGAATGCCTCCTTTACAAGTGGGATAACCGTGAATGCTGGTGCGTTGATGGCGAGCGGCAGTTCGGCTACTTCGGCGTTGGGTGCGGGTCAAGTGATCGTGGGCGATGGAGCCACCTTGGAACTGAATCCACCGATCGTCTCGACCTTCCCGAGCACGTTGTCTCTCCAGCTCGGTTCTGGCACTGGCGGTGCAACTCTGATGGACATGGACGGGACCGGGGATACTTGGGCCGGCAGTATCTCCCTGGTGGGGTCACTGGGCGACATCATCGAATCCAGTAGCGGCAATTTCAAGGTTACCGGAGGTATTTCGGGTAGCTCGCTCACAACTGATGGAGCCTCGTCTATTGACTATGTCGTATTGGCAGGAACGAACTCGTATACGGGATCAACATCTGTCAGTAGTGGCAATCTCCAATTATTCAATGCCAATGCCTACCCGAGCGGGAGTGCACTTAGCGTATTTCCGGGTGCAACGTTCGACTTGGATGGGAACAGCGCGTCGGTGTCCACCTTGTCGGACTTGGGGACAATCACTTCCTCGAGCGGTACTCCCGTTCTTACCGATACGACTTCGGGTTCAGATTCGTTAAGTGGTGTCCTGGCTGGTACCCTCTCCCTCACCATGAACGGTGTAGGAGCCCTTACCTTGTCGGGTACGGGAAGTTATTCGGGCACTGTCACCGTTGCGCAAGGCACTCTCGTGCTGGCGAGTGCAAATGCGGCAGCGACTGGCGCGATTACTGTCGATGACGGGGCGACTCTTGAGTTAACCGCATCACCTTCTTCGAATATACCTCTTACACTTGGCAGCACGAATGGAGGAGCAACCCTTTTTGATAATTCCTCTGGTACGGGAGACATTTGGCCGGGGATGATTACTCTCAAAGGTGGGAACGGAGACATCCTTAAGTCCAGTACACCCAATTTTGACGTTACCGGGATCATTAGCGGCGCATCTTCTATGACAACCCTAGGCGTCTCGGGGAGTTCCGGTACAGGTTGGGTATCGCTACAGGGGAACAACACTTACTCGGGAGGGACCACCGTGGTGAGTGGAACTCTCTCCCTGCGATATTCGGCTGCGGCTGGAACGGGATCGGTGACTGTCGATGGGGGTGCCACTCTGAATTTGTGGGGGTCTGCAGTAGGCTATACGTTCTCCAACTCGCTTTTCCTGGGAAGTTCCTCGGGTGGTGGAGTTCTGGACGACACCTCAACCAACGGAAGCACCTGGTCAGGTCCGGTCACCTTGGCGGGTAATGGAGATGTGATCGAATCAACCAACACCGGCTTCCTGCTCACCAATGCAATCTCGTCGACCACAGGGTCAGGATTGGTGATCTCACCCGGCTTGACGGATTCCGTCACGCTCGCCGGGAACGACAGCTACGCAGGTAGCACGTCCGTGTTGAGTGACACGCTTCTTCTGGGCTCCAGTACTGCTATCCCGAGCGGCAGCGCGTTGAACATCGCGTCCGGTGCCACCGTGGACCTGCACGGGTTCAGCTCCTCGGTGGGGGGACTAGCTGGTGCAGGAACGATAACCTCCAGCACGGGATCGCCCACCCTTACCGATACCACCACGGGCTCGGACGTTTTCAGTGGGCCTATTGTCGGCTCGTTGGGATTGACCATGCAGGGGAGTCTCGCTGGAATTCTCACCCTCTCAGGAACCTGTACATACACAGGTGCCACGACCGTCGCTTCCGGAACCCTGAATGTCACCGGCTCTCTGGCTGGGGCTGTGACCGTGCAGGCGAACGGGTTTCTCGAAGGGAGCGGCGCCATCGTTGGAGCAGTGAGCGCAGTTGCTTCTGGGGCACTTGTATTTCCCGGAGTGACCTCGCCGGCAGTTCTCACAACCGGCTCTGCGGCAATCGAGACGGGAGGGCAGCTCGACATCGACATCACTGGCACGACTGCTGGAAGCGGATACTCCCAACTCGTGGTGAGTACTGGCGGAACGGTGAACATCACCGGTGGGATATTGAACGTGTCCCCGTCATTTGCTGCCCCGCAAGGCACAACATTCGATATCCTGGTGAACAAGACCGGGTATCCGGTGATCGGTTCTTTTTCGGTCGGGGGTTCCCCTGTTCCCGAGGGAGGTACATTCACTGTCGCCGGGCAAACCTTCGGCATCACCTATGTGGGAGGTACCTCCGGCGGTGACGTCGTACTTACCTCATTGACTCCCCCTGCACCACCCCCGCCACCTCCCACCTCCACCACCTCCCTATCCCTCTCCTCCTCGGCTTCCTCCCTCGCCCCGGGGTCCTCGGCCACCTTCACCGCTACGGTGACCACCACTACGACCAAGTCGGGCACCACCACCACC
>JAKAWH010000110.1 GCA_021817065.1 Actinomycetes bacterium
TCGGAGCCGATCCGGATGCGTACCTGTTCACGGGGCGAACGGGTCAACCGATGCGGCCGAAGACCTTGGAAACCGCCTTCACGAAGGCGCGTAAGCACTGTGGGCTGGCGGTACACTTCCACGATCTCCGACATTTCTCCCTCACGATGGCCGCTGCCACTGGGGCGACTACCAAGGAGCTGATGCGCCGAGCGGGCCACGCAAGTTCACGCGCCGCGCTGATCTATCAACACGCCACCGAGAACCGAGACGAAGTGATCGCGAAGGCGCTGACGGACCTTGTGAAGCCAGCGGAAGTGGTGCCGATCGTGCGCGATACCGCCAAGAGATCGCGCACGTAGCGCGCACGGCCGCAATGGTCAGAGAGGAAATACCCCCTCTGACCTGCGAAAAGCTCCGGGGGAGAGACTCGAACTCTCAACCTAACGGTTAACAGCCGCTTGCTCTGCCGATTGAGCTACCCCGGAAGGGGGGACGCTCCGGGACCATGGGGACCGGGCGCCTCCTGCGGGAGCGACGATAGCAGGAGGTGGGACCTCCACACGAGTTTCTTGCCCGGCGACCTGTTGGTGGGGCCGGAGATGCGGAGTTGGCACGACGATGCAATTCCCGAGCATTCCCGCTTGCGCTGCCGACCCACCCGCGAGAGCATGGAGAGAATTCATTCGCGGCGGCGTCATCGGGGCGTCACCGGGGGCAAGAGGGGAGGACCTGGCAATGAAGATGCGAACAGGGCTTATCGCCGGGGCGGCCGTCGGGTACTACCTGGGGGCCAAGGCGGGTCGGGAGAGGTACGAGCAGATGGCCAAGGCGGTCCGCCTGGCCACCCGCGCGGGAGCGACACGCGCTGGCGCGGCGAAGCTCCGTGCAGCAGCCGACCTCGGTTTCGAACGGGTCAGGGACATCCTCGGGAACCAGGGGGATGACAACCCCCATATCGTTAGCCTGGAGTCCCGAGCGGTTGGGCGATCATCACGGAGGGATCGTGGGAGCCAGCAACCGGGAACGGTAGTCCAACTCAGCCAGACTCGGCAGGCCGCCCAAGGGGAACGCCGCTACTACTGAGCGGGCACCGCGCCCGGTGCAAGAAGGCCAGCAGCAGGAGAGGGCGGCCTCACTCTTCTTCCAGGTAATCCCGGAGGGGCTGTGACCTCTGGGGGTTCCGAAGCTTGGCGATCGTCTTGGCTTCGATCTGACGGACCCGTTCCCGGGTCACGCCGAGTGCCTTGCCCACCTCTTCGAGCGTCCTCATTCGGCCGCCATCGAGTCCGAAGCGCATGGTGAGCAAGTCCCGTTCGCGGGGGGAGAGCTGGGAAAGGGTCCTCTCCAGCGCCTCATTGAGCATCTTGCGAGTCGCCGCATCGGCGGGGACGATGGCCGCCTCGTCCTCGATGGTGTCGGAGAGCATGAAGTCCTCGGTCTCGCCGACCGGCTGCTCAAGCGAGAGGGTGTCCTGACTTATGCGCTGTATGTCCCGCACCCGAGCGATCGGCATCTCCAATTTGGAAGCGAGCTCCTCGGTGGTGGGATCGCGTCCCATCTCCTGCATCATCTGGCGTTGGACCCGGTTCACCTTGTTGATCACGTCAACCATGTGGACCGGTATGCGAATGGTGCGCGCCTGGTCGGCGATGGCACGGGTGATCGCCTGCCTGATCCACCAGGTTGCATAGGTCGAGAACTTGAAGCCCCGGGTGTAGTCGAACTTGTCCACCGCTCGCATCAGGCCCAGGTTCCCTTCCTGGATCAGGTCGAGAAAAGCCATCCCGCGATTTCGGTATCGCTTCGCGATGGACACCACCAGGCGCAGATTGGCCTCGATGAGCTGGCGCTTGGCAGCGTCACCCTGGGTGACAGCTCGGCGGAGAGCGTGGGTTTCCCCTGCGGGTCCGGCACCGTTGGGGGAGGGAGGATCGTCCTTGTCGAGCCCGGCCGGTATGCCTGCATCGTGACGGGCAGCGAGCTTCTGGGCAGCAGCGATGCCGGCTTCGACCTTCTGTGCGAGCTCGACCTCTTGCGCAGCAGTCAGGAGGGGAACCTTACCTATTTCCTTAAGATAGGCGTGGACTGCGTCGGCGGATGCTCCGGTATCCGATGCTTCGCGCCCGCTTGCACGCTTGGCGGCTTGTTTCGCAGGACTGCGCTTGGGTTCCGTCTTGCCGGTGGCCGGCGCGGCGCCGACGCGGCGGGTTCGAGGTCGAGGTGAAGCGATGGCCTCTACCACCGGCACCTCTCCGCTCGCCTCGATCTCGTCACCTACCGGCTCGGTGGTCAGTTCGTCGGCCTCGTCAGCCAGCGTGAAGCCTTCTGCTGTCGCCCACGAAATCACTTCGCTCAGGACATCTGGCGTGAGCTCGACATCTTTGAGGGCCACCATCAGATCGTCTTGGGTGATGTTGCCGTCATGCTTGCCGATGGAACGCAGCTTGTCGACCTCGACAGGGGAGGCGGCTGCGAACACGGATGGCAGGACCGGGGTATTCTTGCCACGAGCGCGGGAAGTCGGGGAAGGCGACGCGCCTTGCGTCTTGCTCATCATGCCGTGGAGACCTGATCGGTCGTTCGGTTCATCGTCTCACCGGGTGCCCCTTCGATGAGCCAGCCTAACAAGAGTTCTCCGGCCGTTCTAGCGGCACCGGGATCGCGGGTAGCCCGCATTTCTTGGATGGCACGACGAACCGACACTCGTTCGGACTCGATCTCCGCGAACCTTTCCGGGAAAAGATGGATTTCGCGGTCCGACTCTTTCAGTTGGCGGAGCGCTGCAGCCTCGATCAGGCGGCGCCACAGCTCGTCGCCGTCGGCGGTCGGCTCTTCGACGGCGAAACGGCCGAGGAGGGCAGCAGTGCCCTCGCTGGCCGCGCTCATAGCCGTGCTGAGCTCCCCGTGAGCATCCGCCAGGTGCCGGAAGCACTCCCGGAGGGCTGGTTCCCCGAAGAGGCAGCTGTGAAGAGGGGTGGGAAGGGACTGGGGGTGGGAGATCATGATCCGGATGGCTTCGGCTTCCAGCCGGTTGATCGGGGCGGTCACCGGGCGAGTGGTCCCGGGACCTGTGCCGGTCCGGATTGTGGGCGGCTCACCCAGCGGCTCTTCGGGCGGCTGTCTACGGGAATGCTCAGGCGGCTCACCCAGCGGCTCTTCGGGCGCCAGCGAAACCGGTGGGCCGGAGGTCGATGGTGATCCGGGCGAACTCTCCGAGCGAGCTGGACCCGTCCCGGGCGATCTCTCCGAGCGAGCCGGACCCGTCCCGGGCGAACTCTCCGAGCGAGCTGGACCCGTTCCGGGCGATCTCTCCGAGCGAGCCGGACCCGTCCCGGGGGATGGTCTGGAGCGAGCCGGACCCGTCCCGGGCGATGTCTTGCGGGAACGGAGCTGGCGGGCAAGGAGCTCCCGGGCTCTGTGCTGGTCGACGCCTGTCCGGCTTACCACCACCATGAGGTAATGATCCCGGACCAGCTCGTTGGGATGCTCGGCGATGATGGGGAGGGCGGATTCGAAGGCGCGAGCCCGCCCCTCTCCGGTGGCGAGGTCGGCGCCAGCGAGTAACCGGTCGATCCTGAACCCGGCAAATTGCTTGGCACCGGCGATCGCCCGGGTGAGGGCCTCCGGGTCGGCACTGGCAAGCTCACCCGGATCGCTTCCGTTGGGAAGGGCAGCCACCGCCACTTCCACATCGTGGGCGCGTTCCCATGCGTATACCCGCTCGGCACCGGCCTGCCCCGCGCTATCGGCGTCATAGGCGAGCACGATGCGGCGGGCGAACTTGCGCAGGGTGGCGAAATGCTCGTCGGCGAGAGCGGTGCCGCACGTGGCCACCGCCCGAGGGATTCCCGCCTGGAAGCAGCCGATCACGTCGGTGTAGCCCTCGCAGACCACGATCTCCCCGGTGGCCGCAACGTCGGATTTCGCCCAATTGAGCCCGTAGAGGGTGCGGCGCTTGGAGTAGATGGGCGTCTCCGAGGAGTTCTTGTACTTGGGTGCAGCTGTGTCGCCGCCCGGAGGATGGCCAGGGATCACCCTTCCACCGAAGGCAACCGGGTGGCCTCCTGCATCGAAGATTGGAAAAAGCACCCGGCCCCGGAACGCGTCCTGGAATCGTCCGCGGCGGTTCATGTACCCGAGCCCGGCTTCCACCAGGAGCGGAGGGGAGAAGGAGAGAGCGCGGACGAGAGCGTCGAAGTCTTCGGGCGAATAGCCCAATCTGAAAGTGGACACGGTGCTCTCGCCGTATCCTCTCGATGCGAGATAGGAAAGCGCGCGCTCACCCTCCTTGGAGGAGTGGAGCTGGTGGTGGTAGTAGTCGACCGCGGCCTCCATGACAGCGTAGAGCTGCTCTCGGCGGCGCTTGCGGGCAGCGTCGGCAGGGGAAGCGCTGTCATGCAGGGTGATATGAGCCCGTGATGCGAGGCGCTCGACCGCGTCGACGAAGTCGAGGTGTTCGACGCTGCGGAGGAACGAGATGGCGTCGCCGGACGCATGGCACCCGAAGCAGTGGTAGACGCCCTCCTCTGCATTGACGCTGAAGGAGGGAGTGTTCTCCTGGTGGAAGGGGCAGAGTCCCACCCAGCGGCGTCCGACTTTGCGAAGGGCGAGGTGCTCGCTGATCAGCCCGACAATGTCGGTGGCCTGCCGCACCAATGCGATCTCCTCGTCGGGTAGGGCCACTCCGTGACCGTACCGTAGATGGCGGGTGGTCGCGACCGCTGATCGGGCGGCAGGTGCCGGGGAGGTTAGGAGCCCTCCGCGGGTGCCGACCCGGAAAGCCCGCCCCAGATAAGGTCGGTGAGGTAAGCGACCAGGCGGGCCCGGGGCATGGAGCGGCGCTCGATCCACCAGTCTCCGGCCGAATGGACCAGGCCGACGATCCCTTGAGCGATCGGCTCGACACCCCCGGAGTCCATGTTGGCCTCGCGAAGCTTCTCTCCCATCACCACGGCAACCCGGCGGCCGACCTCGCGCTGGAAATTACCCACCATGGTCGGGGACTCGTTGGCTAGGTAGTCGACGGCCCTCTGGGTGACGAACTGGTAAAGCTCGGGTTGCTTCTCCAGGAGTCTCAGGTATGCGTCGATGGTGGTGGCGAGCAGGGTGCGGGGGTGTTGGGGGCTGGTGAGCGCCTCGTCCAGCTCGGTGAAGATGTCGGCTGCATACCGCTCGGCCAATGCGCGCACCAGTCCGCTTCGGTCGCCGAAGTGGCGGTAGAGGATCGGCTTGGTGACCCCGCACGCGGCGGCGATCTCCTCCATGGAGACAGCAGGGCCGTGATCGGCGATCACTGCCGCAGTGGCGTCGAGAAAGCGCTCCCTCTTGGCGGCGCGCTCGGCGGTGTACCGCCCGGCCGCGGATGTCGGGCGGCGGGAGGAGAGACGAACGGGTCCGCCGCTACGCTTGTCCCTGGGGCGGTGCCGTCCGGTCCGGGAGTACTCGCGCCGGCGAAAATCGTCGGGCAGGACCGAGGCGTCGATGATTGGGGCAGGAGTTTCGTGCGCCTCTTCCATGTTACCGAGAGTAACCGATAAGTGTGGCTGGGTCAAGGATCGGTCGGGAGAGGCAACGGGGGACGCGAGCGGGACCGGGTCAAGGATCGGTCGGGAGAGGCAACGGGGGACGCGAGCGGGACCGGGTCAAGGATCGGTCGGCAGGGGAGCCGGGTTCTTGCGGGCATTGTCCTCCTGGACCGCCTCCATGATGCGGGCGAATATTTTGGCCGCATCGGCGTCGATGTGCTTGCGGGCCGCCAGAAGGAGGAGCGCCCCCAGGTATACCGGCGGGGTGGTGATGAGGAAAGCGGTCCGGATGTCATTGCCGAAATGCTGAGAGAAGAACGAGACAGCCACTGGTGCGACGGCCCCCCCGAAGACGACCGAGACGAGATTGAACGCGCCGAAGCCGGTACCCCGCAAGGTGGCGGGGACCGCGTCGGAGAGGCCGGCCCGGAGAGCGGGTATCGACATGGTGGCGGTGAAAAAAGCCACCACCTGCAAGAGGTAGCTCGGCCAGAACGGGAGCCGCAGGTAAGACACGAGGAAAAGAGTGGTGGACACCAGCAGGCACCAGGCCGGGATCGCCATGCGTGCCCCCTTGATGCGATGGGCCCACTTGTCGGCAACCCTCCCGCCAACGATGACGCCGGGGATTCCCGCCCCGGCGACCAGCAGGGCGAAGGCGACGGTGCTGGCCGCCTGGGAGAGGTGGAGCTGGCGCTCGTAGAACTCGGGGAGCCAGGAGCCCACCGCGGTGACCGTGAAGAGCAGAGCGGATACCCCCACCAGTGCGTAGCGAAGAGTAGGGATCCGGAGAATGGTGATCAGATCGGCCTTCAACCCGCGCGCCATATCGGCGAGGAAGGTTCCCGCTCCCTCCTCTATGAGGCGCCGGCGGCCCGGAGGGCCGTGGGCGGCGCCGGCCGAGTCGAGTCCCAGCCGGGCCCGGTCGGCCCCACCCCGCGAGGGTTCTCGCAGCCGCCAGGCGGCCCCGGCGATGGCAAGTCCCGGCACCGCCGAGACGAGAAACGCCATCCTCCAGCCCCATTGGCGCGCCACCGCTCCCCCCAGCGCCACCCCTGCTCCATATCCGAGGAAGAAGAGGCACTGCTGTATGGAGAAGGCCCTTCCCCTCTCCTCGAGCTGGTAGTAGTCGGCGATCAGGCTGTTGGCGGACGGCTCGGTGATCGCCTCCCCGAAGCCCAGGAAGCCCCTTATGACCACCAGGACCGGGAAAGTGAAGGCGGCCGCCCCGAGTGCCGAGATGGTCGACCAACCGATCACGGTGGTGCCGATGGTCCGAGTCCGTCTCCATCGGTCGGCGAGATAACCCGCCGGAAGGGTGATGACGCCGTTGACCACCACGAAGGCGGAGAGCAGTATCCCGATGTCGAAGTCGCCGACGTGGAAGGCGGATTTGAGTTGTGGAACGATCCCACGGACGATGCTCTGGTCGAGGGTGTCGATGCCGATCACCAGTCCGAGCACCCACATGGGCCAGGTCGACACGTGGATGCGCTTCAGCTCGTCGGGCACAGCGTGGTGATCGTACTACCGGTAGCAGCGAGCTCACCGGAGTGGGTAGGAGCGGAGCACCTTCGAGAGGCAGCGAGCTCACCGGAGCCGACCCGAAAAGAGCGCCTACCATGTCGAGGTGCGCGGCCTGGTGATCAGTGTGGCAATGGCGGTGGCGCTGCCCGCCGCTCCGCCGCTCGCCCGGGCCGCTGCGGGGACACCGGCCACCCAGACAGCCACCCTCCGGACGACGGTGGGTGGGACCGGTTCAGGACCGGCCGGGGGGATCGCCCAGAGCCCATACTTCATCGCGCTGTCGGGTAACAATCTTATTGCGAGTGATCTCGTCGGCAATGTGCTGCGCGGGATCGATATGTCGTCGGGATGGGAGTCCACCCTGGCCGGATCGGGATACGGGGGCTTTTCCGGCGACTTTGGGCCGGCCACCGGAGCCCAGCTGGACCAACCGGCTGGAGTGGCGGCGGACGCCACGGGAGACGTCTTCGTCGCGGACCAGTCGAGCGCCCGCATCCGGGAGATCCCCGCCCGGGACGGTACCTACTACGGCATTGCCATGAAGGCCGGCGATATCTACACGGTGGCAGGCGACGGGAACATCGGATTCTCGGGCGACGGCGGTCCGGCACTCGACGCGAAACTGGGCTTTCCCCAGGGGTTGGCAGTCGACGCCCAGGGCGATCTCTTCTTCGCCGATACCCTGAACGGGCGGGTACGGGAGGTCGCCGCGCTCGACGGAACCTCTTTTGGCATCGCCATGAAGGCCGGGGATATCTACACGGTGGCCGGTGACGGTCAAGGAGGAAGCCTGGCGGTGGCCGGTGACGGCGGCCCGGCGCTGCAGGCAGAAATCGGCTCTCCCCAGGGGGTCTCGGTGGACCGCTTCGGCAACCTATTCGTAACCGAGGACTTCACCTCGATGAACGCGCCGGTGCGGCTGGTGGCCGCCCATTCGACCGAGTACTTCGGGCACGAGGTGATCGGGGGCGACATCTACACGGTGGCGGGCGGATCGCCCGACTGCGTGGGCGCCACCGACGACATTGGCGACGGGTGCCCGGCGGCAGACGCCCAGCTACATGATCCGGTGGACGCGGTGGCCGACCAATACGGGAACTTGTACATCACCGACTACTACGACAACCGGGTCCGGGAGGTGGACGGGGTAACCGGGATCATCTCGACGGTGGTGGGCAGTGGCAGCCCGGGCTTTGGTGGCGACGGCGGGCCGGCCGCAGAAGCGGAGCTCGCCTATCCCACCGGTCTTGCCCTCGATGCGGCCGGCGATCTCTACCTGAGCGATTCATCGACCATCTCCAAGGTGGCACCCGGCGGGAGCCGGACGATCACCCGGGTGGCAGGCAACCAGACCTTCAGCTTTTCCGGGGACGGGGGACCCGCCGGCCAGGCGCAGCTGGGCCAGCCGGAGGGAGTAGGGTTCGACGCGGCAGGCGACCTTTTCCTGAGCGATTGGCTGAACAACGTGGTGCGGGAGGTGCCGGCTCGCGACGGGACCAACTACGGGATACCCATGGTGTCCGGCGACATCTATACCCTCGCCGGATCCGGCACCGGTGTGGCCGGCATCTTCGGAAAAGGGGGCTTTTCCGGGGACGGGGGACCTGCCACCAGTGCGCTGCTCGACCAGCCGACCGGTATCGCCGTGGACAGCGCCGGTGACATCTTCCTTGCCGATTCCGGCAACAACCGGGTGCGTGAGATCGCCTCCACCTCCCACACCAGCTTCGGGATCGCCATGGCAGCGGGGGACATCTACACGGTGGCCGGAAACGGCACCGCAGGCTTTTCCGGGGACGGGGGGGCGGCGACCGGGGCAGAGGTGGCCGGGCCGGTGGGCGTGGCAGTGGATCGGCGGGGGAACCTGTGGGTATGCGACGCGGGGAACCATCGGGTGCGGGAAGTGATGGGCGACACCGGCCGGATCGTGACGGTGGCCGGAAACGGCACCGCAGGCTTTTCCGGGGACGGGGGGGCGGCGAGTGCGGCGGAACTGGTCACCCCCTCTGGCATCGCCGTCGACGCAGCGGGGAACCCGGTGGTGGCCGAGTTCGACGCAGTGACCGGCTTTTCCTACGAGGACGCCAACGGGCGGGTGGTCACGATCACCCTCCCGGATTCCTCTGCGGCACCTCCCTCCCAGCCGACCGGGGTGACCGTCGAGCCGGGGAGGGAGAGCCTGACCGTCCGGTGGGGCCAGCCCGCCTCCGACGGAGGCGCCCCGATCGTCAGCTTCACCGTCACCGCCGAACCGGGGGGAGCCGCCCGTACTGTCAGCGGACTGGAAAGCACCACCGTCTTCTCGCCCCTGAACCCGGTGACCGCCTACACATTCACCGTGGTGGCGTCGAACGAGGCGGGAACCGGGGTCGCCTCGAATCCGTCCGCTTCGGCCGAGCCGATACCTCCGCCTGACGGGCACGGGTATTCGCTCCTTTCCGCGCCGGCTTCCACCTGCGGTACGTTCGATTTCGGATCGGCTCACCTGGCGCCTCCCGCCGGGCAAGCCTGCACCATGTGGCCGGGTGACCGATTCGTTGCTATGGCCACCAGCCCCGACGACGCCGGATATTGGGCTGCCGATCCGGTAGGGGGCGTGTTCTCCTTCGGGGACGCGGTATACCAGGGCTCTGCCGGCCAGCTCAATCCTCTGCTTCCCCCTGGAGGGTCCAATTCACTGGACTTGGTCCAGCCGATCGTTGCTATGGCCGCCACTCCCGACGGCGAGGGTTACTGGCTGGTGGCCGCCGACGGGGGCGTGTTCTCCTTCGGGGATGCGCCCTACGAGGGATGATCGG
>JAKAWH010000111.1 GCA_021817065.1 Actinomycetes bacterium
GCCCCGAACAGGTTCAGCTTCCCGTCGTTCTCGTGAGCCGGCCCCACCAGGACCTCCTTGAGGGTTCCCCGAACGGTGGTCTGCACTCGGGTTCCCCGCGGGAGGGTTGGGTGGAACGTTGCCATTCCCCAGTGGTACCCCCGCCCGGGCGCCTCCTCGGCAGAGGCCAGAAGGGAGCCGAGCATGACCGCGTCGGCCCCGCAGGCAATCGCCTTGGCAATGTCCCCGCCATTGGACATCCCTCCGTCGGCGATGACGTGGACATACACACCAGTCTCCTCCAGATGGCGCATCCGGGCCCCCACCGCGTCGGCGATGGCGGTCGCCTGGGGCACCCCGATTCCAAGAACCCCCCTGCTGGTGCAGGCGTTCCCCGGGCCTACCCCGACCAGAATCCCCACAGCACCGGTCCGCATCAGGTGAAGGGCGGCGTGGTAGGAAGCGCAGCCGCCGACCACGACGGGCAGGTCAAAGTGGCGGATAAACGACTTGAGGTTGAGGGGCTGGGCGTTCTTGGAGACGTGCTCAGCGGATACCACCGTCCCCTGGATCACCAGCAGGTCCAGCTCGGCGGCGAGGATGGCCTCGGAAAAGGCCTCGGTCTTCTGGGGGGTCACCGACGCGGCGGCCACCACGCCAGCTGCCTTGATCTCCCGGATACGGCGGGTGATCAGCTCCGCCTTGATCGGTTCGGCGTAGATCTGCTGCATCCGGACGGTGACCTTGTCGCCCTCCAAGGATGCGATCTCCTCGAAAAGGGGCTCGGGGTCCTCGTAGCGGGTCCACAGCCCCTCCAGGTTCAGTACCCCCACCCCCCCCAGCCTCCCCAGCTCCACCGCCGTGGCTGGGCTGACCACACCGTCCATCGCCGCCCCCATGAGGGGCAGTTCGAAGTGGAAGGCGTCGATGTCCCAGGAGACGTCCACGTCTTCGGGATCACGGGTCCGGCGCGAAGGGACGATGGCGATATCGTCGAACCCGTAGGCACGGCGTCCCGATTTCCCGAAGCCGATCTCAACTTCAGCCACTGACCACTCCTTCGTAGCCGGGGCGGTGGGCCCGGCCGTCGTCGAACCAGGCATTGCCGCCCGGTCATGCTCCTACTCCGCCCCGCCGACGGCAAGGGCGACCCGGCTCCACCCTACCTGCTGCAGCACACCTGCTCGAAGACCCTGCTATCCACTGCGGCGCTGGCGCCGAGCCGCAGAGCGGAGTTCCCTCCGGCGCCACCATCGGCGCCATCGAAGCCGCCTGCGATGCCGGCGCTCACGCCGGAGGTGGGAGTGGTATCGCCGGAGAGTGTCCCTCCGGCGCCGTCTCCGACGCCACACCCTGGACAATCGATCGGTGGACAGCCTCGACACCAGGCGAACGCTCGACGCCCCTTCGGCTCAGCTCACTGGAGCACCGAGCGGTCTCCGGCTCGGACACCCTCGATGACCTGCCGGTAGGTCCCGGCGGCGTCGACCCCGGTGGCGTCGGTGTCGAGCACTCGAGTCCCCCGTTCACGGTCCACTCCGTATATTCCAAAACGAGGTTGATACGAACCCCATTCGTAGTTGTCGACCAGCGACCAGTGAAGATATGCACCGACCGGCACGCCTTCATCCTGGGCGCGAAGGAGCGCGCCGACGTTCTGGCGAATGTAGCGCTGGCGGTCCCATCCATCGATGCGCGGATACGCCCTGCCGTTCCTCACTCGGGTACACATCCCGTTCTCGACGATCCACACGGGCAATCCGGGGGAAAGAGCGGCGTGCGCGCGGCAATAGGTGGTGAGCCCGGCCGGATTCGGTGGGTCGTCCCAGAACGGCCGCGCCAGGTTCCATACACGGCCCCCCGCAGTCCGGCTGCCGGGCGGGACCACGTGGTGGGAGGTCACCGGGTCGTAGTAATCGAAGCCATAGACATCGAGGGTGCATTCGTGCTTGCTGGCGAACACCGCGTCGAGGGCGCGGTCCCGTCCCCGTCGCGCTCCCTGCTTGACCTTCCGATCGGCGGTGGCAGTGAGCCACCGGATCCCCGACTCCAGTAGGTCAGGAGCCTCGATCAGGCTGTACCACTCATTCCGGCGGTGCCCGAGCCACTCGTCCACGTCGTCCCGTTTGATCCCCTCGCTCCGGGCAAGCAGCACGTCGGTGAACACGCGATCCAGCTCGTAGAGGCTGATACCGGCGTTGTTGGTGGTGACTACCGCGTCGGGCCGCGATGCATGGATGATCCCGTAGGCCGCCACATGGGCTGCCAGCATGTTTCCTGCCGCCGTCTCCGACCTGGCGAAGTCGAAGAGCTTGGCCCGGGGCGGGAACAGCCCGAAGATGTAGGTGGCCATGGCGAGAGCATTGATCTCGTTGAGGGTCACCCAGTAGCGACATGTGCCTCCGAAGCGATCCACCGCCAGCCGGGAAAAGTTCGCAAAGCGATCCACCGCCTCCGCCGACAACCAGAAGTCCTCGCCCAGCCAACCGGGATGGGTGAAATGCTGGATGGTGAGAAGGGGTTCCATGCCGCGCTCCCTGCACCCGTCCACCATCGCCGCGTACCGGGTCAGGGCCTCTTCGTCCACTTCTCCCTCGACGGGCTCGATACGGGGCCACTCAAGGCCCATTCGAAGCATGTTGCACCCGATCGCTGCAGCTCGATCCAGATACTCTTCCCACCGCTCCCACCAACCCACCCCGACACCGGAGGGTTCCACCTTCCCCTCACGTTCCAGGCGCGCCCAGTTGTTCTGCGGCTCGCCGGGGCCGTTGAACCCGCCCTCCACCTGGTAGCCGGACATGGCGACGCCGAAAAAGAGATCTTCTGACATGCCAATGGAGTCTAGGGTCACCATCCTCCGCCATGCGGAGGACTCTAGGGTCACCATCCTCCGCCATGCGGAGGACTCGAGGGTCGAAGCCCGGGTCAAAGTCCGCCGCCCGCTCCTGCAGGCGGCAGAATCACCCCAGAAGGATCCGAATCACCCCCCCTGGAAGCCGTCGCTTGGCGCCAGCACCACCTCCAGCAAGTTCCGCAGCATACGCGCGGTGGCGCCCCAGATGGTATCGCCCTCGACCTCGAAAAAGGTCACCGGCCCCTCACCGAACCCGGGAAATTCCCATATCTCTTCTCGATATACACCATCGGCGATCAGCTCGCTCACCGACACGTCGAAGACACGCTCGACCTCGTCGGGATTGGCCCGCATCTCGGGTCGCCCGTCGAGGAGGCCGACGAAGGGGATGATCCAGCTCGCGCTGGCAACGGTGGGAAGGGCGTCGAGGTGGCCGATGAGCGACACCGACGAGGGATCGAGCCCGATCTCCTCATGCGCCTCCCTGAGAGCGGCGGCGGCGGGCAGCTCACCCTCGTCAACCCGCCCACCCGGAAAGGCGACCTCGCCGGTGTGGCTTCGCAACGCCTGCGAACGCCGGGTGAGAATGAAACGTGCCTCCCCATCCACGCCGTCGTAGACGGGGACCAGCACGGCCGACGTCCCCCGCCAGGCTCGAAGGGCCCGTTCGGCAGCAAAGCGCTGGCGAGGAGTGAGCTCAGTTCCCAGCCACGCTTCCTGGTGGGTGATGGGGATGGTGTCGAGTCCCGCTCGGGTGATTGCCTGCGCGATGTCGGCGGCAGAGACGGTTTCGGGAACCTTCCATCCCGCCTCCTCCCAGTAAGGAGGGGAGCCCGGCCTGCTGGTGGGCGGGCGGGGAATCTTCTGGGGTCCGGGGGGTGGGCTCATCTCCCGTCCAGTATCGCTCGCGCTGCCCGGGCGCGAAAAAGGGGGGCCCGCCGCAGCGAGCCCCCCTCTTCTTGGGCACATGCCCTACATCATCCCGCCCATGCCGCCCATTCCCCCACCCATGGCAGCGGCAGCGGCGGCCGGGTCGATCTTCTCCGGCTTGTCGACCACCACAACCTCGGTGGTGAGCAGCAGGGCTGCCACCGACGCGGCATTCTGGATGGTCGATCGGGTCACCTTGGCCGGGTCGATGACGCCCGCCTTGAGAAGATCTGTGACCTGTCCGCTAGAAGCGTCGAAGCCGTTGGCGCCGGTCTCGCGATCGACGTCCTGGACCACCACCGCGCCCTCGAAGCCTGCATTGGCCGCGATGTGGCGCAGGGGCTCGACCAGCGACTTGATCACGATGGACGCACCGGTCGCCTCGTCGCCAGAGAGCTTCTTGGCCGCCTTCTCGGCAGCGGCGCGAGCACGCACCAGAGCCGTGCCCCCTCCGGGGACGATGCCCTCCTCGATTGCGGCGCGAGTGGCCGACAGGGCGTCTTCGATGCGGTGCTTCTTCTCCTTGAGCTCCACCTCGGTTGCGGCGCCGACCCGGACGACGGCGACACCGCCGGCCAGCTTGGCCAGGCGCTCCTGGAGCTTCTCGCGGTCCCAGTCGGAGTCGGTGTCCTCGATCTCCCTCTTGATCTGGGCGATCCGTCCGTCCACCTCCTTCTTGTCACCGGCACCTTCGACAACCGTGGTGTCGTCCTTGGTGACGATGATCCGACGAGCGCTGCCGAGTAGATCGAGAGTGGCATTCTCCAGCTTGAGGCCGACCTCTTCGGCGATAACCTGCCCACCGGTGAGGACGGCAACGTCCTGGAGCATCGCCTTGCGACGATCCCCGAACCCGGGAGCCTTGACGGCCACTGCAGAGAAGGTCCCGCGGATCTTGTTGACCACCAGGGTGGCGAGGGCCTCTCCCTCCACGTCCTCGGCGATGATGAGCAGGGGCTTGCCCGACTGCATCACCTTCTCCAGTACCGGCAAGAGATCGTGGACCGACGAGATCTTGGAATTGATGATCAGGATGAGCGGATTGTCGAGCACCGCCTCCTGCCGCTCGGGATCGGTCACGAAATACGGGGAGAGGTAGCCCTTGTCGAACTGCATCCCCTCGGTGAAGTCGAGCTCGAGGCCGAACGTGTTGGACTCCTCGACGGTCACCGTCCCGTCCTTGCCGACCTTGTCGATCGCATCGGCGAGGATCTTGCCGATGGCCGGATCGGCGGCCGAGATAGCAGCCACCTGGGCGATCTCGCTCTTGTCCTCGACATCCTTGGACTGGGCCTTGATGCTCTCGACCACGGCCTTCACCGCGACCTCGATGCCACGCTTGAGCGCCATCGGATTGGCCCCCGCAGCGACATTGCGCAGGCCCTCGGTGATGAGCGCCTGGGCGAGAACGGTGGCTGTCGTGGTCCCGTCGCCGGCTACGTCGTTGGTCTTGGAGGCGACCTCCTTGACCAGCTGGGCCCCGAGATTCTCGAACGGGTTCTCCAGCTCGATGTCCTTGGCGATGGTCACCCCGTCATTGGTGATGGTGGGGGCGCCGAACTTCTTGTCGAGGACCACGTTGCGCCCCTTCGGGCCCAGGGTGATCTTGACCGCATTGGCTACCTTGTCGACGCCCGCCTGCAACTCGCGGCGGGCGTCCTCGTCGAACTTGAGGAGCTTGGCCATCTACTTCTTGCCCTTGCTGGCGGTCTTGGCCAGTACGTCACGGCCCGAAAGAATCAAGAGGTCCTCGCCCTCGACGGTGATCTCGGTGCCCCCGTACTTGGAGTAAACCACCGTGTCACCGACGGCGACATCAAGGGGAATCAACTCGCCGGTATTCTCGGCGCGCCGTCCCGGGCCGACAGCCAGGACCTCGCCCTGCTGGGGCTTCTCCTTGGCGGTGTCGGGAATGACAATGCCGGACGCGGTGGTCTCCTCGGACTCGCCCGGACGCACGACGATCCGGTCATCCAGTGGAATGAGGTTCATCGGTACCCTCCTGATCTGGTGTTTCATGCCGGGAGGCGGCGCCTCCCGGTCGGTTGTTAGCACTCGGGTGTTCTGAGTGCTAAATGTAGCCGAGCCGGAAGGGTCATTCAAACCGGGCACCCACACCGACCGAGGCGGTTGCCTATCCTGGGAGTTTGTGGAGGAAGGGGAGCCCCGACCAGCTACTCTCGGGCGTCCGGGATTCCGGATCGGAGCATCGCTCTGCGTTTGCATCGCGGGGTGGCTGACACTTGGCGTCCTGGCGCCGAGAGCGGCCTCGGCGATAACGACCTCTTCTTCGCTCCCACCACGCCGCTGCACCGTGGTCAGCCCTTCCACCACCGTGTGTACTGCTGCTTCGCTCCCACCACGCCGCTGCACCGTGGTCAGCCCTTCCACCACCGTGTGTACCAACTCGAGCGATACCCTTGCTCGCCAACCCGGCCCTACGTCGACTGCCGTCGCGAGTTCCCATCGCACCCTCCACACCCGACCAACGCCCAGCCTGCTGACGAGGCGTCCGTCTCGCCCGGCCCAATACCACCCCGCCCTTTTCGGCCGAAATGATTCGGCACGGCGTCGGGTAATCAACCTGGTATCACGGGGACGCCGCGGGCCGATGATGCACTACCGGGACGGGTTCGGGCTCGGGAGAGCTGGTGGACCTCCCGGTCTGGTACCCCTCGCCTCGTCGATCCCAAGCCCTTCCGAAGCGGTACAGACCTTTGGGCAGACTGCCGGTCAGAACAGTGGGTTGGCGGTGCTTCTTATCTTACTAGTGGGCCTTCCTGCCATCGTCTTCAATTCTGCCCTCAAAGTGCACCATTCAAAGATCGTGGCATCGCCTGGTCGCATACGGCGCGCGGTGCGGGCAGTGGAGAGACGACTCGCCCGCCTGCACGGAGCGATGCTTCTGATCGGGTTCGCCGTAATCGGTTCGGTCCTCTACGCTCTCGATGACCCAACTTTCGGCCTCAACGTCTCCTCGGCTGCCGAGATATTCGGCTACGTCGGAGCGATCGTCGTCACAACCGCCGTCACAGAGGTGGGGAGGGGTGTCTACGTGCACCGGCGATTCAATAAGGTCGGTGAGCTCAGAGCCTTTCCGCTCGGGATCGTCATTGCGGTCGTCTTCGTAGCCTTTTCGAGGATCTCCCATTTCGAACCGGGATATGTGTTCGGAATAATGATGGCGATTGTCTTCCGGGTAGAATTGACTGCTGACGAAGACGGTCGCTCGACAACATATGCGGCATTATGGCAGATAGTGCTGGCCACAGCTGCGTGGTTTGCCTGGATACCTGTCAAGGATTCGGTGATTGCAGGGAATAGTTCGTTCCCTATCCTGGCGATTGATTCCCTTCTCGCATACGTGTGGATCTGTGGATTGCAAAGCTTGTTCTTCGGCCTCATCCCGGCGCGGTACATGGACGGCGAGACCATTTTTCGGTGGTCCAAGGTCGCGTGGGCATCGCTCTACATTGTCATCGCCTTTGTCTTCGTCCAATTCATCGTGCACCCCTCGGCAGCCGGGTATGGCGGGAACAAGCAGGCATCACTCCTCCCGATGCTTTCGATTTTCCTTGTCTCCGCAATTGCGGCGACGGTCTTCTGGGTATACGCCCACAGGAAGTACGGCAAGCCGTCTGTGGCCTCGATCTCGACCGTAACCACTTCCTTGCCGGCCCCTGGATGGTTCCCGGACCCAACCGGTCGGTTCGGATTACGGTACTGGGGGGGTACCGGGTGGACCGAGCACGTCGCAAGCGGCACGGCCCAGGGAACTGACTATCTCTGACAGCATCCTCCGGGCCGTCTATATTCCACAGATCGCGGTCAGGCTGGCATGTCTTCCACCGGCACCCCGACGTGACCCACCTTGTCTGGCGCCGGTTGGTTCACCACCGATTCGGTTAGCTCAGCCAGCGACTCGTCCAGCGCATCGGCGATCCTCCACGGATCGGGGAGGCTCGCCGGGCACCCCAGAACCGAGATATGGAGGCTGTCGACGTAGCTCCAGGCAGTGACGTTCAGCCCTACTCCTTCGATGAGGGGGCCGACCGAATAGAGGGCCTCCATCGCGGAGGGACCGAAGCGGACGGGGCTGCGAGGACCGGCGACGTTGGAGAGGATCACGTTGATGGGAGGTCGGACCCGATTGGCAAGATGCGATCGGCCCCATATCCTCACCGCCGCCTTGTAGAGCTGGGGAGGGACCACCTCGGCTCGCCGTTCGAGAAGGCTGTTGCCCAGCGCGCTGCGCACTTGCTTCGCCCCGCTCGCCACCGCGCTGCAGTGCATCAAACGTTGCAACGGGTCGGCGATGTCGGTCCCCAAGGTCACGTAGAGGCTATCGATCCGATTGCCGCTCATCCGTGCCACATTGGGATCGGTGGACAATGGAACGCTTGCCACCAGCGATCGAGAGGGAAGCTCCCCGTTGGCGGTGAGGAAGCGGCGCAGCGCTCCGGAGCACACTGCGAGGTAGACGTCGTTCAGGGTGGTTCCCGCCACTCGCCGAATCGCCTGGAGGTCGCCGAGAGGCAATGTGGTCATTGCGAATGTCCTTCGCCCGTCAAGAGACACATTCAGCGACGTTCGAGGAGTCTGGAGCGGCAGGGGGGGTTTGAGTTCGAGTTTGCGCCGGCGGAATTCGGATTCCCTGGCACCCTTGACCGAGTCGACCACCAGCCGCGGCAGCCCTCGTATCCGAACCCCGTGCGCCCGCATCGCTCCCTTGAGCAACGGGACCGTCGCAGGGATCGTTTCGGGTTCCCAGGTATCGACGGGGGGCTCGCTCAGAGATTCGTCCACCCCTTCGACCACGTTCTGCAGGAGAGCCACCGTCGCCAAGCCGTCCGCCACCGCGTGGTGGACCTTGGCCACCACGGCCATACGACCACCCTCGATGCCGTCCACGATGACCATCTCCCACAGCGGACGGTCCCGGGGCAGTGGCTTGCCGGCGATGTCGGCGATCTCTCCCGCCAGTTCCCGCATCGTCGCCGGTGCGGCGAGGCTACGGTACGACACGTGATTAGCCAGGTCGAAGTTCGGGTCTTCCACCCACACCGGATGGCCGAGACTGAGGGGCACACTCACGAAACGGCGGCGGAACGGTGGGAGCCGACCCAACTGCTGGCGAAGGGCGTCGACCAAACCCTCGTACACGAATCCCCCCGGCATGTCCGAGACGTTCGACACCACCACCTTGATTGTGTGCATGTGGGTGGTGGGGGTCTCCGAATAGAGGAACTTGGCGTCGAGACCAGCCATCGATTCCATCAGAACGCCCTTGCAGAACCGGCGTCACCGGGCGCTGGTGAGGTCACCGAGTGGTCCTACTCTTCGGCAGCGGGAATGCTCATTCCCGAGGCCGTAAGGGACTCACCCACGAACGCGTTCACCTGGCGTGACCACAGGTAGCCGACGTGGCTCCCCGGGTACCACGCGATGGAAGGACGCTCCCAGTGCTCCCACAGCCGTTGAGCCTGGTGGGGCGTCGCTAGCCGATCGCCGTAACCGGCGAAGATGAATCGCCGATCACGGGGAACACGCGGTGAGTAACTGAACGGCGATACCACCCTGCACACATCCTCCGCGTTGCCTCCCATGATGTTGTGCTCGATGGCACGGGCTCGATGGGGACGGGGGCTGTGGTGGTGGTATAGCGATGGGAAATCCGACACTGGAATACCCGCTATGACACAGGCGAGCCCGTCCTCGATTCCGGAAAGGATCGAGGATACGTAGCCGCCAAGCGAGACGCCGTAGAGCCCGATCGATGTCGCGCCCTGAGCGCGTATCCACGAGATGAGCCTGCGAATGTCCCAGATTGATTGGCTCAGCCCATGCACCGCATTCATCAGGTCGAAGGACATGAACGGCTCACCGCTGATCTTGGTTGCACGACGGGAACCGTGCAGAGGCAGAACGGGCAGCGCGACATTCAGCCCGAGTTCGCGA